>CP003179.1:3115265-3472898 GCA_000237975.1 Sulfobacillus acidophilus DSM 10332 | reverse complement strand
AAGAATTCGACACGACGGGTGTCCTTGACCCTTAGATCAGCCGTCGCTATAATAGATCACGATTTGCGCGGGCCTGGGAGGTGAAGGATTGTGAAACGAACATTTCAGCCCAATCGCCGGCATCGGGCCAAGGTGCACGGGTTTCGGCAGCGGATGCGGACGCGTCAAGGACGCGCCGTTTTGCGGCGTCGGCGTCAGAAGGGACGCAAGCGGCTAGCCGGGTGATGAAACATCCCGTTCGGCTCAAAAAACGAGCGGAGTTTGGGGCTGTGATCAGGCGCGGGCGACGGTTTGGTGACCGGCTCCTGGTCCTTTTCATTCTTCCTCAGAGCCAAGCCGCCGTGCGCATTGGATTTACGGCGCAGCGGGCGGTCGGTGGTGCCGTGGAGCGCAATCGGGTCAAACGGCGGTTGCGCGCTGCCGTACAAGAAATGGCGGAGCATATCGGGGAGTGCGGGGACTTGGTCGTCATGGGTAAACCTGAGGTGGCCGATGCTCCCTGGAATGAGGTGCTGGGCGCTTTGAAGAGGGTGCTGCGTCGTGCAGGTTGCTGGAAAGAGCGGGAGTGAATCGGGCACCCGGGTCCGGTGGGGTGCCCGGTTGGTTATGGCTGCGATTCGCGGGTATCAACGATATATATCACCGATGACCCCGCCGTCCTGTCGATATATTCCGACGTGCTCGCAATATGCGGTGGAAGCCGTCGGTAAGTACGGGGCCGGCAAGGGGCTTTGGTTAGCGATCAAGCGGATTAGCCGGTGCCATCCATTGCATGAAGGCGGGTATGATCCGGTTCCCTAATGGGCAGGAGGAGAATGTATGGGGATATGGCACGCATTTACCGGACTGTTGACAGCCATTTTTGTGGCGTTTTCGCATTGGAGCGGGAGTTATGTCGTCGGGATTATCCTCCTTACGCTGCTCGTCCGGTTGGTTTTGTTGCCGCTGGGGATCAGTCAAGCCCGATCGATGCAAAAAATGGCCCGTTTGGCTCCCAAGCAACGGGAATTGCAACAACGGCATAAAGGCAACCCTCAAACCTTAAATGCCGAAATTGCCAAGCTTTATAAAGAAGAGGGCGTCAATCCGGCATCCGGGTGTTTGCCGTTAATTTTGCAGATTCCGGTGATGTACGGGCTCTTTGACGTATTACGGAACTTTCATTATGACAAATATCACCTCAGCAGCTGGATATGGAAAAATTTGGGACACCCGGATCATACCGGGATCCTCGCGATATTAGTGGCCGTCAGCACCTTCTTTATGCAGAAGCAGGCAATGGCGATGACGCCTCCGCAACCGGAAACCCAGGCGAGTCAAAAAATGATGCTCTGGATGATGCCGATTGTGTTTGGTTACGTGGCGTTTAAGTTCCCGGCCGGGCTTAGCATTTATTATGTGGTGTCGAACATTTTTCAGGTGGCCCAAACCACGATATTGTTGCGAAAGCCCGTGGGTGGTGCGGCCGGCGGTACGCCGGCGACTCATTAACAGCGGGTCGAGTGGTCATTAAACCGCGCGTGGGCGCGGTTTATATTTTTTGGAGGGGTAGTCCATGCACGATCCCATTGCCGAAGAGGTTCTAAACAAATTTGATATCCGTGACGAAGCTCGTGTCCGGTTAAAGCAGTTTGTCGAGGCGGTGGAATCCTATCCGGGTAACTTGGTCGGGTGGAGCCATGACGCCTTATGGCAACGCGGGATTGCGGATTCCCTCGCGTTATTGCCGTGGGTACCGCGTGGCGGACGAGCCTTGGATATCGGGAGTGGGGCCGGCTTTCCGGGGTTGGTGCTACAGATTGTTTCCCCAGGTGTCCATTGGACGCTGGTCGAATCGCGCTCCCGGCGAGCGATTTTTCTTCAGGAAACAGTGGACAAGCTGGGGATAAAGCATGTTAAGGTGATATTGGATCGGGCCGAAGGGTGGATTCGACGAGAGGCTCGCGAGCGAGAAGCGTTTGATCTGGTTACGCTCCGTGCGGTCGCGCCAACTGCGGTATCGTTGGAGTTAGGATTGCCGTTTTGTGCGGTTGGCGGGCGGGTAGCCATTTTTAAAAGCGCCCGGACCGGATTTTTATCTGCGGAGGAAACGGCGTTGGCTGAGGTTTTGGGGGGCCGGGTGGACGAGGCGGTACCCGGGTACGCTCCTGATGCGACGGGACAACCGGATCAAATTTTACTGATCAAGAAGGTCTCGTCGACGCCCGCCGGTTATCCACGGGCCCCGCAACACTTGGGGCGCGCGATCAAAAAATAGAAAAAGCGATGCGTATGAGCGTGGGTCTTGAGGAGGATCAATCATGGGTCGGGTGATCGCCGTCGCTAACCAAAAAGGCGGAGTAGGGAAAACCACTACCGTGATTAACCTCGCCGCCTATCTGGCCGATCAAGGTAAACGTGTATTGGCGATTGATATCGATCCGCAAGGGAATACCACGACCGGACTCGGTATTGCCAAAGATACGGTGGATGAATCGTTATATGACGTGTTGCTGGGTGAGGCGCCGATTCGAGACGCGTTAGTGACCACCGAGGTGGTGGGGCTTCATTTGTTGCCGGCAACCATGGATTTGGCCGGGGCCGAAATCGAGCTCACCAACCGGGCGCAACGCGAGCTTTTGTTGCGTGAGCGGATCGAGCCGCTTCGCGGCCGGTATGATTATATTTTCATCGACTGTCCCCCATCTTTGGGGCTTTTAACCATTAATGCCCTGGCGGCGGCCGATTCCGTGATGATCCCCATTCAATGCGAGTTCTTTGCGTTAGAAGGGCTGGCCCAATTATTAAACACCATTCAATTGGTACAGCAACGGCTTAATCCGGCCCTCGAGCTGGAAGGGGTGCTGCTCACCATGTACGACGGGCGGACCAATTTGGCGGCCGAGGTCGCCCAAGAAGTGCGGCAACATTTTCAGCAAAAAGTGTACCAAGCGGTGATTCCTCGGACGGTACGGCTAAGTGAGGCGCCCAGTCATGGATTGCCGATTTTTCGTTATGATCCAAAGTCTCGTGGCGCCGAAGGATATCGTCTCTTGGCTGAGGAGGTGATTCAACATGGCTAAGCCGCGCGGATTAGGGCGTGGTTTGTCGGCGTTGATTCCGGATAAGATGGCCGACGCGAGTAGCGCAGGTTCCCCCTCGCCTGAGGGGTGGTCGCGTGAAGTGGCGGTTGACCTTATCGATCGGAATCCGTTTCAACCTCGTCGCGATTTTGCGGAGGACGAAATGGCTCAGTTGGTGGAGTCGGTGCGCATTCATGGCGTGATTCAGCCCGTGGTTTTGCGTGCCGTCGGCGGGCGTTTCCAATTAGTGGCCGGCGAACGACGGGTGCGGGCGGCGCGAATGGCCGGGCTACGATCCGTTCCGGCGGTGGTCCGGGAACTGAGTGACCGGGATGCCATGGAAATCGCATTGGTCGAAAACTTGCAGCGGGCCGATTTGAATCCGATCGAAGAGAGCCAGGCCTACGCGCGACTCATCGACGAATTTGGATGGACACAAGAGGAAATCGGTGCCCGGGTGGGCAAATCCCGGAGTCACGTGGCCAATTACCTCCGCTTATTGCAACTGGAATCGTCAATCCAAGAATTGTTACGGCGGGAATTAATTTCAGTAGCCCACGCTAAGGTGCTATTATCCATCGACGGCCCGCGGCGTGTCGAGTTAGCCGAGCGGTGTGGACAAGAGGGATGGACCGTTAAGCAACTGGAAGGATGGGCTAAACGACCAGAGGTTCCGCCCCCGCCGACCGCGAAGTCCGACGATGTGCACTTACGGGCGTTGGAAGCGGGGTTGCGACGCCGGTTGGGCACGCGGGTCACGTTGCGGGGGGATGCCAACAAAGGGCGAATTGAAATTCCTTACCGGAGCTTAGAGGAGTTGGAACGGCTGTTAAGCTTGTTAGACAGTCCGGGTCCAGATGATCACGGACCGTTTGTGGTCTAAAAATGTTCCTTGAGGAACATTTTTAAGGAACCAAATACTGGAAGGAGCGTTCCTTGCGGAACAATGACACATCTTACTGGGGCACTCATCAATGGTCTAGGTATTCTCGCGGGAACGCTAATCGGTCTCATATGGGGACGACGTATCCACCACCAGTTTCGCGATCAAGCCACAAAAATTTTGGGACTCGTGGTTTCGTTAATCGGATTAAAAATGGCCTGGGCCATGTCGGATCCCGTCAATATCCTGTTGTCTTTGTTGTTAGGGGCGTGGACGGGTCATGCCCTCGGCCTGCAGGACCGCCTCGACCACATGGGGCAGCGAATTGAACGGTGGGCGGGTCAACAAGGAGCAGTACAGGGATTTCTCACCGCCACCCTCATATTTAACGTGGGCGCCATGGCGATAATCGGCTCAATCCAAGCGGGTCTTAGCAACCATCCGACAGTCCTGCAGACTAAAGCCCTTTTGGACGGCACGACCGCTCTTTTGCTGTCGTCGGTCATGGGCTGGGGGGTGGTGTTATCGGCACCGGTAACCGTCTTGTACGAAGGCCTCTTAAGTCTGGGGGCGCACAGTTTGGCCCTGATATTAAAGGGTGCGGTATTAAACGATCTGACCGTGGTGGGGGGTATCATGGTGGCCGCGATCGGTGTGAACTTCTTGGCCGACAAACCGATCATTCGCTTGGCCGATCTGCTGCCGGCTTTAATTTGGACCATGGCCTTTGCCGGGTTGAAACATTTGGGCTTGTCCTTCGTTTAAATCGATTGGGAGGAATTATCGTGATGGCGATTAACGCCTGGGATATCGCAGTGGCAGCCGGAGGGCTGGCCGTCATCGCCCTGGTCGTGGCATTCTGGGCGCTAGCCGCCGGTCGCCGTACCCGCCGACGCTGGGACAAACTCATCGGAAGCCACCGACCGGAAGGCTGGGAAACCCTACTGGCAACGGTCAACCAAGATGTCGGCACCTTACAGGACCACCTCGCCGCCCTGACGGAACGGGTGGGCCAATTGGAAACCCGGGGGCGCGCCGTATTAAATCGCGTGGGCCTGGTCCGTTTCAATCCCTTTCTTGACACGGGATCCGACCTCTCCTTTTCGCTGGCCATGTTAAACGACGAAGGGGACGGGGTCGTCATTACGAGTCTTTGGGCTCGCGACGAAGTGCGACTATACGCCAAACCGGTGGAACGCCAAGGCAGCCGCTATACGTTAAGCCAGGAAGAAAAACAAGCCATCGATATGGCGATGAATGTTCGGCAACCTAAAGCATAGAAAAACTCTGTTGAAGGCCCACGCTAATGGCGCGGGCCATTTTCATAACAAGGGAGAGACGGGTGTTTTGGAGCACAAAATAATCCAGAAAGCCGCCGACATTGACCGTTCCGGTAATAAAATAGGTCCCGAGGGCCGGTAAATCCTTGTTCACGCCGGCGCCGGGGCGCAGCGGGCCCAAGCCGACCGACAGCATCCCGACTTCCTCCGGTTTGCCGAGTGAGGCGTCAATGGCCAATAGCCGACGGGTCCGCCATTCCGGACGGCTTTCGATCCATTGTCGTAAATTAACGGCGTGAATCGGCTCTTCCAAATTGCCGACGATGGGCACGGGAAAGCCCTCCACCTCCCCTAAATAGGTGCCGACCAACGGCCCGAGCGCATCACCGGTTGCCCGGTCGGTGCCAATACACACAATGACTTCCGGCGGCCCCAATTGCCGCCACAGCCGACTCAAGGCCAGGGCGACTTCGACGCTGACCGCCGGGTGGCTCAACGCGATGCGGCGAAGGGTGGGCAGATCATTGCGGTCCGAAAAACCCAAATCGCGGTTTGCCATGATCCCATCGCCCTCCGAAATAAACTTGAAATATCTTCAATTATTTTACCCGAGCTCGGATATAGATGTACCGGGAGGGGGACAGATTCGATGAAATCCTCGTGGCTGCCGGCCGCATTGGTATACACCGGAACCGTCATTGGAGCCGGCTTTGCCAGCGGTCAGGAAATCTGGCAGTTTTTTGCGCGTCACGGGACCTGGGGTGCCGCGCCGGCGCTGCTCGTCACCGGAGCCGTTTTAGCCTTGCTCAGTTGGTTGGCCATGGAAACCGGCCGCCACGATCCGTCATTGACCATCGACAAGCTCTTGAAAAATACCTATCCGACATGGGCGGTACCGGTGCTCGATGCCGTCGTGTTGGGGTTTTTGGTCATCGGCGTCGCCGTCGTGGGCGCGGGCGGAGGCACGGCGTTAAACCACTTGATTCGCTGGCCCGTCGGCTTAGGCGCCTTCATCACGATTATGGCCACCCTGGTCGTCGTCGAACGCGGCACCAATGCCGTGAAGTGGGTCAATACCCTCTTATTACCGTTTCTCATCGTGTTGACGCTCTTTGTTTCTTATCGCACCTGGGAATGGACGGCGCAACCGATACCGGTCTCTTCCCCGCATGAATGGATGCTCTCGGCATTGACGTATCTGTCGTATAATATCTTTACCGCCATGGCGGTTTTGATGGCCCTAGGCCGTGCGATGCCGTCGCCTCGGGCGTCGCTTAAGGCGGCGCTGACCGGTACCGGGATTTTGGTGGTGCTGGCCGCGGCGGAGGTGCACGCCTTACTGCGCCTCGAAACCGTGCGGGATTTGCCGATGGTGGATTTGGCGACCCTGATCGGTCGCCAATGGGGACGGCTCTATGCGATGAGCTTATGGGTGGCGTTGTTTACGACCGGTGTGGGAGAAGCGTTGGCCATACGAACACACTACGGCCGTCGTTGGCTCTGGGCACTCGTCCTGGTGGTACCCGCCGCCGGTTTGCCCTTCGGCCAATTAGTGGCTCGTCTCTATCCCGTAATGGGCGCCGTCTCCTTGCTCTTATGGTTGCCGCTAATCGTCAACCGGTCGAAACCACTCCGGGAAGGATGACCAGGCATCGTGATTCAGTGGGACGAGCAAGGACAACAATTGTTGTCCCGCGGTAACGCCTATTGGCAACGCGGCGATCGGGAAGAGGCGTTGAAGACTTTTCAAGAGCTGATCGATCGCTTCCCTGACCGCCCGGAAGGGTACAATAAAATGGGAGTGATTTTGGCGGAAACGGGTCAACTGGAACAGGCGGAGCATTTTTTTCTCGAAGCACTGGCTCGTGACCGCCTCCATGTGCCGGCACTGACCAATATGGGGAATATTTGCCTGGAACGGGGCGATATCGCGACGGCCATCCAGCATTATCATTTGGCGTTAGAGGTGGACCCGGAATATGCCCCGGCGCATCGGAATTTAGCCGTCGCTTATCGTCGGGACGGTCAAATGGGTGCCTTTGTGCGCCACTTTAAACGCTCACAACGCTTGGAAGGCGACGCCGAGCGGCGTCGGTTCCTGACGCAAAAGGGACAATCGACCGGGTGGTTCATCTACTGGCCTTGGATATTAGCCGCAATAGGGGTGATCGTGATTCTGTCGGCGGGTGTTCACCGATGAATAGACGCACAAAACGCCATGGACACTGGCGGTTGACGGCGGGGCTACTCGTATCGCTGCTGTTACCTCCGACGCTTCTCACGGTAATGCCGGCACCTCACCCGTCACTTTTCGAGGTGTTGCTGGTTTTTTGGTTGGCCTGGCTGGCGGCCGCGATCGGTATCAGCATTCAGGGGACAGGCCGTCTCACGGCCAATCGGGCGGTAACCGATTTTCTGATCACCGGCCTCGGCGGGGTGGTGACCTGGATTACCGCACACCTTCTGGTAGCGCATGGTGGCGGCCCTATTGACCCGGCGTTACCGGCGGTCTTGATGGCCTATCTCTTAGCTTGGTGGCAACCGGCGGCTTCAAGTCGATAAGGGAAAGGGGGATTCGCGTGACAGGCTGGATTAACGCCTCGTTAGCCCTCTATCTATTGCTAGGCGCATGGTATGGCTTACGCCGGGGACTGGTGTCGGTCGTGTTTAGCGTGCTCGGTTATGTGGTCGGACTGGTGGTGGCCAGCCATGAAGAGACTCGCCTGACCCGTTGGCTCCTTCGGCAACCGACGATTCACCGGACCGTCTTTCACCTGATACCGCAGGCCGCGGCGACCATTCCGAGCGTGCATCGCCAAGCCCTGCATTTAATCCAAAGCTTAATGGCGCTGATCGTGTTTCTCCTCCTGGTCGGGCTTGCCGAAGGTTTGGGACGCGTCATCGGCCAAATCATTTCGCGTACGGTTCATTCCTTTCGGGTAACCGGACTCGTCGACCGCATAGGGGGCGTCGTGGCGGGGCTATTTGAGCACGGCATTGTCGCCGGATTGGTCATGGTCTTGATTTTGACCGTTCCCGTGTTTGCCCATACCCCTCTTTTGGGGGCGATTCATAAAGCTCCGTTGGCGAGTTGGTTGGTGAGTTGGGTCGGTCGTTTGGCCAAGATCCCGGGAGGCCTCTACTTATGATCCATTGGCCGCCGCATCTCCTTTTACATGCCATTGAAGCCGCCGTCGTCGTTGTCGTGGCGGGCAGTCTGGTCAAAGGCGGGGCGCGCTTTTTCCGCCACTTGGAACACCGCCCGGCCGAAGCGGCAATCCAGCAACGGCGGGCCACGCTGTACCGGTTATTGACGTCCGTGCTGCGTTATACGGTCGATTTTGTCGCGATTCTGACCGCGTTGGATATATTCGGCGTGCCCACCACATCCTTGGTGGCGGGTGCCGGCATCGTCGGTCTGGCCGTCAGTTTTGGTGCCCAAGGATTAGTGCAAGACATTGTAACGGGACTCTTTTTGCTGTATGAAGATCAATATCGCGTGGGCGATAAAATTACGCTGCCTGCCCTCAATTTGACCGGGGTGGTGACCGAGTTGGGTCTCCGGGTTACCCGGTTGGCGGGGCCTCAGGGGGAACTCACGATTGTCCCCAATCGGCTCATATTAGAAGTGCAAAATCACTCACGAGAACAGACCCTGATTACGGTGAAAGTGCCTCTCGATCCGAATCTCGACCCACACCGGGTGGAGAGCGCTTTAACTCGATTGGCCGAGACGCTAGCGGATCAGATTCCGGGCCTCACCGTATTAGGAATTCAGGATTTAGCCCCCGGCCAAGTTGTCTGGGCCCTTCAGGCGCCTGCGGAGCCGGAGACCGCGGCCGGGCTGACGAAACTGTTGCGCCACCGAATTGCGGGCCTATTATATGAGGAAGAGCTACCCTTAGCGGGCCAGGTGAAAGGATACGTCCATGGACAAAACGCGTCCTCACTATAATTTGCACGATATTGTGGAACTGAAAAAACCCCACCCGTGCGGAAGTAAGCGCTGGATCATTACCCGGACCGGGATTGACTTTGCCTTGGTGTGCCAAGGGTGTGGCCATCGGGTGATGATGCCTCGGAAAACCTTCGAAAAAGCGGTGCGCCAGCATTGGCCCCATGTAACGGATGAACCCGGTTAATCGTTGCGCCCGACGCATCAGGCTGTTATACTTACCATGTTTGGGTCCGTATGCCCACACCACCCTGCTCCGGTGTTCGGAGCCCCCCGCAAAGCGGGAGTCCACAGAGGAGGTGACAAGCTTTGGCTCAATATGAGCTCATGTATATTTTGAAACCCGATCTCGGCGATGAAGCCTTGCAGGAGGACATTGAAAAGTTCTCCCAGATGATTCAGACGGCCGGCGGCGCTGTCGAGAAAACCGACAAATGGGGCCGTCGCAAGTTGGCCTACGAAATTCAAGGCTACACGGAAGGGTTTTACGTCGTTGTCAACTTTACCGGTAGCGGCGACATCGCCAACGAAATCACTCGTATTTTACGCATCAATGACGATGTTATTCGCTCAATCGTGGTTCGTTTAGACGATTAGGAGAAAACCACCATGCTAAATCGCGTTGTGTTAATCGGGCGGCTGACCCGTGACCCGGAAATGCGTTATACCCCTCAAGGGGTGCCTGTCGCGTCGTTTACCCTGGCGGTGGATCGGCCGTTTTCTAATCAACAAGGCCAGCGGGAAACCGATTTTATAGATTGTATCGCGTGGCGTAAATTAGGCGAGACCGTCGGTAACCATCTGACGAAGGGACGCTTGGCAGCTGTGGAAGGCCGACTACAAATCCGCAGCTACGAAGCGCAGGACGGCACGAAACGCCGGGTGGCGGAAGTGGTCTGCGACAGCGTACGCTTCTTGGATCGGCCCCGTGATGCACAAGGCGGAGCGATGGAGTCGTTTGGCGCGGACGAAACGGAGCTGCCGGATGACTTACCCTTTTAATCGGAGAGAGGAGGGAATTCATGCGCAAGGAACGTGGGCGGCGGCCCAA
The DNA here is from genome assembly GCA_000237975.1 of Sulfobacillus acidophilus DSM 10332. Taxonomy (GTDB): domain Bacteria; phylum Bacillota; class Sulfobacillia; order Sulfobacillales; family Sulfobacillaceae; genus Sulfobacillus_A; species Sulfobacillus_A acidophilus. Next base: position 3,462,667 of record CP003179.1, on the reverse strand, counting down.
AAAGAAAGTTTGTGGATTTTGTGTGGATAAAATCGATCACGTCGATTTTAAGGAAGCCACCCGGCTACGTCGGTATATTACGGAACGAGGGAAAATCCTTCCCCGCCGTATATCCGGCAACTGCGCGAAGCATCAGCGGCAGTTAACGGTGGCGATTAAACGCTCCCGGATTATGGCGCTCTTGCCGTTTACGATCGAGTAATCACTCCAGGAGCACGCCACCGGGCGTGCTCCTTTGCTTTTCGCGATTTTGCGTCGGGTCAGGGGAGGTGCTAACGTGCAGGTGATTTTTCTCCAAGACGTTAAGGGAATGGCGAAGGCCGGGGAACTAAAAGAGGTCAAAGACGGGTACGCGCGCAATTTTCTGTTGCCTAAAAATCTCGCGGTTGAAGCGACACCCCAACGGATCAAGGAGTGGGAAGCCAAAAAACACTCCCAAGAACAAAAAAAGGCCAAAGAAGAAGCCCGGTTAAGGGAAATGGCCCGGCAGCTGGAGGGTCGCGTCCTCACATTGAAAGTAAGGACAGGAGATCAAGGCCGGTTGTTCGGCGCGGTGACCAATCAAGATATCGCGGATCTTTTAGCCCAGCAAGGCTATCCCATTGAACGCAAAAAAATTACGGTGGACTCCATCCGCCATGTCGGGGAATATCCGGTGGTCATCCACTTATACCCGGGTATCACGGTTCACATGACCGTACAAGTCGTGCAGGAATAGGCTTTGATGGCCGTGCCCGGCCAAAGGAGGGCTCTCATGGAACAAAATGCGGAAAGCCAACAACCGACCCAGCGCACCACGCGTCGCGGCCCGACCGCTTTAGAGCGTCGGGTGACCGCGTTGGAGCAAATTCTGATTCAGATGTACGGTCCGGAGCGGCTCATCTTGCGGGCGGGTAAACTGCAAGTCCTAAAACAGTTGCGATCCGACGATATCGGGCTGAAGGTGCTGGCCCTCGCGAAACTGATCCGGGATGACCCTTCCCTCGATCGGGTACCCAGCCGGCGAGATATTCCGCGCCTTCTGGCCGAACTGGAAAATGAACTGGCCGATGCCATCGCCCGGCGAACCCTCGAAGACGAACTGGAAAAGAAAATCGCCGAGCGCATGCAAGAACGCCATGAAGAATATGTACGGGATATTCGCAACCAGGTTCTGAAGGAAGACGCGGGTCCCGAGACCCCCGATTCGCTGAAAAAATTTGAACGGCTGGTCGAATTAGACCACACCGGGCTCGGAGGTTCGGCGCTGGAGGTGGTGCGGCCGCGGACGCTGGAGGAAGTGGTCGGACAGGATCAGGCCATTCAGAGCCTCATGGCTAAGTTGGCTTCGCCCTATCCGCAGCACGTCCTCTTATATGGACCGCCCGGAGTAGGCAAAACGACGGTCGCACGACTAGTGCTGGAAGCCGCCAAACGCTTGCCGCAATCGCCGTTTAGCGATGAGGCGCCTTTTGTGGAAGCGGACGGCTCAACCATGCGGTGGGATCCCCGGGAAGTCACGAACCCTCTCTTGGGTTCGGTGCATGATCCGATCTATCAAGGAGCACGGCGGGACCTGGCCGAAAGCGGAATTCCGGAACCCAAAACCGGATTGGTCACGGATGCCCACGGCGGGGTCCTTTTTATCGATGAAATCGGCGAGATGGATCCGATTTTACAAAATAAGCTCCTCAAAGTGCTGGAAGACAAACGTGTCCACTTTGACTCGCCGTACTATGACGCGGATGATCCGAACGTGCCGAAATATGTGCACAAGTTGTTCAAGGATGGGGCGCCGGCGGATTTTGTGTTGATTGGCGCGACCACTCGTGCACCGGAGGAAATTACCCCGGCGCTCCGCAGTCGGTGTGCGGAAATTTTCTTTGATCCGCTGTCGCCCGATCATATTCAAACCATCGTACGGCAAGCTGCGGAGAAGCTGGGTGTCTCGATTACCCGCGAGGCTTCGGACCTGGTCAGTCAATACACGCTGGAAGGCCGGCGGGCGGTGACTTTGGTGGCGGACGCGTTTTCCACCGCGTACCTGAGAACCGGTCAGCGGCCTACGGCCCTGACCGAGGAAACCGTGGCGACAGTGATTAGCCGCTCTCGCCTATCCCCGGTTACGCCGCCCTATACCCGTGAACCCATGGTGGGTCGGGCCTTGGGATTGGCCGTGGCCGGGTATCATGGGATTGTGCTCGAAATTGAGGCCGCGGTGTTTCCGGCCCATGAGGCGGGTCGTGGCCGGTGGCGGTTTAACGATACGGCCGGATCGATGGCCAAGGACTCCGTATTTAATGCCGAAACATGCCTTCGGCGGGTGACCGGACGGGACTTCTCCCATTTGGACGTGCACATTAACGTGGTAGGCGGGGGCAATATTGATGGGCCTTCGGCGGGGGCGGCGATTTTCGCGGCCGTGTACAGTGCCCTCACCCAAACGCCGATCCGTACGGATGTCGCCATGACGGGTGAACTCTCTTTGAGCGGACGGATTAAGCCGGTCGGCGGGATTCCGGAAAAGATTTTTGGGGCGCGGCAAGCGGGGATTCCACGGGTGTTGGTACCGCGGGATAATCAAACCGATATCCCCAAAGGGTTGACCGTTCCGCAGGTTGGTCTGATTACGAGCGTCGAAGACGTGATTCGTGAGGTGTTGGTGTGAGCATTGGCGCCAACCGGTTGCCGCCCCAAAGCCCGGATGCGGAATTGTCGGTTTTGGGAGCGGTTCTTATCCATCCGGACGCGTTGTCGCGGGCTGTGGAGATCCTGAGTCCGGAAGATTTTTATCAGGATAGTCATCGGGTGATCTTTCAGGCGGCGGTGGATCTCTTTAACCGGGCGCAACCTGTCGATGTCGTGACCGTAGGCGAAGAGCTACGACAGAAAAACTCGTTGGATCGCATCGGCGGGCTTCCCTATTTGATGGAGTTGGCCGAACTGGTGCCCACCGCCGCCCATGTCGACCATTATGCCCGACTGGTCAAAGAGAGTGCGACGTTACGTCGGCTGATTGATACGGCCACGCGGCTGGTGACCGAGTCCTATAAAGGCGACATGACGGCGCGGGAACTCCTCGATTGGGCTCAACAGGAATTGTTTCAGTTGACTCAACGAGGCCATCGGGACGTCGCCCGATTACACGACGTCTTGCTGGAAACCTTTACCCGGCTCGAATCCCTTTATGAAAATAAAGGGAAGCTGGTGGGAGTACCTACCGGCTTTCCGGATTTAGATCGGCTCACGGCCGGGCTTCAGCGATCGGACTTGATTATTGTGGCGGCTCGCCCGTCCATGGGGAAAACCATGCTCTGTTTAAACTTGGCCCGGCATGTGGCGGTGCACGAGAAGATTCCGGTCGTCATCTTCAGCTTGGAAATGTCGCGAGAACAATTAGCCATGCGGCTACTCAGCGCCGAGTCGGAACTCCCGGCGCATCGCCTACGAACCGGTGAACTGGACGGGGAGATGTGGGGTCAACTCAGTCGGGCCCTAGGCCATCTCTCGGAAGCACCGATTTATATCGACGACACGCCGGGTCTTTCAGCCGTGGAATTACGGGCGAAAGCCCGGCAATTGAAGCTGCAGCACGATATCGGATTGATTATTATTGATTATATGCAGCTGATGCAGGGACGGCGAGCCGAAAACCGCCAGCAAGAAATCTCGGATATCTCGCGATCGTTAAAGGCGTTGGCCCGAGAACTGGACGTGCCGGTGGTCGCCTTGTCCCAATTGTCTCGTGCGGTCGAAAGCCGCAACGACAAGCGCCCGATGTTATCCGATTTGCGCGAATCGGGTGCCATTGAACAGGATGCCGATATTGTCGCATTCTTATATCGCGAGGATTACTATCAAAAAGATACTGATCATCCGGATGTGACCGAGCTTATCATAGCGAAGCAGCGAAATGGGCCGACCGGCACCATTAATTTGCTCTTTAAGAAAGATGTCGGCAAGTTCCTGAGCATTGCCCGGATGGACCACGAACCTATTTAAGGCAAGAAAGGGGCACAACAGTGTCGGCGATAGTGGTAGTAGGTGCCCAGTGGGGCGACGAAGGGAAAGGCAAAGTAATCGACTTTCTATCCGAGCAAGCGGATATGGTTGTGCGTCATCAAGGCGGCAGTAATGCCGGCCATACGGTGGTGGTGCACGATCAAGAATATAAGCTCCATTTGATTCCGTCGGGAATCTTATATCCCGACACGGTTTGTGTTATTGCCAATGGGGTCGTGGTCGATCCGAAAACGTTGTTGGATGAAATGGCCTATTTGCGTCAACGCGGTGTCGATACCGACCGTCTAAAAATATCGGCGCAGGCCCACGTGGTGATGCCCTATCATGCCCGGCTCGACGCGTTAAATGAGCTGCGGCGGGGCGACCAGAAATTGGGCACGACTTTGCGCGGAATAGGTCCCGCTTATATGGACAAAGCGGCCCGCATCGGAATTCGGGTCGGAGACTTGCTGCATCCGGCCGAATTTCGTGAACGATTGGAACGGGTCTTAGAGGAGAAGAACCGCCTATTGTCCAAAGCGTACGATGCTGATCCGTTTACGTTCGAGGAGCTTTACGACACGTTTTTGGAATATGGGGAAGCCTTACGCCCGTATGTCACCAACACGTCCATTATTATCAACCAGGCGATTGACCGTGGCGACCGCGTCTTATTTGAGGGTGCCCAAGGGACGATGCTGGATATTGATCATGGGACGTACCCGTATGTCACGTCCTCTCATCCGGTGGCCGGGGGGGCCACAATCGGTGCCGGCGTCGGCCCCACCAAAATTCACCGGGTCTACGGGGTCGCCAAAGCCTATACCACTCGCGTCGGCGATGGGCCTTTTCCGACCGAATTACGGGATGCCTTAGGGGACCAAATTCGTCAACGGGGCCACGAGTTTGGCACGACGACGGGCCGTCCTCGGCGTGTGGGATGGCTGGATACCGTGGTTTTGCGCTATGCCGCGCGGGTAAACGGGTTATCCGGGCTGGCCGTGACGCGCCTTGACGTTCTCGACGGGTTGCCCGAGCTTCAAATTGCGTCGGCCTATCAATACCGGGGCACTCTTCTCGACGAGTTCCCGGAGAGCGCCTCCGTATTGGCGGAAGCCACGCCGGTTTATGAGACGGTACCCGGCTGGACCGAACCGATTGGTCAAGTGCGCCGCCTCGCCGATTTGCCGGCGGCGGCCCGCCATTACCTGGATCGTCTGGAAGCCCTCGTGGGCGTACCTATCGTGCTGGTATCGGTGGGGCGGGAACGCTCGTCGACCATTCCGTTAGAAGAGCTGTTCTAATCCTTGGGGTATCCGACCTAGCGCCCCCGGTTGCGGGGGCGCTTTTTTAGGAGGGCAGGGACATGAGTCGCCTCGGGGCCAAAATTTGGCTTTTAGGGATTACGCTGATCTGGGGCGCAACGTTTACCTTGACTAAAGGGGCGTTGACCGACGTTGGTGTCTTGCCCTTTCTAGGGGCTCGTTTCGGTCTCGCCGCCTTAGGTCTCGCCGTTTTGGCCTGGGGGCGCGGGGCCGACTGGTCATGGCCAGGACTTCTACGGGGAGCCGGTTTGGGGGTGCTGTTATTTGGCGGCTACCTCTTTCAAACCTGGGGACTCACCACCATTCAGCCGGCCATGAGTGGGTTTATCACGGGTTTGAATGTGGTGCTGGTGCCTCTCGTCGCGCGTATTTGGCTGAAAACGCCGATACGGTCGAATGCGTGGGGAGCCCTGGGACTGGCTATCTTGGGTCTCGCCGTACTGAGCGGGATTCATTGGCAGGGGTGGGCCCGTGGGGATGGCCTGACTTTTGTGGCGGCGGTGTTTCTTGCCTGGCAGCTCGTGGCGGTGGAACGGTGGGCGGCGTCAGGCGCAACCTTGTCCTTGGCTTTCGTCGAAATTGCGGTGGTCGCGGTACTGAGTGGCTTGGGCAGTCGGTTGACGGGCCAACCGGTCTGGTCTCCGGACATGCTTAAAGGGCCGGTGCTACGGGCACTTGTGGTGAACGGACTATTGGGCACGGCGTTGGCCTTTTGGATACAAACCTTGGCGCAGCAGGTGTTGCCGGCTTTTGAGGCCGCGTTGATATTCATGCTGGAACCGGTGTTCGCCGCGTTGGTGGCCGCGTGGATCGGTCACGAATCCTTTTCGTGGCGAACCATTGTCGGGGGCGCGATGATTCTAGCCGCTATGATGATCGCGGATCCCGAATGGCGTCAATGGTGGAAGGTCCGCCATCATCTATCCAATACCTCCACCTAGGACCGAGGCTTTACTTTTCTCGGACCATGTGCTAACATATCGCTTGTCGCGGAAGTAGCTCAGTTGGTAGAGCGTCGGCTTCCCAAGCCGAAGGTCGCGGGTTCGAAGCCCGTCTTCCGCTCCAGTGTATCCTCGCTTAAGCGAGGGTTTTTTTGTGGGAGATGAGCCGATGGACGCGTTAATGGCCGTCATCGACCAAATTCAAGCGGATCGGATCACGTTCGCCGCCTCCGGCAACGTCAGTGTCCGAGACCCGCGACATCCGGATCGTTTTTGGATTACCCCGTCGGGTGTGGCTTGGCCCCACATTACGTATGACGATTTGGTCGCCCTGTCGGTCGAGACCGGGACGGTGCTTGATGGCCGGTTAAAGCCCTCCACCGAATGGCGGTTTCACCGGACGCTCTATGCACGGCACGACTGGATAGGTGGGGTGGTCCACCTCCATTCCCGCTACGCGACGATTTTTTCGACACTGGGAGAACCGATAAAACCGGTTCACTATCAAATGGCCCGTGTGGCTTACCAGGTGCCCGTGGTACCCTACGAAACCTATGGCACGCCGGCCTTGGCCGAAGCCGTGGGAACCGTGATTGATAAAGATTGCCAAGCGGCTCTGTTGGCCAATCATGGACTCGTCGCCGTCGGCGACACGGTCGCCAAGGCCTATCAATATGCCCAGGAAATCGAGTGGATGGCCGATATCTATTATCATGCCCGTCTTCTGGGCACGCCCCGCATTTTAACCGTCGAGGAAATTGAAAAGGTTCGCGACCAATTTGCCCAATACGGTCAAACCCCTTGAGTCCACACGCGCCGTCTCACGGGACGCCAACGGCGGACCCGGAAGATTAGGGAGCCCAGCCCGGCATAAAAAAGGCCGGAAATGGCCATAATGATGAGCGCGGCGGTGACGTGTGTCACTTCCCAGCGATAGAGCGATGCACCTAAGGCCGCGTAGCTGGCGAACCAGGTGGACAGACTTTCTTCCCCGCGGGCGGTATGTAATATCAGCTGAATAATCGCTTCGCCCAAAAATCCGCCGAGAAAGCCGATGCCCAGAACGGGTCCGGCATGCCGGGCGACACGGGCCACGACCGACAACAACCGGATGGTTAAGGCCAGCGAAATCAGGTTGACGATGGTCATCAAGGGTGCGTTGGCCCCTAAAAGCCAGAGACCGACCGGAGCGGCAATAAGAAACGTGGCAATCATCGCGAAACTTATCCATCGCATAGGCGTCGCCTCCGATGTTGAACATATGCCGAGGATCGAGAGAAATATGCGGTGATAAAGAGCCAAGCGGTATCATAAGGATGTCCCATAGGAGGGACGCCCATATGATTTCGCGTCGGATGCTGCATGGGATTTCGGCGGTCTTTATGTTGCTGGGTATTTTAGTATTGACTTGGGGATTTCGGGATTTGCCGATCGACGAACGGCCGGAATGGATGGTCGCCGAAACCGTCATATGGCCCTTGGTGGGGCTGGGCATTGTGGAAGCCGGCCGCCTGTTAAGGATGGTGCAACAAGGCTTGCGGGTGACGCTCGACCGCACGCGCCTCATCTTGCATGGTGTGCCGGCATTGGCCATCTGCGTCTTACCGGCCGGGTCTTTTACGAACTGGTTCGGCCCCGGTACGGTCTGGTCGTTATTGGACTTTCCGACCGCTAAAGTGATGGCAGCCTTCTGGTTAGCGCTCACCTTGTGGGCGGGTTGGGAGGTGCGCGTGTGAAGCGGTTGTTGCAAGGACTGCTTTTAGCCGCCATGATGCTCGGCCTCTGGTCGCTCTACGAAATTTGGGGGCCACCGGGTGCCTTGGCCCAAAGTCCTGCGGGGATACATACCAAAATTATCATCAATGTGTTACAACGAAAATTATATTTATATCGCAACAATAAGCTATTTCAGGTCTATCCGGTTGCGGTCGGTAAGCCGGAAACACCGAGTCCCCGCGGCGAATTCTACATCACTCAAAAAGCCGTCTGGGGAGATGGATTTGGCACCCGCTGGATGCGTATCTCGGTCCCTTGGGGTATCTATGGCATTCATGGCACCAACAAGCCTTGGTCGGTAGGCACCGTCGCTTCCCACGGCTGTTTTCGTATGTTAAACCGGGATGTGGAGCAAGTCTATGCCTTAGTCTCTTTGCACACGCCGGTCATTGTCGAAGGGATAACGCCTTATACGTCGATTCAACGGCCTTTGTCTTCGGGCGCATTAGGCCAAGATGTGGTCGAACTCCAGCGGCTCTTGCGGCTGGCCGGTGCCTATCGCGGTTCTTTAACCGGTCTTTATACCGAAGATGTTACCCAGGCCGTCCGCAAGTTTCAAATGATAGCCGGCCTGCCGGCGACCGGTATCGCCACGCCGGAAACCGTTAGCAAGTTGCAGCAGTACACCAACCAGGCCGGTCTCAAACCAAGTTATCTGGTGCGGCGCAGTTGACGGGTGGAGTCCCTGCGATCCGACCGCTTACGGAATTTGAGGGATTGTTTTCGGCTCGTCGCCCTGAATGACACGGCTTAGATTTTCTCCGAAAGAGTTGAAAGAATGCCGAATCCATAGTATAATGCCGTAGGCAATTGCTGGCGTAGCTCAGTCGGTAGAGCAACGGTTTCGTAAACCGTAGGTCGTCGGTTCGAGTCCGACCGTCAGCTCCATTTTTTATTCAGGTTTTCTTTTCCCCGTTTTGTGATACGCTACAGTTAGCTCCTAGGACCTTCAAAGGGGACTAATAGCCTATTTGAGGCGTCTATGAAAGTACTCGTCGCACCGGACCGTTTTGAACCAACCGTGAAACCCTTGGCCGCCGCTCAGGCGATGGCGAGAGGCTTAACCCATGCCATACCGACCGTAATGCCCATATTACGACCGCTAACCAGTGGAGGACAGGGGACGACCGACTTGGCCGTCCGTGCCGGGGGCGGGCGCATTCGTCATTGGGATTTTTCTGAATCGGGGCATCGGTCACGACCGGTCAAATGGGCCGAATTGCCGGACGGCAGCGTGATTTTTGATGCCAAAGAGGCACTGGGGGACCCGAATCATGGTGCCGAGCCCCTATTTTATTCCGACAGTTTTCCGGTCGGGTGGATGCTCCAAAAAGCCCTGTCGCTTAACCCGCGACGGGTTCTCGTGAGTTTGGGGGATGTCGTGGTGGCCGACGGCGGCCTCGGCCTCTTGCGCGCATTTGGCGTCAACCTGTTTGGCCCCGATAAGAAACCCGTCCAAGGTCTCCGGCAGTTGGTGACTTGGCAGACCTATGACTTTTCTCAACTTAACCCGTCGTCGATCCCGATTTTGGGATTAGTGGATACAAAATCTTCTTTTCAAGAGAATGTGCAAAATGGCACTTTTCGTCTAGACTTATTACATAACGGTCTTAACCAAGCGCTAGATAGGTTAGCGCAAACATTTAATCAACATGTTGCATTACCGGTCAGCCAAATACCGGGGTCGGCGGCCGGGGGCGGACTGGGATTGGCCTTGGCTTTTTTGGGCGCGTCCTTCCTGTCGGCCAGCGATTATTTAGCGGATTTATGGGCTTTACCGGAGCTTTTGCTGGATGTGGACTGGGTTTTTACCGGCTGTACGACTTTAGATGCGTCGGCCCGAGACGGAGCGGTGGGTACGGTGAGCCGACTGGCACGCGACTACGGCGTGCCCGCGATTGCTCTGGCGGCGGTGTTGGACAAGGGCCATGCCGATCTATACGACGAGGGATTAACCGGCATTTATCCGCTATTGGATCGGCCTCGCCCCACCCCGTCGGTGTGGCGATCCTTGGCAACCTTGATCGAGCATGCGGCGTACCGCGTGGGACTTTGGATGCAAGCCCTTTCGGAGGACTAGGACCAGGAAAGGTGGCATGGAGATGGCTTATCGGTGGCTTGAATTTACGATGGCGGATGGCGTGGCGACGGTTCGGCTCAATCGACCGGAGACGCTGAATGCGCTGACCGACGAATTGCTGCTGGAATTGCAAGATGCGGTCAAAACGGTGGAACGGCGATCGGAGGCGCGGGTCCTTGTGCTGACCGGTCAAGGGCGGGGCTTTTGTTCCGGCCAAGATTTGAAGAGTTTTGGCGATAATCCGACTCAACGGGATATCGGGGAGCACTTGGACCGTTATTACCACCCGCTGATTGAAAGGCTTTCGGGGCTGTCAAAGCCCTCCATCGCCATGATCAACGGGGTGGCGGCCGGCGCGGGGATGTCGCTGGCGTTGGCCTGTGATTTTCGTATTGCGGCGGAGGAAGCCCGGTTTTCTCAAGCATTTGTCAAAATCGGACTCGTGCCCGATTCGGGCTCCAGTTATTTTTTGCCCCGCCTGATAGGGATTTCCCGGGCCTTGGAGATGGCCATGACAGGCAAGATGATTGATGCCCAAACGGCTTATGCCTGGGGCCTGGTCAACCGTGTGGTACCTCTGGCACAGTTGGCCGACGAGACCTATAGCTGGGCCCGGTCGCTGGCGGCGGGTCCTCCCATTGCGCTATCGCTTATTAAACGGGCCATGTGGCGGGGATCCGAATTACGACTGTCGGACGCCCTGGCATTTGAAAAAGACAGCCAGATTCGGGCCGCCCGGACCGAGGACCACCAAAACGCCGTCAAAGCATTTTTCGAGAAACGTACACCGGAATTTCGGGGGCAATAGGGATGCGCATCTTAGTGATTGGAGCCGGGACAATGGGCGCCGGCATTGCGGAAACGGCTATCCAAAAGGGGCTCTCCGTGTGGTTGACAGATGCCCTGCCGGACGCTTTGCCGCGGGCAACCCATCGAATCCGTCAAAATGTGGCGCGGGCCTACGATAAAGGGCGGCTCGACGAACCGGTCGACCTCGTGATGGCGCGCCTCAAGACCGTCGAAGAGTGGCCGGACGGGGTCGACTGGGTGATTGAAGCGGTTCCCGAACAACTCGAGCTCAAGCATGATCTGTTTCGGGCATTGGACACCCGCTACGGGCCGCAGGTGTGGCTGGCCAGCAATACGTCGTCCATTGCCGTCACCAGACTGCAGGCGGCTACCCCGAGGTATCCGGAACGGGTGGCCGGATTGCATTTCTTTAATCCCGTCGCCCGAATGCCGCTGGTTGAAGTGATACGCGGCCTGGATACGCGACCGGAGTACTTGGACGCGGCTCGGGAACTCGTGGCTCGATTAGGTAAAACGGCCATTGAGGCTCCCGATCGGCCGGGCTTTTTGGTGAACCGGGTGGCTCGCCCCTATTATTTAGAAGCCCTGCGGATGGTGGACGATGACCGCCTCTTGTCGATGGAAGAGGTCGACGCGGTGTTTGAAGGGGCCGGGTTTCCGATGGGGCCTTTTCGTCTGATGGACTTGGTCGGCATTGACGTCAATTTTTCCGTCACGAAATCGGTCTTTGACCAAACGTTCGGCGATCCCCGCTACCGGCCTCATCCTTGGCAAGAACGCCTGATGTTACGCGGCCACCTGGGTCGAAAAACCGGACGGGGGTTTTATCGCTATGAGTAAGACGGTGTGGATTTGGGGGCCGGACAACTTGGTGTCGGCATTAGCCAGCCCCTTGGCTTATCCGACGAAACGGTTGGCTTCAACGAACGATCTCCTTTCGATTGAACCCGACGATTGGGTGATGGAGGCCACAATAGGCCCCAAAGCACTGAAACGGCAACGTTTAAAGGCGTTGGCGGACGCGAAGGTGTCGGCCCCCGTGCTGTCCCAATCGGTGACGGTAAGCCTTCGGGAGCAAACGCGCTGGGTGCCGACCTTGAACCTGACCGGGTTTGATCCCCTGCTGTGGGGGGCGGGCGGACACGTGCAGACGGTGGTCACGTCCCACGAATCCCAAGACATCACGATGTGGGAACGTCTTTGGCCGGACCGAAAATGGGTCGTCACCGGGGACGCCGTTGGCCTCGTCTATGCGCGCTCGCTGGCTAGCATTATTAACGAGGCGGCGGCTTTCTTGGCCCAGGGCGTGCCCGGTCCGGAAATCGATTTGGGGACGCGTCTCGGGCTGAACTATCCGGGTGGGCCGGTCCGTTGGGCGGAAGACTGGGGTTGGGACACCGTGCAGTTTATTTTGGAAGCGTTGGCCGAAGTCTATGGCGATCGCTACCGGCCGCATCCGTGGATTCGGCAGCAAACCGGCCAGACATTTTTTGATAACGGGGTGACATAAATGCGTGACGTGGTCATTGTTGCGGCCCGAAGAACACCCATCGGCCGCCACCGCGGAGTATTAAAAGATGTGCGGCCCGACGATTTGGCCGCTTTGGTATTGAAAACCGTCATGGAGGATATTCATGGGGATCCGGCCCTGGTCGACGACGTGATTTTGGGCGCGGCCAACCAGGCCGGAGAGGACAACCGGAACGTGGCGCGGATGGCTCTTTTATTGGCGGGGTTTCCGGTGTCGGTGCCGGGGGCGACAGTCAACCGGCTCTGCGGAAGCTCCTTAGAGGCGGTCAATCGCGCCTATCAGGCGATCCGGAGCGGGGATGCGGATATCATTATCGCCGGCGGGGTGGAATCGATGACCCGGGCGCCTTTCGTGTTGCCCAAATCCTCCACCGGTTTTCCCAGCGGGAATCAACAACTTTTTGATACCACCATTGGCTGGCGGATGGTGAATCCTCGGTTGGCCGAGATGTATTACCCGTATTCCATGGGCGAGACGGCGGAGAATCTGGCCGAAAAATTTCATATTAGCCGTCAAGCGCAAGACGAATGGGCGTTACGATCGCATCAGCGGGCGGTCCAGGCTCAGCAAGAAGGGATTTTTGAGGAAGAAATCGTGCCGGTACCGGTGACCGATCCGAAAACCGGCACGGTAACCTGGGTGCGTCAAGACGAACATCCCCGCGCCGATACCAGTCTGGAAAAACTGGGGCGGTTAAAGCCGGCGTTTCGTGCGGGCGGCACGGTCACGGCCGGTAATTCGTCGGGGATCAATGACGGGGCCGCAGCGGTGATTTTAATGGCGCGAGACGTGGCGAAAGCCCACGGGCTAGAGCCGTTGGCGGTCATTCGGGGCACCGGGGTGGCAGGTGTTGATCCGGCCATAATGGGTTATGGGCCGGTGCCGGCGACCCAAAAGGCGCTCGCGCGAGCGGGATGGACTTTAAATGATGTGGAACGCGTCGAATTAAATGAGGCGTTTGCCGCCCAGGTGTTATCGGTATTACATGACTTACCGTTCCCTACGGACATCGTTAACCCCTATGGCGGGGCCATTGCCCTCGGGCATCCGCTAGGGGCCTCGGGGGCCCGCATCTTGACCACGTTAATCTACGGGATGCGCCGCACCGGAGCCGCTCGCGGAGTCGCGACCATGTGTATTGGTGTAGGCCAGGGAATTACGACGTTAGTTGAATTACCGTAAATATCGCATCGCGGGTCCCTCTCGTCCGGGGACCCGCGTCTATTTTGGTGTTTGCCCCTGTCCCGGCATATCCTCGCGGGCGACTTTAGGGTTGGCCAATGCCCTAAAACCTGTTGCCATGAGAGCGCCCACCCCGGGAAATGATTCGTGATGGATTGTTATGCTCCCTCAGGTCGGCGTAACTGTCCCCCGTTCTCATAGGTAGGCGATTCGACCGGAACAGTTGGTGGTGACGATTGGTTACTTCGGTCACAGTCGGGATCATATCCCCGACGAACCTGCTCTCTCAATCATGTCGCCTGATTCAAGTGAATGCTACGATTAATCCGGGCAATAGTGGGGGACCTCAGCAAAAATTGCTGTTTGTGCATCTTCTATGCCTGGTGACAAGTCTCACACTATTTGCCGCTTAAATAAACAATTTGTCTTACATTTGCTGTCATCGGTCTTCGAAAAACAGGCAAAAGGACCTGCTATTCGGGGCCACAACCAGTTGTAGCTTTTCAGGGGAGACTCACGGGGCGGACTTGGGCACGAGTCCCTGCCATCCGTCCCGTAAGTGACATAATCATGGGGCCAGGAAGAGTTGGGGTTTCCGATGCGACTCCTTGGATTGTCTGGCATACATCTTGATTGACCATGACGATAAGCACTTTGAGACTTTCTGCGCTGAATAAAGTGAGCCGTTACATTATCGACATAGGTTCAGGATCATGAGTTACGGGAAACCGTATTTTGGTACCGCGCCTATGACGTCCGGGCATCCGCCAGGCGTCCTTGGAGACGGTTACGGCCCGCTTGACCCCCTCTGCCCATGGCCGAGGAATAGGAATGCGCGGGCCTGATGTTCAATCCTCAGGCAGATGCGAAACCGTTTCCTCCGGGCGGGAAGGCGACATGTTGTGCACCTGGCCTTCTAGCCGATCAAGGCGGTCCAAGATCACCTTTAGGCCGCCGTCCGTTCTTAGGTCTAAACGGTCTAATATGGCTTCGGTGTCCTTTAGGGTATTTTCGGCTCGCGCGTCCGCCGCCAAACTTTGGACGTTCTGCCCGACGATAATGACCGAGAGCAGCACCAGTTGTAAAAAGGTTTGAGCTATCCAAGCGATGATGCCTTCACCGCCCGGCCGTAATGCCGCCGGTAGTCCGATAAGGGCAATGAGGGCGAAACAATAGGCGCACCACATCGTGCCGACCAGTTTGGTGACGAAAACCGCTATCTTGGCATTGATGCCATTTACTTCGCGAATGGCAGTCATGAGGTCGGCGAGACTCGGATGGATGGCTTTATGCAAATGATCAACAGTTCGGTACGGTTTGTTTTGAACCATGGGGGATTGGTCCTCCTGTCTTTCCAATCGGCAGCGGGTGTTCAT
Organism: Sulfobacillus acidophilus DSM 10332; assembly: GCA_000237975.1. GTDB lineage: Bacteria > Bacillota > Sulfobacillia > Sulfobacillales > Sulfobacillaceae > Sulfobacillus_A > Sulfobacillus_A acidophilus. Next base: position 3,447,665 of record CP003179.1, on the reverse strand, counting down.
GATTATCACGCGCCCTCTTAATGGCGTGCGTATTCCAGTGAAATCCTCCAGGTATTCCGGTAATTCGTCACCGGGTAGTCGGGTAAATGGCCACCACCCCGTGGGCGGGGTTACGATTCTGTTGTACCTGACACCGCCATTGACGGCAAGGTTTTTCGCAGGGACTCGCCCCCGCGGTTCGATGCGATAGGCTTAATGGACGATGCGGTTGAGTACGGCAACGGCAAACAAGCTATGCGACTGGTTGATCGGGACATTGGCGCGTGATCATCATGGCCGCCCGCTTCCACCATCCATTTCCTTTGGAATGGATCTTGTTTCAGCCGCCAGATGCGGAAATCGCGGTTCTGGTCTCGTTTGGTGAATACGTTACCGTCACTGCCTCGGTTGCGCTCGCGGCGGTGCTGGAATCGATCGATGTGCCGGGCAACCTCGACTATCTGCACATGCCTCGTGGCCCTCCTCTGATAACCGAAACCGAATAACCCCAGTCTTGATAAGTCTAACCTGTCCGGTTGGCTCATACGGTAGCGTGAGAGGGGTGCTGCTGTGAACGCCCAGTGGAAGGCGTTTTGGTTTGGCCTTATCGGGTTATTATTAGGGGCCTTGATTGTGTGGCAAGCGGTTCCGGCACGAGTGACCGACAATTCTTGGCCCGTCGTACGCGTCGTGCATCAAGTCAAAGATTCGGTCGTCGTTGTTTTAAACAATCGGCGCGTGGGCGGCAAAGAACAGCCCCGAGGCATTGGATCGGGCGTCGTCTTAAATCGCCAAGGCGATATCGTAACCAATTATCATGTGGTAGCCGGGGCGGATAGTGTCACGGTGATTTTAACCAATGGTCAGCGGTACCCGGCGCAGGTGATAGGAACCGATCCTCCGACCGATTTGGCGGTATTACGCATCCATCCCACACGACCGTTATCACCGATTGTTTTTGCCCGGTCGTCGGCGATTCAACCGGGCGAATTGGTCGTGGCGATTGGTAACTCTCTCGGGCTTACCCATACGGTTACCGTCGGAGTCATATCTGCGACGAACCGGGTGCTCTATCGAGATGGGTGGGAGTACCGCCTAATTCAAACGGATGCCGCAATTAATCCGGGTAACAGCGGGGGACCCTTGGTCAATACCGCCGGTCAGCTCATCGGGATTAACTCGAGCAAAATTGCGCAAGCGGGTGTCGAGGGTATTGGATTTGCCATTCCCTCCGATACCGTGCGGTACGTGGTGCATGAACTCATACAGTTTGGGCATGTACGCCGGCCCTGGCTCGGGATCGAAGTGCAACCGGTTACCGGTAGCCCGGGCGGCCTTTTAGTGGTGCGTGTTGCCCCGAACGGTCCGGCCAGTCGAGCGGGCATTTTACCCGGGGACTTTTTAATGACCGTCAACGGGGTGCGGGTGCTAAATCGGCAAGATTTGTTGCGGGTGATTGAGCAGGAAACGGTCGGGGATACGGTGACCGCCAATCTCCTGCGCGGGAACACTCCTATCCACGTGACCATCCGACTGGGAGCTACGCCGGCCAAGATGGCGAGCGGACAGCCGATGGTCTAGCGGTTTCCAACATAACGCAGGCGGGTCTCGGGCCCCCGGCTGTGGCCGACGAGGGGCCGGGACTTTTTTATATAGGTATCGGAACCCGCGTGGACGCACCCGGGCCCCCGTCTAACCTCCACCGCCCCCATTCGATATAGGCAACCTATAGTGCCGGGAGAAAATGTGCTAACATAACCATAGTAGGTTTCGCCGACGAGGGGGGCGCGGGTGTGCGGATACGGCTTTTAACCGTGGGCAAACCCCGCGACCCGCGATTGGTTACCCTGACCGAGGAATACTTGTCGCGCCTTCCCGGTTGGCAATGGCAGTGGGATTGGATTAAGGATGAAGCACATGGTGATGATGCGGTTGAGCGAACGCTACGGGATGAAAAAGAGCGCTTAACGAGTCGAATCAAGCCTGACGACTATCTCGTATTGCTGGATGTGGAAGGCCAGGCGGTTACCTCACCTCAATTGGCGGAGCGGTTGGCCAAATGGCTGCAGGCGGGACGACGCGTGACGTTTTTGGTGGGGGGAAGTTACGGGGTGCATTCGGACCTACAACGCCGGGCCGATTGGCGTTGGTCCCTGTCGCAGCTGACGTTTCCTCATGCATTAGTCCCTTTGCTCGTCAGCGAACAGATTTATCGGGCTTGGACGATTATGAAAGGCCATCCATATCACAAAGCATAGACAACCTAAGGGAGGCTTAAAACGAATGGCCACGTTATTTGAACCCTATACCTTGAAGGGCTTAACCGTAAAAAACCGGATCATGATGTCGCCGATGTGTCAATATTCCGTCTGGGCGGAAGACGGGGCGCCCAACGAATGGCATTATGTCCACTATATTTCCCGCGCCGTGGGCGGCGTCGGCCTCATAATGATGGAAATGACGGACGTCGTTCCCGATGGACGGATTACGGTGCGCGATCTCGGCTTGTGGGATGATCGGCAGATTCCGGCTTTTCGGCGCATCATTGATCAAGTGCATAGCTACGGCGCGAAAATCGGCATCCAAATCGCCCATGCCGGGCGGAAAGCCGAATCCCCGCAATTGTCGCCGGAGGCCCCCTCGGCCATCCCCTTTTCCGATCATTATCGGGTTCCGCGGGAACTGAGCCGAGACGACATCCGCCGCTTGGTGGACGCGTTCCAGGCCGGTGCACGACGGGCCATCGAAGCCGGCGTGGATGTCCTCGAGCTTCATGGGGCTCATGGTTATCTCATTCATCAATTTATGTCACCCTTATCGAACCGGCGGCAAGACGAATATGGGGATCCCACCCGTTTTGGGGTTGAAGTCATTGAGGCGGTACGCGCGGTCATGCCGTCGTCGATGCCGTTGATCTTCCGGTTATCGGCGACCGAATATCATCCGGAAGGCTATGACTTTCCGCAATTGATGGAGATGGCGCGGGTCTTTTTGGCTCATGGGGTCGACATGTTTGACGTATCGTCGGGCGGCAATGCTCCCGTTGCGGTCAAAGATTGGCCAGGTTACCAAGTCCGGTTTGCGTCCGAATTGAAAGCCCGCTTAAATGTGCCGGCGATTGCGGTAGGCCGTTTGGAAGCGCCCGAGCTGGCGGAATCGGTGGTGGCACGCGGTGATGCCGACTTGGTGGCCATTGCCCGTGGCCTCTTGCGGGACCCTTATTGGGCCAATCGGGCGGCCGAAACCCTCGGTGCTACCGTCCAGGTGCCTAAACAATATTTTCGGGCCTTTCCCCGGTCGTTTACCCAGCCGGAGGGTTCGTGATGACTCTCGCCGAAGCGCAGAACCGGGTCGATGCCTGGATTAGTCAATTTGAGGAAGGCTATTTTTCTCCCGAGGTGATGATGCTTCGGTTAGCCGAGGAAGTGGGCGAGCTGGCACGAGAAATTGCTCACGATACCGGCGCCAAGCCCAAAAAACCGACCGAAGCGGAGAGCTCGGTGGCATTAGAGTTGGGTGACGTGTTGTTTGTGGTCATCTCGCTGGCCAATAGCTTAGGTATCGATTTGACCGAAGCTTTTCTGGCTGTTATGGCCAAGTTTGAAACCCGGGATCGTCAACGCTGGACGCGAAAGACGGACTCGTAAAATCGTCCGACCATGGTCCGGACACCCCTTCCCAGGCTAATAGGCGGGCTTTTAACGCTTGTCCACCCGCGTATTGGCCAAGGGTCCCGTTATGCCGGATGACGCGGTGGCAGGGCACCAGAATCGGAATCGGATTGGCACCCACCGCGGTTCCGACCGCTCGTAGGGCATGCGGGTGTCCGACAGCCTCCGCAATGCGACGATAGCTCACCGTTTGGCCCTGCGGGATGAGAGTTAACGCCTGCCACACGGCCTTTTGAAAGGGTGTGCCATACCAGACGACGGGGACTTTAGGCAGCGTACGATCGGTAAAATAGTAATCGAGGGCTTTCCGATAGGGGGCGAGCATTACGGGATCCTCGACGAAGGATGGGCCGGGCAGATAGCGTGCCGCCCAAGCCGCCAATTCGTCGAGCGATTCGTGGGGGAGCAAGAGACGGATCAGCCCCTCGGTCGTCGCCGCCAGATAAAACGAGCCCCACGAATGTTGCCAGCGGTCCCAATACACGATTGCCGACATGCTATCCCTCCATCCGTTTCATTATGGCAGATCGATTGCCGCAAGAGTGCGACAATCGCCCAGGGAATTTTCCTTGGGATTGTGGCGTGATACAGTGAAGCCGGAGGGAAGCCCCTCCTCTTGCGGGAAGGCCGGGAAAGCGTTAGGCTCTTTATAGCCTGAAAGGTGGGATCGGCTGGTGCTGTTGGATCAGGATCGACCGTTCCCGGCGGTATGGGCTTCGCATGGGATGGTTTCCAGTTGCCATGCGTTAGCCAGCCAGGCGGGAATGGAAATAATGATCCGGGGCGGCAATGCGGTAGATGCTGCCGTTGCCATGGCATGGGCCACGGGAGTTCTGATGCCGGACATGTGTGGTCCCGGGGGCGAAGCGTTTTGCTTGATTCGTCAGAATGAGGAACCCGTGCGGGCGTATTTGGGATCGGGACCCTTACCGGCAGGATTTTCCCTGGAAGATCTGCCCCCGGACAGCCTGGTGTTGCCGTTGCGAGGGGGCGCTTCGGTGTCCGTACCGGGTGCCGTGGATCTCTATTATCAAATCCATCAACGCTACGGACGCCTGTCTTGGCCGGACGTGATGGGGCCGGCCGTTCGGTTGGCCGAACAAGGTTTTCCGGTCGATACCCGACTTTATCAAAGTCTTGACGAATACCAACGGGTTATTCAGGATAATCCGGCGGTGCGCCGCCGCTTTTATCCCGACGGTCGTCCGCTTAAGGTCGGTCAGACGTTAATACAGCCCGAACTGGCCGAGACCCTAAAAACCATTCGTCAATACGGGCCGGATCCCTTTTATGCCGGTGCGATTGCCGAACGGGTGAGTGCGGCCGTCATCGAAGCCGGAGGCTACTTGACGGCCCGGGATCTCAGCGGGTATGAGACCGAAATCGCGGATCCCGTCCATGTGAGGTTTCAGGACTTTGAGGTCTACCAAACGCCGCTACCGTCAGCGGGGGTGGTCATGTTGGAAGCCTTAAAGATTCTTCAAGACGACCCTTGGAGTGCCGATTGGCGTGAACAGCCGGAACTCGTTCATCGGATGATTGAGGCGCTGCGCTTGGCTTTTCGGGATCGGCGGGATTTGTTGGGCGATCCCCGCTTTCACGCGGTCGATCCTGCGACTCTCCTTTCCGACGCGTGGATAGACGAACGGCGTCAAATGATCGGCCATCATGCCCTATCCATTCCCACCCACCTTACAGCAGGTGATACGACTTCATTCGTCGCCATCGACGAATCCGGTCTTCACGTGTCCTTTATTCATAGTTTGGCGTTAGCCTTCGGCTCAGGGGTGTATGTCCCCGACACCGGATTTTTCCTCAACAACCGATCCGGTCGGTCGTTTAACCGAATTCCGGGCCATCCCAACGAGGCGCGGCCTGGTAAGCGTCCGATGCACACCCTCAACACCTGGCTTGTCACCCGGAAGAATCAAACCGTGCTCTTAGGCAACACACCCGGCGGAGACGGTCAACCGCAGTGGAACCTCTCGGTCCTGTTGGATCTGCTGGCGGGCGGCCGGACCCCTGGAGAAGCGGTGGCCTTGCCCCGGCTGCAAGTCGCGCCGGCGACGGATGCCCATACGCTGCACGAGCCCTCCCGCGTCTTGCTCGAGTCCCGGTTTTCCCCTCAGGTGGCGGAAGAACTCCAGCGTCGCGGGCATGATATTCAGGTTATCGGACCGTGGGACAGCGGGGGGACGGTCCAGGTGATTCAGGTGATGGACGGCGTGTTCCAGGGGGCTTCAGATCCCCGGGGTATTGGGCAAACGCAAGGTTATTAATCACGAGGAGGCACAATATGCCGGATACGCAATTTGACGTCATCATTCTCGGAGGCGGTACAGGCGGGTATGTGGCCGCCATTCGGGCGGGACAACTGGGTTTGAAAACGGCGCTGGTCGATGTCGGCAAGGTCGGCGGTACGTGTTTACACCGTGGGTGCATTCCGACCAAGGCGTTATTGCAAACCGCCGAACTCTACCATGTCTTTCGGCATCGTGAAGAGTACGGCCTTACCGCCGAGAGTGTGGGACTCGATTACGCCAAGACGTTAGCCAAAAAAGATAAAGTGGTGACGCAATTATGGCGGGGCGTCGAGTTCCTTTTGAAAAAGAACAAGGTCACCACATTTAAAGGCTGGGGTCGCCTCACGGATGCCCAGCACATTGAAGTAACCGCGGAAGACGGCAAAAAGACCCTTTTGACGGCGAAAGACATCGTGATTGCCACCGGATCGGTTCCGCGGGCGCTTCCGGGACTGGCCTTTAACGGGACGACGATTCTAAGTTCCGACCATGTTCTGGAGCGTCCCACGATTCCTGCGTCGGTGGTCATTTTGGGGGGCGGCGCGATTGGCGTGGAGTTTGCCTCCATGTACAACGATTTCGGTAGCCAAGTCACCTTGATTGAGATGATGCCGCACATTTTGCCCCAAGATGATGCGGAAATCGCTCAGGAGTTGACCAAGTTATTGACTCGGCGCGGTATCAAAATCATGGCCGGAACCAAATTTGACATCGGAAGCGTGCAAACCGACGCCGAAAAGGTGAGCGCGACCGTCACATTGCCGGACGGGAAGAGTGAAACCGTGACCGGTGACGTGTTACTGGTCGCCGTGGGGCGTTCGGCCGTGACCGAGGATATCGGGTTGGATACGGTTGGGGTCAAGGTGGACCGTGGATTTATCGTGGTCGACGAGCACTACCGGACCAATGTTCCGCATCTTTATGCGATTGGGGATGTCATTGGCGGATATTTGCTCGCTCATGTGGCGGCGCATGAAGGCATGATTGCGGTGGAGACGATTGCCGGCAAAGACCCCGAGCTCTTAAATCCTCACCGCATTCCGCGGGTGACTTATTCTCGGCCGGAAGTGGCGTCGGTCGGGTTAACCGCGAAGGAAGCCGAAGACCAAGGCTATGACGTAAAAGTGGGGATTTTCCCGTTTCGGGCGAATGGGAAATCCTTAATTCTGGGCGAAGCGGAAGGTATGGTGAAGCTGGTCGCCGACAAGCGTACGGACGCCTTGCTCGGGGCGCATATTGTGGGTCCGCACGCGTCCGATCTCATTAACGAGATGGCATTGGCGCGATTCTTGGAAGCGACGGCGTGGGAAGTGGCCGAAAGCGTGCACGCTCACCCAACCGTGTCGGAAGTGTTGCATGAAGCCGCTTTGGCGGTCGATGGAATGGCGATTCATATTTAACCGAGTGAGGAGGCGGGGCTATGCCTCACGATGCCGGAGCCACGAATTGGGATCTCCCGCTCGACCAAATCCACACCTTGTATTATTATATGGTGCTAAGTCGAGCGTTAGACCAGCGGATTTGGATTCTCAATCGGCAGGGTAAGTCGGCTTTTGTCATCTCCGGTCAAGGACAAGAAGGGGTTCAAGCCGGAGCGGCCTTAGCCTTGGATCCTCAAGTCGACTGGCTCGCTCCGTATTATCGCGATCTGACGCTGGTCATGGCGTTTGGTATGACGCCCGAAGAAATCATGCTGGCTCAGTTGGCGAAGCGGGATGATCCGAGCTCCGGCGGACGGCAGATGCCGGCCCACTTTGGTCATCCGGCTAAGCATATTCTCACCGGTTCGTCGCCGGTTGCGACTCAGGTTCCGCATGCGGTCGGCATGGCCTGGGCGATGAAACTCCAACATCACCCGGGCGTGGTGCTCACCTCTCTGGGAGAAGGATCAACCAATCAAGGGGAATTTCATGAGGCGCTTAATTTTGCAGCGGTCGTCAAAGCCCCCGTCATTATTTTGGTTGAGAACAACGGCTACGCGATTTCGGTGCCGCAACGTCGGGAAATGGCCATTCAAGACGTGGCCTTGCGTGCCAAAGCCTATGGCATACCCGGGGTGGTGGTGCGAGGGTCGGATCCCTTGGCGGTTTATCAAGTGGTCAAAGAAGCGCGTCAACGCGCCTTGGCGGGTGAAGGACCGACGTTGATTGAGGCCAAGACGCATCGTTTTACGGCGCACTCAAGCGATGACGACGATCGGACCTATCGCCCACGCGAGTTGCTTAACGAAGAAAAAAAGGACGACCCGATTCACTTGTTCCGTACGTGGATGGCGGAACAAGCGTTATGGGATGACGAACGGGAAGCCGACCTCATGCGTCGGGTGGCCGATATCGTCAATCAAGCGACGACGGCGGCGGAAAATGCCCCGTTTCCCAGTCCGGATACCTTGACACAAAACGTGTACGGACCCTCCCCGGTTTAATGGCGGGATGGCAAGAAAGAGGAAGGAGAGGGCGAGGATGGCAGAAAAGACCGGTTTAACCCCGGAATTGATGCGGGAGATGTACTATTACATGGCGCTATCACGCGCTGTAGACGATCGGATGTGGATTTTAAACCGTCAAGGACGGGCTCCGGTCGTCTATACCGCCAATGGGCATGAGGCGGCTCAAGTCGGGTCCGCCTTTGCCTTAAACCGTGGCGATGACTGGATTTGTCCCTATTACCGCGATCTCGCGTTGGTGTTGGCCTATGGGATGACCCCTCGTGAAGTGATGCTGCATTTGTTGGGCAAGGCGGACGATCCCAACTCGGGCGGGCGGCAAATGCCGGCTCACTGGGGTCACGCGAAGCTTCACATATTAACCGGCGGTTCGGTGGTCGCGACCCAGGACGTGCATGCGACCGGACTGGCCTTGGCATCCAAGGTGTTAAAGGATGGCCGCGTCTCGGTAGCCTATTTCGGCGAAGGTTCGACCAGCCAGGGCGAATTTCATGAAGCGCTGAACTTTGCCGCGGTACATAAGCTGCCGGTCATTTTCTTCAACGAAAACAACGGTTATGCGATTTCGGTGCCGCAACGCCGGCAAATGGCGATTCAAGATGTCGCCACCCGTGCCCAAGGTTATGGGATGCCCGGGGTGATCGTCGACGGCAACGATCCGGTCAAAGTGTATGAGGTGGTGAAGGAAGCCGCCGAACGTGCTCGACGGGGCGAGGGACCCACGCTGATTGAGGCGAAGACCTACCGTTTCGTTCCCCATTCTAGCGATGATGACGACCGGGCTTACCGGTCTCGCGAAGAAGTGCAGGAATGGAAGAAGCGCGACCCGTTGATTACGTTCGAAAAGCGCCTCAAGGATGAAGGCATTCTGAGCGACCAAGACATCAAAGAGATGCAGCAGAAAATTAAGGACATCGTCAATGATGCAACGGACTACGCTGAGAAAGCACCATATCCGGATCCCAGCACATTAGCGGATCATGTCTACGGCTCGCTGTAATCGAGCATTCCAGATAAGGGGGGCAAAGTCCGGGGTCGATCCTTCGGACATCAGACTATGGCGGTATTAAGCTATTTAGAAGCAATTCGGGAGACCTTGCGGCAAGAAATGCGCCGCGATCCGCGTATTATCATTTACGGGGAAGATGTAGGGGTGCGGGGGGGCGTGTTTCGCGTCACCGAAGGCCTACAAAAGGAATTTGGCGAGGATCGGGTCATTGATTCACCGTTGGCGGAAGCCGCAATTGTCGGTACGGCAATCGGAGCGGCCATTAACGGGTTGCGGCCCATTCCGGAAATCCAGTTTGCGGATTTCATTTTTCCGGCGATGAACCAAATTGTGCAAGAAGCGGCGCGGATCCGGTACCGTTCAAACGGGGCCTTTCATGTACCGTTAGTGATTCGTGCGCCCTATGGCGGCGGCGTACACGGGGCTTTATATCATTCCCAGAGTGTGGAAGCGTTTTTTGCCCATGTTCCGGGGTTGAAAGTGGTCGTACCGGGAACCCCCTACGACGCCAAAGGCCTTTTGGCCGCCGCCATTCAAGATGAGGACCCGGTGCTTTATTTCGAACATAAAGCCGCCTATCGGTCGATTAAAGGGGAAGTGCCGGACGACCGCTATGTCATTCCCATCGGCAAAGCGGATCTCAAAAAAGCCGGTCAACATCTGTCCATTATCACTTATGGATTAATGGTGACCTATGCGTTGAAAGCGGCCGAGGAATTGGAGAAAGAAGGCATTTCGGTCGAGGTCCTCGATTTGCGGTCGGTCCGTCCCTTGGATACGGAAGCCATTGTGGAAACGGCCAAGAAAACGGGTAAGGTCTTGATTGTGCACGAAGACAACCTGACGGGGGGAATCGGGGGAGAAATTGCCGCCATTATTGCCGAACAGGCGCTGTTCTACCTGGATGCGCCGATTCAGCGGCTATGCGGCCCTGACGTACCCGCTATGCCTTATAGCCCACCCTTAGAGCACGCCTTTATGGTGACCCCAGACAAGATTCGCGACGCAGCGAAGAAACTGGCGGCATTTTAACCGGCATGCGATCATAAGGAGGAAAGGTTATGGCCATTGAAGTAGTGCAAATGCCGCAACTGGGCGAATCGGTCACCGAAGGAACGATCTCGCAGTGGCTGAAAAACGTGGGCGACCCGGTCGAAAAATATGAGTCCCTGTTGGAAGTGTTGACGGATAAGGTGAATGCCGAGGTCCCGGCCCCGGTGACCGGTCGCGTCGCCAAAATTTTGGTGGATGCCGGTGCAACCGTACCCGTGGGAACCCCGATTTGTGAAATTGAAGTGGAAGGCGCCGACACGGGAGAAGCCGAGCCGGCCCCGGCAACCACCGACAACAAGGGGGCCCAGCCGGTAGAGAGTCCGGTAACCGCCGCGTCCGAGACGGCATCCCCGGCCTCGTCCGACGGCCGCGGCCGCTATTCGCCGGCGGTTCGTCGTTTAGCCAAAGAATATGGCATCGATCCGGCGACGGTAGCCGGTACGGGCGCCGGCGGGCGCGTGACGCGCGACGATATTTTGAAGGCGGCCACCAACCGTCCGTCCGCTCAGGCGGCTCCGGCTCAACCACCCGTTTCGGCCCCCGCCCCGCAAAAAGAGCCGGTGGCGGCACCCGCGATAACGCCGATTCCGGCGGTTATCGACGACGGTGATACCGTCGAACCGTTGGCACCGATTCGGAAAGTCATTGCCGAGCGTATGGTGCGGTCGAAACAAACCGTGCCGCATGCGTGGTTAATGGTCGAGGTCGACGTGACCGGATTGGCGCTGTTGCGCCAGCGCCTGAAAGACGAATTTAAGGCGCGGGAGGGCGTATCCCTGACCTATCTGCCCTTTATGATGCGGGCGGTGGTGGAAGCCTTGCGGGCGGTTCCGCAGATGAACGCCCAATGGAACGGGGACAGCATCGTCTACAAAAAACGGATCAATTTGGGTATGGCCACTGCGACCGATCGCGGGTTGATTGTCCCGGTGGTGAAAGACGCCGATCAAAAAAATATCGTAGGACTGGCCAAAGCGACGCAAGAGCTCACGCAAAAGGCGCGCGCCGGTCGCTTAACAATGGACGATCTGAGCGGGGGAACCTTTACGGTCGACAATACCGGGGCAGTGGGAACCGTCCTTACCTATCCGGTCATTAACGCGCCGGAAGTGGGGATTGTGACGTTGGAGTCGGTGGTCAAACGGCCTATGGTGGTCGGGGATATGATTGCCGTCCGGTCAATGGTCAATATCTGCCTCTCGTTTGATCACCGGGTGGTTGACGGCGCGGAGGCCGGCAAGTTCCTGCAAGTGATTAAAAAGCATCTCGAGTCCATCGGCCCTGACACGTCGATTTATTAGTGAGGTGAACGGGCCGCCCTTTGGCGGCCCGCCTATTGAAGAACGGAGGGGAATTCGCCATGGAATCGTTGCCCGTGGTCCCAAAATCCCGAACGGCACCCAGCACTTTAGAGATTCCGCCGTGGATTAAAGTTCGTCTGAGTCAAGGGCGGAATTATACGGAACTCAAAGAACTGATGCGGCAAGAAACCTTGCATACCGTCTGTGAAGAAGCGCGGTGTCCCAATATTTACGAGTGTTGGGAATCACGCACGGCCACCTTTTTGATTCTGGGCGATATTTGCACGCGAAATTGCGGTTTTTGTGCCATCACCACCGGACGCCCCACCGGTCTGGATCGGGAAGAACCCAAACGCGTAGCCGAAACCACCAAGCGAATGGGATTGAAACATGTGGTCATTACCTCCGTAACCCGGGACGATTTGGCCGACGGCGGAGCGGAAATATTCGTCGGCTGTATTGAAGAGATTCGGGCGCAGGTGCCCGGTTGCGGAATCGAAGTGTTAATCCCGGATCTGCAAGGTAACTGGGACGCGTTGTCGGCCATTGTAAAAGCCCGGCCGGATATTCTGAATCATAACACTGAATCCGTTCCGCGCCTCTATCCTTGGGTCCGACCGAAAGCGCAGTATGCGCGTAGTCTGGAGCTCTTACGCCGGGTCAAAGAACAAGATCCCCGGATTGTCACCAAATCGGGCATCATGGTCGGGCTGGGGGAAACTCGGGAAGAAATTCACCAAGTGTTGGTCGATTTACGGGATCACCTGGTGGATGTTTTGACCGTGGGTCAATATTTGCGTCCGGACCAAAAGCATCTGCCCGTGGAGAAGTATTACACCCCGGAGGAATTTGCCGAGTTGAAGGCCGAAGCGTTGGCGTTAGGATTTAGCCATGTGGAATCCGGGCCCTTGGTGCGTAGTTCATATCATGCCGCGTCGCAAGTACCCGTAAAGGCAGGGATGTAATATGCCGACGGCGTGGACGGTTGATTTGGGTTCGATGGCCTATCAGCCCGCCTGGGACCTGCAGCGCCGGGTCGGTCAGAAGGTCCTGGACGGCGAGTGGCCCGACGTGGTGTTAACGGTGGAGCATCCTCCCGTCTATACGGTCGGACGCGCCGCCCATGGGACCTTGACCAATTTGTTATGGGACGAGGATCATCTTCAGGCGGAAGGCATCGAAGTCTTTCAAGTCGACCGGGGGGGCGACATTACGTATCATGGGCCCGGTCAGTTGGTCGGTTACCCCATTTTGAACCTCAATCGCTACGGCCGCGATTTGCATCTCTATCTCCGTCGGTTGGAAGACGCGTTGATTCGGGCGCTCCTGGTATTCGGCATTGAGGCGGGGCGGATGCCGCCTCACACCGGGGTTTGGGTGGGGAACGAAAAAATCGCCGCGATCGGGGTGAAGGCGAGCCGGTGGGTGACCCAACATGGCTTTGCCTTGAATGTCGACCCGAACTTGGCCCACTTTAGCGGGATTATCCCCTGCGGCATTCAGGATAAAGGGGTAACGTCCATGCGGCGGCTCTTAGATCGTCCGGTGACGCTGGCGGAAGTCCGACCGGTGGTGTTGGAGAAATTGGCGGAGGTTTTTTCGCTGACGTTAACGACCAAAACTCTCAGCGAGCTCGAGATGTCGGCCGCCGGATAAGTCGGGTCAAAGGAGGATGAGATGATGCCGGTGAGTGCCCGGCAGCATTCCGAAGCGCGGATTCATACCCCCCAAGCGCGCTCGATTCGGGAAGTGGTATTCGGCGTCAATGACGGGTTAGTGTCGATTACCGGCATCATCGTGGGGGTGACCGCCTCCAATATGTCGTCGCATCAGGTGTTAATTTCCGGTTTGGCGGCCGTGATTGCGGCCGCGGTGTCCATGAGCTTAGGCGCTTATTTGTCGACCGTGGCCCAAAACGAATACTTTCTCGCCGAACGCACCCGCGAATTGCGGGAAGTCGAAGAAATCCCTGATGAAGAGCGACTCGAAGTCGAAAGCATCTATCGTGCGCAAGGATTTTCCCCGGAAGAAGTGCGGGTATTGACTCAACGGGTCACGGCCGACCGGGACCGCTGGGTCGATTTTATGATGAAAGAAGAACTCGGCATCCTGTTAGATTCGGTGGATAACCCGTGGACCTCGGCCGCCATCATGGGTGTAGCCGTGTTGGCGGGAGCCGTTCCCCCGATGTTGCCCTATTTATTGGTGCCGGATCCCCATCGAGCGCTCCCTTGGGCTATTGTCTTCGCGGTGGTGGTCGCTTTTGGATTAGGTGTGCTAAAAGCAAAGGTGGCGAAATCCCAATGGTGGAAAAGCGGCATGCAGTTTCTTCTCGTGACCGGCGCCGCGGTGGTCATCGGGATTCTGGGCGGGAGCCTTCTCGGACGTCTCTTGGGATCCTAGACGACCCGCTGTACTACGATCTATTAGGCGAACTGGCCACGGAAGCACAGGAAACGGGCGCCGAGTGCTTTTGGCCCGAAGCCCGCATCGTGTCCCGGTCAGGACAAAACCCCGCATGATCGCCTCGTTTCGCCGTCGACATTGGCGACACGCGGGTGTCGTCGGCCTGCTCGTGTTCACCGGGTTTGCCTTGTTTTTATCCAGTTGGCGGCGGACGCTAGGCATGGCCTTTTTGCCGATTCAGTTGATTCATAGCGGGGGCGGCGTTCTCTACGGCGGTGTGCTGATGGGATGGGGTCGACGGGTTTTTCCGTGGCCCGAAGGCGGGCGACCGGGCTGGGTTCGCTGGGGATATTTCTTTCTGGTGATGCTGGCCGTCAGCGGCCTGGGCCTTTGGGTGGGGCCATCCCTGACCCATGCCCTGGCCACCGTTGTCCATGGTCTCTCGGCGATCTTCTTTGTCGGCTGGATGGTATGGCATGTGGTGGTGATGCGGCCCCGCCGGCAGGTGTCCTATGAGAGCCGCCGGCGCCTCCTTCGGTGGGGGCTGGTCACCTTACCGACGGCTTGGATCGCCTGGTATACGCCGTCGGTTTTGGCCATGGTGACGGGCCGTCTGTTTCAGGTCGGCCGGAACCGGGGGGCTTTACCGGGGTTTGTTCCCTATACGGTGATAGACGGTTATCCCTCCCTTTCCCGAGCCCACTGGACGCTAGGGGTCGACGGGTTGCAAAACGCCGTTCAGGTTTCGTGGGACGAATTTTCGGCGTTGCCCCATACGCACGTCACCATTGATTTCCGGTGTGTCACGGGGTGGGTGGTTCCCCACACCCGCTTTGGTGGTGTGGACCTCTATCTTTGGCTGAAATCGCTTGGATGGGACGACGCCCGGTTACCGTGGGTGACGTTTTATTCGGCGGACGGGGTCTATCGGGATAGCCTGAATGCGGCTCAAATCCGCGAATACCGGCCGCTGTTGGCGGATACCATCGACGGGCAGCCGTTACCGGTTTCCCAAGGCTATCCGGTTCGATTGGTCGTGCCGGCCATGTATGGATGTTAGTCTAATTTGTGGACACCTCGAATTGAGACACGATGGTACAATGTTGCTCAATTGAGGTGAATATCCGATGGCCAATCATTATGATCGGGAATTTAAAGCCCAGGCGGTTCAGCTGGTCTTGACCCAACAAAAAACCGGTGCCCAAGTGGCCCGTGAGCTGGGCATTCCGAGTAAGACGTTATATGCGTGGGTGGCTGCCTATAAGGCCGACCCGGTAGAACCCTTTGTCGGCAGCGGGCATCTGAAAGCGGAAGACCAAGCCCTGCGCGATTTGCAGAGACGCATTCGAGATCTCGAAGAGGAGAATGCGATCCTAAAAAAAGCGATGCGCATCTTCACCAACGATCGGAAGTAATCTTTCGGTTCATTCATGAACACCGCTTCACCTTCTCGATCACGAAGATGTGCCAGATCCTCGACGTCTCGCGAAGCGGATATTATGCCTGGTGCCATCGTCCACCCAGTACCCGGGCGCAAGCCCGGGCCCGGCGGGTCGAACGGATTCGAGCGGTGTTTACGACATCGGGCGAACGGTATGGTAGCCCCAAAATCACCGCCGTGTTACGGCGGGAAGGCGAGCGCATCAGTCAAAAAACGGTGGCGCGGTTGATGCACGACCATCGGTTGCGCTCCCGCGTGACACGGAAATATAAAGCCACCACGAATTCGCGGCACACGTGGCCGGTGCACGAGAACGTCTTGAATCGAACGTTTAGCGCGGATCGCCCACATGCTGTGTGGATGGCGGATATTACCTACATCCCCACAGAGGAAGGATGGCTCTATTTAGCGAGCCTTCAGGACTTGTACACCCGAAAAATTGTGGGATGGGCGGTGGATCGGCGCATGACGCAAGATTTGGTCATCCGGGCCTTAGACCGTGCGGTGATCCACAGCCGGCCGCCGGCCGGCGTGCTGCATCACTCGGATCGCGGCAGCCAATATGCCGCCGCGGCGTACCAGGAACGCCTTCAGCAGTACGGCATGACCGCGAGCATGAGTCGCAAAGGAAATTGTTACGATAACGCCATGATTGAATCCTGGCACAGTCTCCTCAAGAAGGAGCTGATTTACCTGACGAAATTTCGAACACGGGCGGAAGCGGAAGTCGCGATCTTTGCCTATATCGAGATTTTCTATAATCGGCAGCGGATCCATAGTGCCCTGGATTATCAGACTCCGGCCGAGGCCGATGCAGCGTATCATGCGCGATACGGCTAATGTCTCAATTTCGGGTGTCCATTTTATTGACATAGGTCCAGTACGGCTATAAGTCGGTCAAGTGGGTGGTCCGGATCGTGTTGTCTCGCCAAGAGACCGTCGGTTACTGGGAAGCCCGCGGGTATCCCGAAAATGCCGCGTGGCATGCTACCATGAACGTCTAACGGCCTCTATGCGGGCCACCATTGACCGTGGAGAATGATTTGATGCACCGGATTATGCCCTAACCGGTAGGGGATCATGGCAATGCGGTCGGTATCGAGGACGACGAGATCGGCCGAATATCCCGGGCGCAACGAACCGGCATCGGACGATATCCCCAACACATAGGCCGCGTGGAGGGTGACGGCGGCCAACGCTTCGTCTGGACTCATGTCCATCAGGTTGACCGCAAGCCCCATCACGGTGGGTAAATTGCCAATGGGCGACGTCCCGGGGTTGAAATCGGTGGCCAAAGCGACGCGCACACCGTGATCAATCAGTCGTCGGGCGGGGGCATATTGGTGCGACGTATAGAATGCGGCGCCTGGCATCAATACGGCAGCCATCCGATGTTGCGTTAACAAGGCGAATTCGTCGGGTTCGAGATATTCCAGGTGATCAACCGCGCGGGCTTTCAGGCGAACGGCTAATTCAATCCCTCCCTGGCGGGATAATTGATTGGTATGCAGTCGAATCGGGAGAGTGGCGGGCAATGGCCGAAAAACGGGTTCGAGCTGATCGACCGAAAAGGCCGTGCGTTCAATAAAGGCATCCACGGCATCGATAAGGCCTTCTCGGAGTGCCAAAGGCAGTAGCCGGGTGCGTACCGTGTTGACCCAGTCTTCGGCCGACTGATCGTGCGGAAGGGCATGGAAGAATAAGCCGGTTGCCATCACCCGGATGGGGAGCCTATCGGACACTTTTCGAATAAGCCGCAAGGCGCGCAGTTCTTGCTCTACGCTTAACCCATAACCGGACTTCATTTCGATGACCGTGGTACCCCACCGGATGGCCTCCTGGCATTCCGATTGGACAAAGGCGAGGGTATCGGAATCGGCGGCCTCGGCCCATTGCCGGCTTGACCGCACGATTTGCCAGCCCATCGGCAGCGCATTCGCACCCCCATGATTGGGGGCGTCCGAGACGGCGATCAGCCGGACTAACGGAGAGAGCGGCGCGTTTGGAAGTAGGTGGTGAGGATGCCCCCGGCGGCGATCACCAGGATGATGGCCGCCGGATTCCACCCGATCAGGGTGAGTCCCCATCCGGCCGCGAACGGAATCAGCATCCCATAAGTCCGTGGGACATCGCGGCCCAACGTGACCACCACGTTTAATAAAAGGCCGATCACGGCAATTTCCATCCCGTGCAATACCCCTCGCAATACGGGGTTTTGCAAGGCGGCGGTGAGCCGGGCCAGCCCGACGACGAGTACAAAGGACGGCCATAAGACGGCAATGGTGCCGGCCACCATGCCGACGAATCCATGGATACGGTAGGCCAAAGCGGCCAAGACATTGATGGTGGTTGCACCGGGGGCAAAACTGGCCATTTCCACCACATGATCAAATTGCTCGGCCGGAATCCAGTGATGTTGATCGACCAATTCGCTGCGAATGAAGG
This sequence comes from Sulfobacillus acidophilus DSM 10332, assembly GCA_000237975.1. Classification (GTDB taxonomy): domain Bacteria; phylum Bacillota; class Sulfobacillia; order Sulfobacillales; family Sulfobacillaceae; genus Sulfobacillus_A; species Sulfobacillus_A acidophilus. Next base: position 3,429,611 of record CP003179.1, on the reverse strand, counting down.
ATAACACCGCATATCCTCCGCCAAATCCCAAAAGCCCGATTTTGGTGTATACGGCTAATAAGCGGCCTAACGACACCGGAGAAGAGGTTACCCCCGTAGCCATAGAGCGCCCACACCTCCCGCTAAGAGGATTAAAAGCCAATAGGGTATTTTGGCCCGCCAAGCCAACAGGAAAACGCCTAACGCCAGAGCCCAGGCGGCGAAGGAATGGAGGACATCCCGGCCGAGATCCCAGGTTACCCCCAGAATCAGTCCGGTCACGCCGGCGAGAATGATGCTTAAAAAGAAATTAAGGCCTGGAATTCGACGAATTCGATGATACCCTTTCGTCAAGAGGAACATGATGACTAACGACGGCAAAAAAACGGCGACGGTAGCGATGACGGCTCCCGGCAAACCCGACACGCGATCACCAATGAAGGCGGCACTGATAGCGACCGGGCCGGGTGTAATTTGACCCAGTGCGATGGCTTGATCGAACGCACGGGAAGAGAGCCAGTGGTGACTTAAGGTGGCCGATTTCATGAGAGGAATCATGCCAAAGCCCCCGCCAAAACCCAACGCTCCGATTTCCAAAAACTTTAGGCCCAGGGTTATCCAGCTTGCCATAGGATAACCATACCGGAATCGAGGGCTCCAATGCTAGTCGGGTAGCAGGATAATTCGCAGGAGAAGGCGAAATGAGTGTCAGGAGGCGATGGGGTGAATCGGCCATTTTTAAAATGGGCGGGCGGCAAAATGCGTTTAGTACCGCTTATACGCCAACATTTGCCCCCCGGCCGGCGATTGGTTGAGCCGTTCGCGGGGTCGGCCGCGGTCTGGTTAAATTGTGACTATCCTCAGGCCCTCATCGGGGACATCAATCCGGACCTCATTCGGCTGTATCGGGTGCTCAAAGAGGCCGGTGAGGAATTTATCGCCTATTGTCGGAGTTTTTTTGTGCCCGCCAATAACACGCCTGAGGCCTATTATGCCTTGCGTGAGATGTTTAACCAAAGCCGGGATCCGTGGCAGCGATCCGCCCTTTTCCTTTATCTTAATCGTCATGGGTATAACGGCTTGTGTCGGTATAATCAGGCCGGACGATTTAATGTGCCGTTCGGGCAATATCGCCGCCCCTATTTTCCGGAAACCGAAATGCGGACGTTTTGGCAAAAAGCCCAGGGGGCCGAGTTTGTCAGCACGGATTTTCGCCAGATGTTCCTTCAATTAGAGCCGGGTGACGTTGTGTATTGTGATCCGCCGTATGTACCGCTCTCGGCGACGGCTTCGTTTACCGGCTATACGGCCGACGGATTTGGTGCGGGCGACCAAGTGGCCCTGGCCGAATGGGCTAAAACGTTGGCGGCTCGGGGAATACCGGTGGTTATATCCAACCATGCCACGCAATGGACGCACTCTCTCTATGATGGGGCTCGTCAGGTTAGGGTGCCGGTGAGCCGTCCCATCAGTTGCCGGGCTAGTGCCCGGGGACCGGTCACGGAGGTCGTCGCGGTGTTTTCCTAAGGTCGCCGATGTCCTGCCTTCTTTATATGATGACGGGCATTTCTTGCGGAGTAAAAGCGGTCAGGCGAACGCGACGGGGGCGATCGCCTGATTTTCTTAAGAGGTTAAAGACTTAATAATTTGTTTTAATATCTGTTGTGGTGTAAGCGACTTCGGCGATCCCGGCGAACCGCCGCCGGCGTTGCCGCCGCCGCTTCCGCCGTTTCCGCAACCGGGACTGATTTGGGTCGGTTCGTGGCCTTGAATAAAAATTTCCCGGTAACTGGTACAACACCCGTTGGCTAATAACCCGGTCTTTTCGCATACTTGACGATACACCAATCCCGGAGGCCGTTTAAACGCTACGGGCGGCTGATTGGCCAACGCCGCGGCCATGAAATGGGCCCAAATCGGCCCTGCCGCCTGATCGCCGGTCATATAAATCGGGGTGTCGTTGTCATTCCCGACCCAGACGGCGGTCGCCAATTGCGGGGTATAACCCACCAGCCACCCGTCGCGCTGTTGCGAGGAGGTCCCGGTTTTGGCCGCAGCTGGCCGATGAATAATGGCCTCCAGATCATGGGCCGTGCCCTGGGGGTTTAATAATGGCGCCGAAAAAAGGTTGGTGACGACGTAGGCGACTTGCGGAGTGATGACACGGGTCAACCGCGGGGCGGCGGTGTAGAGCACGTGGCCGTTTTGATCGAGCACTTTCAGAACGGCAATGGGGTGAACCCGATATCCCCCGTTGGCCAACGGACAGACGGCGCGGGCCATTTCATACGGGGTGACGGATGAAGAACCCAGTGCGGTGGTCAGGTTATTGGCCAAAGGACTGGTAATCCCCATTTGATGGGCCATGGCGATCATTTGGGCCGGACCGACCGTATTCATCCATTTAAGCGCCACAATGTTATCCGATAGGGCGATAGCCCGGCGAATGGTGAGAGGGCCGTTAAATACGTTGCCGAAATTGTGCGGCACATACCATTTGCCGTTTCCGGCCGGAAAACGGACCGGCGCCGAGACTTTTACCGATGAGGTCGGATACCCGTCGTTGATGACCGTGGTATAAAGAAAATATTTCATCGTCGACCCGGGTTGACGGGCGGCCCGGGTGGCGCGGTCAAACGGCGAGTTCCCATATCCGTCCCCACCGACAAGTGCTTCCACGTACCCGTTTTGCGGGTTGATGGCCACCAGCGCCGATTGCGGTTCCAATACTCCATGTACCGTACCATTGATGGGCGCATAGTTGGCAATAACGTTTTGGGCTTCTTGTTGCATGCGCCAGTTCATGGCGGTCACGATATGATATCCGCCGGTCGCCAAATTGCGGGCGACTTGGGGATCCAAGAGGCGAAGCTGGTCGGCCACAAAGTGGGTAAAATAGGGCGCCCGGTCTCCAAGCGGCGGTTGGCCGTTTAATCGTAGCGGTGCGGATTCGGCGGCACGCGCCGCGGCCGGGGAAATATAGTGCAAGGCGGCCATTTGGGCCAACACGACATTACGCCGGGCGATGGCAGCCCCCGGATGCACAAAGGGATCATAATAGCTGGGAGCGTTGACCAGACCGGCCAAGAGGGCCGCTTCCGGAAGGCTGATGGAGGAGACGCCATGGCCAAAATACCGTTCGCTGGCCGCTTGCACCCCGTAGGCGCCTTCACCGAAATAGACGTCATTTAAATACATCGTAATAATTTGCCGCTTATCGAACTCGGTCGCGAGTTTCAAGCTAATAAAGAGTTCTTTGAGTTTCCGCGTAAACGTGCGGCGATCACTGAGATACAAGTTTTTGGCCAGTTGCTGGGTAATGGTGCTGCCGCCTTGCACAATTCGCCGTTGGGTAATGTCAGTCACGGCGGCACGCAAGATACCCACCGGATCAATCGCCGGCTCAATCCAAAAGGTGTTGTCTTCAATGGCGACCAGCGCATTTTGCATGACCGGAGGGATCGTCTGATAGCTCACCGGCATCCGGTTGACGGTGCCGTACAAGACACTGACCAGGTGGCCGGAGGCGTCGTAGATGGTCGTATCGGCCGGCAAATTCGGCGGAGGCAATAATATCCAAGCGGTCGGCACCAATAGCAACGCAACACCGATGACCAATGCCGGTAACGAAATAAATTCGCCGAAGCGAACCAGCTTTTTTTCGGCTCGTTTGAGTCCCGATTGAGCCTCTTTTTGTTTACGAATGCGTTCGGTTCGTTGTCCCATAAAAATCCCACCTTTAGTCGGGGCTAGTATGCGACGTTTGGCGAGTGAATAACCCATGATGAAGGATTGTTTGGGACACGCTAGGAGGGTATAATAGCTGCGACCTATGCAAGAGGAGGAAACCATCCGTTGTTAGCCACCCCCAAGAAATTTACCGTGATGGCGGGTGCGGCTGAAGGCCCCACTCGATTGAATGCCTTTGATAACGCGTTGTTGGCCGCCGGGATCGGCAATGTCAACTTGTTGCGCGTCAGCTCGATTCTCCCGCCGCAGGCGATTGAGGTCCCGGAAGTGGCGATTGCACCGGGTTCCCTGGTCCCGATCGCCTACGGCACCATTACGTCGGAAGAGCCGGGCGAACTCATTGCCGCGGCGGTTGCCATCGGCATCGGTTCGCCGGATGAATATGGGGTAATCATGGAGTTCTCGGGGCGTTGCTCCCAAGAAGAAGCCGCCCGGACCGTCGAAGAAATGGCGCGGGCCGCCTTTGTACAGCGTAACCGGCCGTTGGAACGGGTTATCGTGCGGGCGGTCGAGCACCGGGTTAGTCAAATCGGCTGTGCGTTTGCCGCCGTCGCCCTCTGGTATTAGCCCGTGCGGTGACAAGTCCCCATTCCCCACCATTTTGGAGAGAGGCAGGAGGGTGCCGGGTGAACACCTGGTTTACAGAAAATCAAACCGACGCACTACGTTTGGGATTGCGGTTAAAGTCGGTGCTGGCGGCGGAAAAAACGCCGTACCAGGAGTTAATGGTCGCCGAGACCGAAACCTATGGGCGGTTGCTCGCCCTCGACAATTATGTACAAACCACCGTGGCGGATGAATTTGTCTACCACGAGATGATTACCCATGTGCCCTTGTTCATGCATCCCCATCCGAAGCAAGTCGCCGTGATTGGGGGAGGTGACGGCGGGGCCATCCGCGAAATCCTTAAGCATCCCAGTGTGGAGAAAGCTCATCTGGTGGAAATTGACGAGCGGGTCGTGACCATTGCCCGGGAATACTTTCCGGAAATTTCCCATGCGCTGTCCGATCCGCGGGCCGAATTGCATTTTACCGATGGAATCGAGTGGATACGTCAGGCCCGGCAGTTAGACGTGGTCATTGTGGATTCGACCGATCCCATCGGGCCTGCGGAAGGATTGTTTCAGTCGGATTTTTACCATAACATTCGCCAGGCCATGACCGAGGACGGGGTTATGGTGGCCCAATCCGAGTCGCCGTTTTTACATCGGGACTTGATCCGGCACATGGCTCGGGGAATGCGCGCCTGGTTTGAACACGTGGCACTCTACACGGCCGCCATTCCGACCTATCCCAGCGGCTATTGGAGCTTTTTGATGGCGTCTTCGAAACCGTTGGTGCCCCACCCGCGCTATCAGACGGCAAATCTCACGACGCGGTACTGGACTCCTGGCATTCAAACGGCGGCATTTGTACTGCCGCGTTTTGTGGAGGAGATTCTTCACGATGTTTAGCCGGGCGGATCAGTTTTTAGGATTGGCGACGCCCTACAAGGACGCCCGCTGGGTTTATTTCGGCATTCCGATGGATTTTACTGTGTCCTTTCAGCCGGGATCCCGTTTTGGCCCCGCACGTATTCGTGAAGCGTCCTATGCGATCGAAACCTATTCCATGCGCCAGGATCGCGATTTAGACGATCTGGCGGTGCATGATGCCGGGGACTTGGAACTGCCGTTCGGGAATGTCCAGGACAGCCTTTCACGGATACGGCAAGCGGCCGGCGACATTTTGCGGTCGGGGCGGCACTTTTTCGCGGTCGGGGGCGAGCATCTGGTCAGCTTGCCCTTGATTGAAGCGGCCCTGGCCCAATATCCGGATCTGGTCGTCGTCCATTGGGACGCGCATGCCGACTTGCGGGAAGATTATTTAGGCGAACGGCTCTCGCATGCCACGGTACTGCGGCGGGTGGCAGAGCAATTGCCCGCGGGACATCTCTATCAATTTGGCATTCGGTCCGCGACGCGGGAGGAAGTGGCTTGGGCGAAAATCCACAGCCATTGGCATCCATATCGGGTGCTCGAGCCCTTGAGGGACAATTTGCCGGCCCTTAAAGGGCGCCCGGTCTATGTAACGGTTGACATTGACGTGATCGATCCGGCCTTTATGCCGGGCACCGGTACGCCCGAACCGGGTGGCATTACCTCCGGCGAGGCGCTCGAGGCACTGACTCTCTTACAAGAACTGGATGTGGTGGCCATGGATTTGGTGGAGACCATGCCTCACCAAGACGGATCGCAACGGTCCGCCGTTTTGGCCGCCAAAATGGTACGGGAAGCGTTGTTGGCGATTGTCCGGCCGGATTAAGGAGGAAGTATGGCGTCACGGTTGCACGAAGCGCGGGCATTGGTCCGTCAGCTTATTATCGAACGGTTGGAAGCCGAGGGATTCCCGGGACTGGGCGAGTGGGTGGAGGTGGATGTGCCCACCGAGAAAGGGCATGGCGATTTAACGTCCAGCTTCGCGATGAAAGTCGCCCGCTATACCAAACTCCCACCGGTCAAATTGGCGGAACGCATTTTGGCCACATGGCCGGAGACGCCGCTGGTCGAATCGGTGTCCGTCGCCGGCCCCGGGTTCTTTAACGTGACCCTGAAAACCCGTTGGATGGCGGAAGTGGTAAACCTCGTACGGGCGAATCCCGCCACCTACGGTAACTCGGATATTGGGCGCGGGGCGCGCGTGCTTCTGGAATTCGTGTCGGCCAATCCGACGGGTCCTCTCGTGGTCGTCAGCGGCCGGGCGGCGGCGGTAGGCGACGCCATGGCTCGCTTAATGGAGGCGGCAGGCTTCCGCGCCCATCGGGAATTTTACGTGAACGACGCCGGCAATCAAATTCGGACCTTTGGACAAGCGGTGTGGCTTCGGCTGCGCGAATTGGTGTTGGGCGAGGATGTAGAGTCCCATTGGCCGGAAGGCGTATACCCGGGCGATTATGTCAAAGATTTGGCCGAAGACTTCATGGCTGCCCATCCGGAAACGGATGTCGCCGCGCTCGGGGAAAATGATTTCGACCGGTTAGGCGCTTGGGCCGCCGAAAAGATGCGATCGCGGCAAGAAGCGGTATTGGCGCGTTTCGGCGTCCAGTTTGATCGCTGGTTTTCGGAACGGCAGTTACGGGAATCGGGTGCGGTTGAAGCCGTCATTCAACGGCTCAAAGAGCGGGGGTACCTCGAAGAGCGCGAGGGAGCACTCTGGTTTTTATCGACGCGGTTTGGGGACGACAAAGATCGGGTGATGGTGAAATCCGACGGCAGTTATACCTATTTCGTGCCGGATGCGGCTTATCACGCCGACAAATTTGATCGGGGTTTTGATTACGTCATTGATTTATTGGGGCCGGACCATCATGGATATGTGGCACGGATGCGCGCGGTGGTCGAGGCTTTGGGCTTCCCCCGTGATCGGCTGGAGATTCTGATAATCCAGTTGGTTCGGCTGGTGAAAGCCGGGCAGGTGGTGCGGATGTCCAAGCGTCGTGGTCAGTTCTTCACGTTAGAGGAGCTGTTGGACGACGCCGGGGTGGATCCGACCCGCTATTTCTTGCTGGAGCGGGCGCCCGAGACGCCGATGGATTTTGATATGGATTTAGCCGGTCTTCGCGGCACCGATAACCCGGTGTATTACATCCAGTATGCCGGTGCCCGCATCCATAGCATCTTGCGACAATGGCAAGCCTCGGGGCAAATCGGCGTGCCGCTGGATTTAAGCTATCTAACCGCGCCCGAAGAACGGACGTTGCTCTTTTTGTTGGCACAGTTTCCGGATGTCATCGCCCGGGCAGCGGTCGAGCGGGCGCCGCACTTGATGCCCCGGTATTTAACCGAACTGGCTGGCGCCTATCATACCTACTATCGGCAATATCGGGTGTTGGAAGAGACGCCGCCGGTCCGGCAGGCTCGACTGGCCTTGTCGGAAGCGGTGTTAGCCGTCATCACCCGCGGGTTAAATTTGTTGGGGATCTCCCAACCCGAGAAAATGTAGTTTAGGGGACAAAATATTGGCCAAAGAGTTTGCCTTCGCCTTTCAGTCGAGATAAAGGGGATTCCGGCGGAGTGGGGCGTACCCGGTCTAATTCGCCTTGACGGTAAGCAACCCAGACCTGGGCCTCTTCTCGGCTGAGGCAGGCGGAAAGCGGCCGTTCGGCCAAACTCGTTTCGGCTTGTTGAAGGTAATAGGCCTCGCGAGCCAAAATCTTTTGGATGACCGGATGGCTCGGTTCGAGTCCGGTCCAACGAATAAACTGGGACGGGAGCGCATTATTCCGGCTGTGGTTACACGCACGACAGGCGATGACGCAGTTATCTAACGTCGTCTGGCCACCCCAACAAATCGGGATAACATGGTCCAGCGTCGACCCGGGCCCACCGCACCAAGCACAAATCCATCCGTCTCGACGGCGGACCTGCCGATAGACGCGGCGATAGGCCAGCGGGCGGTAATGTAGATGTAAAATGCCGTCCGAAAAATGAGCTAACCCGTCACGGACATTTTGCTCGACTTTTTCGGGAGTACACGGGCTGAGCGGGTGACCGTTCAGGTCAACCACCGGAACTAGCGCATCGGACGTACTCGTGGTGCCTGGCCCCGCTTTCCTCGAATAATGGCTGATAGGTTCATTGTACGCGTTTGGCCGGGCAGAAGGCTAGCTGAGGCGCTGAATCGTGGCGCTTTCGTTACCGGCTCGCTGCGGAGCGCGTTCGCCGGGAAAAAACAGCGCCCGGGCGTTATGATACACCACTTGTTGGAACCCTTCCGGCGTCAACTCCTCTTTCAGGATTTCGACTTTAGCCCATTCGGTCGAAAAAAGAGCCGAAGTCCCCCCACTGCCAAAGACCACCCGGCGGGTTCCGAGTTGCCGGATCGCTTCCCGAATGGCGCCCACCGGGGCTCCCGAGGTTTCCAGCCACACCGAGGGGTGGCGTTCGGCAAGGACCAGGGCTTCTTCCACGTAGGGCGATCGGCCTCCCATATGCAACAAAATGAGCGGAATCATAGGGAATTCGGCGACAAATTCATCCCAGAGGGCGGGCGCGTCGTAGCGCAAAGGGGCGAGACCGGGCCCTGAATGGACCAAAAGGGGCCGGCGGTACGGCGCCAGCACGCTACCCAATTGGCGTACCGCATCGTGCCAGGGAAATAACCGGTCGAGACCGGGATACATAAACGCCCCGGCGGCACCGTGTTCGAGAAGTTGGTGTAATTCTTGCGCGTAGTGGGGACGGGCGGGCGCTAATGCGGTCCAGCGGGGATTTTCCCGGGACACGGCCAACAAATGGAGCCCGTTTTCCATGATATCGTGACTCGCCAGTGCCCCCCAGTCCACCAAGACCCGTTTTTCGGCTTCCGGAGTGACCGCTTTCTTGGGATCTAAGTTGACCCCGGGTAATGGGCGTGCGAGCGGCAAATAACTCGACACATCGGTAACCCCGAGTTGAATTAAAGCCGATTCCGCATCCCCGGCCACCAAGACCGTGTCCGGTTCGTCGGTAATCCCGAGAATACGTCCTTCCGAGGCGATTAAGGCGCCGCCAACATACGTGGCACCGGAAAACCGCCCGCACAGCGGGGCCAACACGACCGTTCCGTGGATTTCCAAGCTGCGGGTGACGGCCAGGTCCTGCAATTCGCTCCGCTCGTTTAAGGTTTTCGGGTTAGCGGCCATAACCACCAAATCGGGCCGAAGCTCCCGGGTGGCCTTCCAGAGAACGGGGTCGGTGGCGTCGAGTCCCGGTAAGATGACGATCCGACCCGAGCGGGTGAGGACCGCATTAATGCCGGTGCCGGGTTCAAACCAGGGCCGTTCCGGAGGGGAAAAATTCATTTTGGCCTGGCTGCCCACTAAAGCCCCATCGCGATCAAACACCAGCGACCGTTGCTGCTTTTTGCCCGTCTCGGCATCCAGCACCCGAATACTGCCGGTGACGACCATCACATGCAGTTCTTGGGCTAAGCGCGCAATGCGCTCGGTATAGCGATTGGGAAGGACTTCGACGGGGTTTAGGCCTAACACCCACTCGGGAAACACGACCACGTCCACCCCGCGGCTAGCCGCTTGGCGTAATTGATCCAATGCCCGTAAGGTGGCTTGCTCGGCGTCGCGTAGATACGGAGCCTGACAGACAGCAATGCGAGGCGCGGTCACATCCTCGCCCCCTTAAAGAGTTTGTTGGATTATTCTACCTGATATAACAATCATTTACAACGGCAAAGGAATTTTCTCGGGTGGAATTGGTTCCGGCCCCAATCTGGGGTATATTCGAGAAAAGAACCGAGGACGGGAGGATAACGATGGCTGATCAGGGTGCTCCGCTCGCGGTGCAATTAAGTATCGATGCCAAAGGGTTAGCCTGTCCGTTACCGATTATCCGGGCCAAACGGGGAGTCAGTCAAATCGAGGTCGGGGAGATCGTCGAAATTTGGACGACGGATCCCGGTTCCCTGGAAGATTTTCGTGCCTGGTGCCGGTCCACCGGTCACGAACTGGTGAGACAAGCGGGCGAGGCCCCGCCCTATCAATTTTGGATCCGCCGGACCCATTAGTCTCCGGTCCAGCGGGCATGCAGAACCGTTTCAGCCTCAGGACCGCGAAATCCGGGCGCTTCGGCGAGTTTGACGACCGACGAGCCGTGACGCGCGGCAATGACACTTTGGCCGTCAAAATGCAAATCGAGAAAATCAAAAATCAGGTGGCTATTAATAATCACGGCAATCGACCGACTTTCCCCCAATTGCGCAATGGCACTCTCGTTTTGCCATTGGTCGGCCCGAATGACGGAAGGCCGGAGCGGCCACGGTTGGTCCCACCACCAGGGATTGGCGGATGGTTGCGCTAAAATCTGCACGCCCTGTTGATCAAGATAAGCCATCACGTTATAAAAGTCCGGTTCACTGTCGGTATGGGCCACCTGAAACCCGTCGTAACAAATGGCGGTGGCCAAAACCGCCGAGGTATCCGGTAACCGGACGGCAGAAACGGCCTCCGGTCGGCCTGCCGTGAGACCTAACTGGTCTTCCTGCGTCGGGACCAAGTTGACTTTAGGGGTCAGCTGCATCGCTCGACCGTCGGGATCAAAGGTCAAGCTGAGGTTATATACGTGGCGTGATGCGGGCGCATAAGGGGAGGCGACCAGTCCCCAACGATTGGCCGCGACCAGGGCCGAGCCGGCGACGACCGTCATACGATACCGGCGAGCGAGTTCGGACATGGTGCGAAACCATATGCGCCAGACGCGAGCGGATCCCCACAGGAAAAACGCCTGTTTGAGGGAGCGGGCCCGATAGCGCAAAAGAGTGGCAACCAGCGCCGGGCCATGGGCTTTCCCGATTCGCTCAAACGCTTCGTCTAATGTGCGGGCTTGGAGCAATGCGGGGGGGACATCCGTCAACAACAAAAAGGTGGCCAAATCTTCCGGCCAGACGATCACGGCGGGAAGGGCAGGATCTCGTTGACGGTCTGCGACTTCAAACAATCCGGCCATTTTTTGAAAAAAGGCCGACTCGGATCGATAGTCCTGAACGGTCATATACGGCTGAACGGCAAATAAATCGACGGCTTTGATTTAAGGCGCCTCCCTTCGAATCACAGCGTCCCGCTATTGTGGAGGGGGAAGGTGACGTCGCGGGCCAGCTGCTCGGTGACCGCGGCTTGCAGTTCCCGAAGGCGAAAAGGCTTGGTCATGAACCGAATAATGCCGGTGGGTAACGGGGTCGGCTCCCAATCCCACGAGGCGCTGAGCAAAATGACCGGTAACTGGGGAAACTGAGGATACAGCAAGTGGGCCAACTCAATGCCGGTCATGTCAGGCAGCCGATAGTCCAGCAACACCACGTCGGGGACCACATCGCGGAGAACCAGAAGGGCGGCTTGTGCCGAAGCGGCCTCGGTCACGGATAAGCCCAACGGTTCAAGCGCTAGCCGCACCACCTGGCGAATGCTGGGTTCGTCATCGATAACTAGCACTTGCTTCATGAAAGCCAGTCTCCTTTACTTGGACTGGGTCACGTCATCGAGGAAATTTGCTGTTAGATTCGGTCGGCTGCTGTTAAATTCGGTATGATTGTATAGACTTCGACGTTGATTAGCAAGCCATAAGCAACGAAAAGAGGGTGTGGCGTGTCTCAGTTTGGACTCATCCGGAACGCCTGGCAAGAATTATGGCAACGCAATCGCACGGGGGGGATTTTGACCCTGGCGTTTTGGTATACCATGATTACCTCACTCTATCAATATTTGGTGGCCAGCCGCCTCGGGCCCGAATTGCCGTCCGGTTTACGCCATATGCTCACGCATCCAAGCGGCCTGACAACCTTCCCCCATTTGACGTCAGCCCTCTGGATCAAACTGGGGTTGGTCTATCTGACGTTTTTGTTGGTGGTTTTGCCGTTTACCCTGGCGGGGCTCTATGGGGGCGTAGCCGATACAATGCGGGACCGGCAGCGAGTGAACGGGTTTTTGGCGTTTTTTCGCTATGCGGCCTTACATTTTTGGAAGGCCATCACCCAATTTGTGTTGACCGTCATCGGCATGATTTTGGTGTTTATGGTGTTTTCCCTTTTAATGACGCTGACGGCCACCTCAAGCGGGGGAGTAGGGATCTTCCTCACCGTGATCCTGCTGATCATCTTTTTAGTCTTGGTGTTGTCGTTGGTGGCGGTGGTGTTGTTGTGGTTCGGCAGCACCTTTTATGGGGAAGTACCTCCGTTAGAAGGCTTAGGCCGGGTCGTGCGGTGGGTTGTCGGCCACTGGCCGTTTGCCTGGAGCAGTATGGTGTTGCTGGTGGGACTGGCCTTGGCGTATGCCGGCGTGGGTCTCGTGTTGTCCAGCATTCCGGTGATTGGCCCGTTCGTGGGGGTGGTGATGTTGGGCATGATTTTTCCCGCATTTATTGCCGTCTACGCCATGACCTTCTATCAGGCGGCCCAGCAGCGCTAGTGGGTGCATAAGTGCCGGGTAAGTGGGGCATCTCATTTCTGGAGGGATTCGGAAATGATGCCGTCCATAACCCGGCGCCAGCTGTTACAAGCCACGTGGGTAGGGATAACGGGCTGGGCCTTAGGAACCCAATATGTCGTCGAACCGATGGCGGGACCGCTGGTGTCACCTGCGAGCCGAATGTTTGTCCATCTCTCCGATTTCCATTGGGGATATCGGGGGGACTATAACCGCCAACCGGCGGATACGCTGGAACGGGCTTGGGCCTTGATTAAAGGGCTCACCCCGCCGCCGGCGTTTGTCGTGGTGACCGGCGATCTGATTCAAGCCACCGATTCGGCCACCGAACGGCTGGCCCGGCTGCAAGCGGTTAAGGCCATGCTGGATCGGTTGGGATTACCGTACTATACCGTGCCGGGCGAGCATGATTGTTATGGGGATCGGGGTCAAAGCTACCGGGCGGTATTTGGGGAGAGCCATTGGATTCGTACGGTCGCCGGATTTACTCTCATCGGGCTCGATAATGTCAGTCAGGGTCCGTTTATCGGCTCGACGCAGCGGCAGTGGCTGAAGGCTCAGCTGGCGACTCGAGTACCCGGACGGGCCGTGGTGCTGAGTCATGCCCCGTTATATGACGTGTTTCTCCCCTGGAACTGGTACACCTATGATGGGGCTCAGGTCTATCAGGCTCTGACAGGCATCAAAGAAGCGCTCTTTTTATATGGCCACGTACATCAGGCCATGACCGCAACCCGCTTCGAACGGCCTAATTGGGCGGGATTGCCGTTGTCCTGGCCCTATCCGGAGCCGGGACTGATGGAATCTTTGGCCGGATGGCCGCAAGGCGCCACGCATCCGGACATGGGGCTCGGGTTCAATGTTGTGCGGTGGAGCGATAGCGGCCCGATGCGGGTTTTGCGGATGGGCTTGGCCGCTTCCCGGGAGGCGAATCGATGACCGCGGGGTTGTGGGTGATGACCGTGTTGTGGCTTATTTGGCCTTTTCGGCCGGCGCCTTCCCCTCCTGCGCCACCGGCCGTACCGGCTGCGCCGAGCGTAACCGAGGGGGCTCGGCTCTATCATCGGGCTTGTCTTTCGTGTCATGGCCCGCGGGGCAACGGGGAGGCTCTCGTGTTATTGCCCAACGGGGCTAAGGCCCCGGCATTGGCGGACCTGTCGCCCACAGATTGGTCACGGGAACGCCTTTTTCATGTCATTCGACAGGGTGCCGGTCCGGGTATGCCGGGCTGGGCGGCGGTGATGAATCGCCGGGAGATGGAGAGTTTGGCGCTTTATGTAAAATCCGTCATGACTAAGGATGCTTCTCCTGCCCCTCATTCCACTGTCGGACACTTTCCCAAAGGCTCCAAAGGCCACCCAAGACGAGGCTATACGGAAGAAGCAACAACGCCAGACAGCCCCACCACCGTTTGGCCGTCAAATAGGTAAAGCCACGGTAGGCGATATAAATCAAAAGGGCCAGGCCAATCATCAGGCGGGGCACATCCACGATCCGTCCGACGCCAATAATCGCGATGACCGGCAACCACTCCCTCAGTACCCGGTTACGACGGCGGGACCGCACGGATTGGGCCCAATGGGTGGAACAGAGCATGTCCTGATAACCCGCACACGCGAGACAGATGGGGGCTTGACAACGTTTACAGCGGCGCCCGGCCGGATAGCGATGGACGCTACACAGGACGGGCGCTTCAGCGTGCGGCGCGGGTCCGGTGGAAGGGGGCGGCGCAGGGGGCGCCTGGGCCGACGCGAGCGCCTCTTGATACGCCAGATTAATATGTTTCATGCGCTCTTCTTGCTGGCGATATCGGGCCGGATCGCTACGGAACCGGTCCGGATGGTTTTGCCGTACTTGGTTTAAATAGGCTTGGCGAATGGTTTCCACGTCACGCGTGGGGCCAATTCCGAGCACCTGCCAGGGATCACTGACGCCTGCCATAAGACACCCCCTCCTGCCTGCCCTTATACTATAGCGAGAAAATCCCTTATGTTGTGTCGAGCTTCGTCTGCTTATGCCGGTTCAGCCGGATAACCTTCATGAATGAATCGATGGGGCGGCACGTCATGGACGAAGAATAATTGCGAAGCCCAGGAAAACCCGGCGCCAAATGCGACCGACAACAACCGTTGACGGGATTTTACCATCTCGCGGTCGAGCATATCCGCTAAGGCCAAGGCGACCGACGCCGACCCTGTATTGGCATAGTCCGCAACATGAGAAAACACCTTCTCGGGGGCGATGCCGAGGTGCTGCCGCACGGCGTCGATAATCCGTTGATTGGCTTGATGGGGGACCACCCAATCGACGTCATCGGGCGTTAAATGGCTTTCCTCCAGTAATTGGCGCCCGATTTCGCTCATGAGGGTGACTGCATGCTTGAAAACGCGGGGGCCATCCATCCGGATCGTGTGGTGCTTGCCTTCTTGTACCAGCTCGGGCGTGATCGGATGGCGGGTGCCGCCATAAGGTTTACCCAAAATCGTCGCTTGGCTCCCGTCGGTCCGAGAGAGTCCGCGGACGACTTCGATGCCGTTGGCGCCGGGACTGGCGGGTCCGATTAAAAAGGCGCCGGCCCCGTCGCCGAATAATACGGCGGTGGTGCGATCGTGCCAGTCCATCGCATGGGTGAGGACTTCGGTACCAATCACCAGAACGGTTTGGCCGGCCTCGGCCAAGGGACTGACAATCTGCAGCGTTTGAAGAAATCCCGCGCAGCCGCCGGTAAAGTCGATGGCGGAGGCCCGACGGGCCCCTAGCGCGTCTTGCACAAAACACGCGGTGGCGGGAGACCACATTTCCGGGGTATCGGTACAGACAATGACCCAATCGAGATCCTCGGGTGAAAATCCCCGGGCGGCTAAGGCCGCCTCTCCGGCTCGGGCGGACAGGGTGGCGGTCGTCTCGTCCGGACCGGCCGATCGCCGGGCACGAATGCCGGTTCGCGTGCGGATCCACTCGTCGCTGGTGTCCATTTGCCGACTTAACATGTCATTCGTGATGATGTGAGGCGGAGCATAACCGCCTACCGACCAAATTGCCGCATGTGCCATGACCCATCCCTCCTGCTATGCACTTCGCGACCGAGGAGGGGAATTCCTGCGTCGGCCGCCGGGTCGCTTCTCGCGAACGGTTATGTTACACTCTACATTCGAATAAGGGGGTGGTCGGGCTGGTTATTGAGATTCCGGGACGTGATCCGATTCAGATTCAGCATGTCGTGTTCGATTTAAACGGCACCCTTTCGTATGACGGGACGGTCTTGCCGGATGTGCCTGCCTTGATTCGAGAACTCCGGCAACACGTGCAATGTTGGCTTCTGACCGGGGATACCTATGGAACCGGGGCACGTATCGCCGAAGAACTCGGTTTAACCCTTTACACCATTCAAACCGGGGAAGATAAAGCCGCGATGGTCAGTCGGCTCGAGGGCGGTGTGGCGGCGCTCGGAAACGGGATGAATGATGTTCTAATGTTACGGCAGGCTCAACTCGGTATCGCGGTGATCGGGCCCGAGGGTGCGGCGGCTCGTGCCGTTCAGGCCGCCGATATTGTGGTGCCGTCGATTCAAGCCGGCCTCGGCCTGTTATTAAATCCCCGTCGGATTGTGGCGACTCTTCGTCCGTAAAAAATTCAGCCGGTTCTCAGGATAGGCTTTGCCGGAGAGGCAGGGACGGGTACAATAAAAGAATCAGTGGATGAGGGAGGTGTGCGCATGTGGGAAGAGTATCTAGCCCAGGCCACGCGTCCCATTCGGGATAAATATCAAGCACGCCGGATTAAGGCCGAAATCCGGCATCAATTATTGCAAAAGCGGCAAACCTATATGGCACAAGGATGGGATTCGGAGCAAGCCCTCAGGCAAGCGATGCGGGATTTGGGCGATCCTGAAGTCCTGGGCCGAAAGCTATCGTTGCCCATACGCCAACAGCATGGGTGGCTCTGGCTCTTTTCGGTGGCACAGCTTTTGGTGGGCGTCGGCATGATGGTCGTCAGCCTCAAAACGGAAGCGTTTGCGGCTTTGGCCCTCGGACGGATGATGGCCCTTTGGGGTGGATTGGCCACGGGCATTCAAACCTTGCGCATCCGCGATATTCGCCATCATTTGGTGATCTTGCGCTGGCGTATGCACGAATTTCATGAAATGCGATCGCGCGGATTTTTCCGCATGATGACTGTCGGCGGTCTGGTGGGGGTAGCCTTGGCTTTGGTCACCAGTTTGCCGTGGAATTTCATCAACGCCAATATGGCCCACCCGGTATTGATTTCATTTAGCGCGGCATTCCTGTTGGCCTGGATTGTTAGTTGGGTGCCTTGGGCGCTTGCCCGTCGGTTCATCGGGCCCCGGCTCTATTGGGTGACGTCTCAAGCCTGGGCGGCGTTACTGGCTAGCGTGGCGTATACGTCCATGGTGCAATGGCATCAAGCATTTGCGCCCCCGCCGTTATTTAATTGGCCACCGGCCATGCTTTTGGTCGGCAGTTGGGTGTTCAACTTCCTTATGGTGCGGGCTGTCGCGGCGGTTACCGCGTTATGGAGCCGGTCCGGATGGGGTTATGACGAATCGTCGTCTTCCGGATAGGGTGGCGGTGGCGGGGGGCGGGCCCGCTGGCCTGGCGGCCGCCCTATGGGCCGCCCGATTGGGCTATGAGGTTTTTTTATTCGAAAAGGGCGCGCGCCTAGGGGGACAATTACATCAGTTAACCCTGCCGTTAATCGATGTGCCGGGATTTACCGGATCGGCCGCCGAACTGGCCCATCGGCTTGAATCCCAGTTAACTCAGTGGCCGATTACCATTTATCGTTCGACGTCGGTGGTGGCCTATGACATCCATACTCGCCGTCTGGTCGTGGATGGTCATACAGACATGGAGGCGGCCTGGCTCTTTTATGCGCCCGGACTTCGAACCCGTCGGCTTAAGGTGCCGGGTGCCCAAGAGGTCGTGGATTACTCGGTCTCTGACTACCTGGCCCGAAAGCGGGACAACCCGGCGGTCGTGGTGGTGGGCGGGGGCGACCGGGCGGCGGAGGCAGCCCTTCGGTTGGCCGAGGCCGGTCTCTCGGTCAGTCTGATCCATCGCGGAGCGGTCTTGTCTGCCCGGCCCAGTTACCGGGCGCGATTGGCGGCGCTCTCGGTCCCGATTTTCTACCACACGGTGGTACGGGCCATTCTGAGACAGCCGACCGGATATCGGGTCGAGGTCGAGGGACCTTTTGGGTCGGCGGCTTGGGACGTGGATCAGGTGTTTATTCGGATTGGTATGGAACCGGCGATAGATGACCGCTTAGCCCGTCTCGAAGGGGGCGTGGCGGTACCGGCGCATCCCGGAATCAGCGTCATTGGGGATGCGGCCCTCCCGAGTTGGCAACACAGCATTGTCAGTGCCTGGGCTTCGGCGATGAAGACCGTCAAACAATGGAGTCGTCAGTGATTTCCTGGGGTGATGGGTCCGCCGGCATCGCCGGGCGATTTTTCCTGCCCCACGATCGCCTACCGACCTGATCCGATCGGCTGGTGTGGCCAGCCGGCGTGCTGTCGAAAGGGGGGCGCCGATGATTGAGGACGTTGTCATGACCGGATTAGACATTTTATTCGTTGGCTATAACCCGTCGCTCGCCTCAGCTGCTCGAGGCCACCATTTTGCCGGGCCGGGCAACCTTTTTTGGGCGTTGTTGGCGGATGCGGGATTGACCAGTCACCGGTTATCGCCTGAGCAGGATCGGGACTTGTTGCTGTGGAAACTCGGTATCATCAATTTGGTGGATCGACCGACCGCGACGGCGGCCGAGCTCCAAGGCCCGGAGATTGAGGCGGGATCCCGGCGGCTAAAGACCCGTCTAACCCAACTGAAACCCCGCATTGCCTGCTTTTTGGGAAAAGACATTTTTCGGGCGGTGGCCGGTCGGCGTCCATCCGAACGGATTGATTGGGGTCTTCAAGAGCCGTCCTGGATTCCGTCGGTGATGCTCTATGTTGCCCCAAATCCTAGCCGCCGTTCGACGATCCCTTATGGATTGCGCCTTCGGTACTTTCGCGAGCTGAAAAACCTGTTGCAGTGGTCGATGCCGTCCTAGGGTTTCACGAGCTGCAGAAACCCATTGGCGCCACGCCACAAAATGCCCGCGGGACCGCTACTGAATAAACCGGGCGTAACGTTTAACGGGATCAGTTGGCCGTGATGGATCCAGGCCAGTTCTTGGTTCGGTAAAGCCCCTAAAAGGTAAATGTGGCCGCGGGACACGGTCCATTCGGGGGGAAGGGGGCTTAGAAAACGCCAAAAAACCGCCTGCCGATTGTGGACGACCAAAAAGAGATAGGCCGGAACGCTGCCCGGACGCTCTAACAGCCAGGCACTGGTGTGGGGAGCCCAGGCGGCCGCCGAGAGTAATACGGGCCAACGCCGAGGATTGACCCGCGCGATTTGTCGGGGAGGGCCGGAGGTAAGCGAGGTGACGAGGAGAGTACCCTTCCGGTCGGATAAAACGGACCGGGTTTGGGGCGCGATCGGATGGTAAAGGGCGGGCACACCGGCGATCTCTCGCCGCTGTCCGGTACTGACTAGGGCTTGGCCGTGTTGGATCCACACCCATTCGGTGTTCGAGAGCCACGCGAATGCCGTGGCGCCCGGTTGGTTGGACGTGGTAAACCTGCCCTGACGATAGCCGATGATGGTGGCTCCGCGGTTATTTACCCAAGCCAATTGGTGGCCGTCGGGACTCCAAGTCAATCGATCGACGGGATCCGTCGGTACCTCGGAAAGACGGACGGGGTGCCCGTCGACGACCCAAGCCGCTTGTCCGTCGTGCAAACTGTCACTGAATAGCGAATCCGAGGCTAACGGTAATAACCAGTCCGCGCCGGCCAGGGGGGAATCGATCGGGGTATAGGGCCGGGTGGTCGCCGCTACCGGCGATCCGGGCGCCAAGGCTTTCGCCCCCCGGGGAAATTTAATGGGATTGGCGGTCGTGCCCGGATAGGGGGGCAGGGGCTCCGGACGGGTATGTTCGTACCATATAAGCCCTATCAGCGCTAGGGCGACGACGACTGCGACGATGCGCCAACGGTTCACGGCGATCCTCCTCAAATTCCGGCAAAACTATGGTAGGCTGAGGACAGCATAACGAATTAGGTTATGGTCGGCAATTCAATTGGTGCCGTTTCGTAACTACGAAGGAGGATTTTTACGCGACTCGCAGCCATACAGCAACAGCTTCAAAAAGAGGGGTCCCTTTTATGGCTAGCCCCGGGAGACGACTTTCGCTATGCCGTCGGATGGTCGCCGTTACCGGACGAGCGACTGACCTTCTTGGTCATCGCTCCGGACAGCGCGCATCTTGTGATCGCATCGGTTAATGCCGAAGAGGCCGTGGCGCATTTGGGCACGGCGGTACCCATGACGCGGTTTACCGATGAACAAGGGCCACGGGAGGCTGTGCGAGACGTATACCGGAAGTTGGACGGTTCGCGTTGGCGTTCGTTCATTTCGGATGATGCCCGGTTCGATCACGCGCAAATCGTCGCTCACGAGGCGGGTCCATTGGGGTTGGCTTCCCGCCTAATGGCCCCCCTGCGAATGGAAAAAGCGGATGACGAACTGGCTCGACTCCGGGAAAGCCAGCGAATTAACGATGCCGCGATGCGCGCGGCGTTTGAGGCGATGCAGGTGGGCATGACCGAAGCCGAATTGGCGGATGTCATCCGGCGGGCGTTTATCCGGGAGGGAGCCGATCGGGAGGCCTTTATTATCGTGGCCGCCGGTGAACATAGCGCCTTACCGCACCATACCCCGGGGTCCACCGTGCTTTCGCCCGGTCCGGTGCTTTTAGATATCGGTTGTTTTTATCAGGGTTACGCGTCGGACATGACCCGAGTCGCCTATTTGGGTGAACCGGACGAAAAATTCCGCGCCGTCCATGCCATTGTCGACCGGGCGGTTCAGACCGCGGTGCGCACGGCGCGGGCGGGGGTGGCGGCCGAGTCGGTGGACCGGGCGGCTCGCCGGGTGATTCAAGACGCCGGCTACGGCGAGTTCTTCGTGCACCGGACGGGCCATGGCATCGGCCTTTCGGTCCATGAACCGCCGTCCGTGATGGAAGGCAACCAAGACCCCTTGCCGCTTCATGCCACCTATTCGATTGAGCCGGGAATTTACTTGCCAGGAGAATTTGGCGTCCGGTTGGAAGAGGTGGTTGTCAATCAAGCTGACGGCGCGGAGATTTTATCTCAGGTCCCTCGCGATATTTTCGTAAAACCGCTATAACCGGAGGAGGATGAACACATCATGGAGGACGAATTGTTGGGAAAGCCCGCTCCGGACTTTGTCTTGCCGGGGACAGACGGAGACGTGCGTTTGTCGGATTATCGAGGGCGAGTGGTCGTCCTCTACTTTTACCCCCGAGATAACACGCCGGGATGTACGACGGAAGCGTGTGACTTTCGTGACCAATTTCCGCACTTTCAAGGGCAACAGATTGTGGTGCTGGGCGTAAGCACCGATTCCTTGGCCAGTCACGAAAAATTTCGGGCGAAACATCAATTGCCGTTTCCCTTACTATCCGATGAAAATGCCGAGGTCGCCCGTCAATACGGGGTCTATAAGCAAAAGAACATGTACGGCAAAACAAGTTGGGGAATCGAACGGAGCACGTTTGTGATTGATCCGGAAGGCATAATCCGGGCCGTATTTCGTAAGGTGAAGGTGGCCGGCCATGTTGATCAGGTGCGCCAGGTCGCGGAGTCGCTGGTGCCATGATGGCGCCGGTGGAGCCGGCCTTAAGCCGGCTGGCCGAACAATATCCTAATCCGGAGACGGAGTTGGTGCATACCAATCCCTGGCAGCTTTTGGTGGCGACCATGCTCTCGGCCCAATGTACCGATCGGCGGGTGAACATGATTACGCCGCGGTTATTTCGCCGGTTTCCCGATGCTTTTGCGCTGGCCGAGGCATTGTTGGCGGACGTCGAGGAATTAATTCGGGATTGCGGCCTCTACCACACCAAGGCGCAAAACCTTATCCGCACGGCCCGGGTGATTGCGGAAACGTATCGCGGGGAAGTGCCGGCCGACCGCGATGCCCTCATGGCATTGCCGGGGGTCGGCCGTAAAACCGCCAATGTCGTTTTATCCAACGCCTTTGGGGTGGATGCGTTGGCGGTGGATACCCACGTGTTTCGGGTGTCCCACCGATTAGGTTGGTCCAATGCGAAAGACCCGGCCGGTACCGAACAGCAGCTCATGGCGTTGATTCCCCAAGCGCTATGGTCTAAAGCGCATCATTGGCTCATCTATCACGGCCGTTATTGCTGTAAGGCGGTCCGACCGCTTTGCCACGAATGTCCGCTGGCGGATCTTTGTCCATCGGCAGAAAGAAGGGACACCCATGTTGCTCCTGTTGGAGGATGATTTATTATTTGAAAGTCGGATCCGGGAAATCCTTGAACCGCATCACGTGCCCGTGACCACTGTGGGAACGGCTGAAGAGGCAATCCGGCACTTGGGATTGGGGACCATTGAGCGTGTCCTGATTAACATGCGGTTGGCGAATGACGCCTTACTGCAAGCGTTAACGCCATTCACCGGACCGGTGGCGTTTTACGGATCGCACGTCGAAGGCGAACGCTTTCAGTGGGTGCGGAGTTTCGGGTTTCAAGAGGTGTGGCCACATTCCCGACTCTTTTCCCGGTTAGGGTCGTGGGTCGGCTGGGATCGGGTTTAGAACAACCTATATTTCCCCTGCTTTCGGCATAGATAATGCCGAGGTGGCCCGCATGCGAATGCTGGTTTTCAGTGGAGGCGGCTTATGGGCGTTGGCCGGAATTGGCGTCTGGCAAGCCTTCACGGAATGGCGGTTGCCGATTGACGCGATTGTGGGCAGTTCGGCCGGGGCCATTGTCGGGGCTTTGATTGCCAGTGGACATTCCGCATCGGAGATCCGTAGCCGGGTCGATCAAATGGGGCCCGACTCGTTCTTGCCCCGGACCCCGAACCTCTGGCGGCGCCTTCGCGGGGGGGCCGTCTGGCAGTCATTGTTGGGCTCGCCTCCCTTTTGGGAGCGTCTTCGATTGTGGATTCCCGCCACTTTTGATCAGTTGTCGATACGGTTGTGGGTCGTGGCCACATCGCTCACCGCACGCGACGTGGTGGTCATCGGCCCGCCTTCGCCGATCGGGCCGACCGTCTGTCAGGATATGCCGCTGCTCGAGGCCTTAAAGGCGTCGGCTGCGGTTCCGGGACTATTTGATCCGGTGGTGCACGCTTCTCACGTCTTGGTCGATGGCGGCGTGCTGGACGATTACCCGCTCGATGTGGCCGAACGACTTGGGGCTCGCCGGATGCTCGGCCTTTGGATCGACGAAGCGCCGAACTGGCCGGCACCCGTGCAATCTCCGCGATTCTTTCATGTGGGGCAGGTGTTGTCGCAAACGTTGACGACCGTTATCCAACAGATGTCGCGGTTAAGGCAACAGCAGGTGACGGTTCCTCATTGGGATCTCCGCCTACAGATGGACGGGGGTCACCAGGTGTTCCATCGGGTTAACGAAATTATCGACTGCGGGTATGACTTGGCCCAGAAAGACGCACACGCCATACGGGACTGGTGGGCCGCGTCGGAATAGAAGGAGGAGGGGCGACGACACCCTGAAGAGTCGGTCGTGGTCGAGAACGTCGCTTACGCCGAACCCTTCAATCGACCTTGCCGCTTCCCTGGTTTTCCCGGCGGACGCCCAGGGGATCGAGCGTTTCGACGCTAACATTCGCCAACCCGCAATTGGCGGGCCGCGGTGCCCTTCGCCCACTTTTCCGATAAACCGTAACGGTTCTTACCTATCTCGTTAAGTGTGTCCGATGTGGATCTCCTTTGCCGATTACGCCATCACTACGAGAATGGCCGCGAGAAGGATTGCTCCGACCAGGTATCCAAGGTAGGCGGTAACCAATCCCGATTGGATCCGGCGAATATGCGAAGAAAGCCAACGCAAGAGAGCCAAAATCGGAAGATAAAGATGTTCTTCGACCCGGTAGACAATCGTATGGCGGTAAAAACGGGTGCCGGGTACATCGATCCGGAGCCGTTCGAGCCCATAGAAGCGGGCGAAAGCTAATCGTAGGGGGTGTACAAATCCCTCCGCCGAGAAGCTGGTGAGGGCCGTGAAGGGGACGAGACCGCCCGTCCAGGGGGCAACCCGACGCACTTCGGAGCGGGTGACCCTGTAGCGGAGCAGCGCAACTAAACTAAAGAGAAAGACACCCATGATAAATAAGATGTACGGATCGCCGACCGAAAAGCCTTGTGGGAAGAAAATGGATCCTGTCGTTCCCCAAGCGGGAATCAGATTGGCCCCAATTTTCACCAGCGGGAGAACCGACGCGGGAGAGGTTTGGGTGGGGGCAAAGACCGACTGGGGGGTCGAGACGAGAAATCCCAGTTCGTGATTGAGCCAGGGGATGACCCAGGGCACGGCGGGACCGCTGAACAGTGGCCAAATCAAGGGCAAAGCCAATGCGGCTCGAAATCCTTTGGGGGGTTCTTGGATAGGGCGCGGTTGACGCGGGGTGCCCAGAAAAATAAACGCGAACCATCGGAGGTAGCTGAGGGTGCCTAACGCAATGGCGAGAGCTAGAAAAGCTCCGGATATCAGGAGTGCGAGATGGGTAGTTCGTTCTGTGAGCGTTGTCCCCAAAGGTTTTAGAATGGATTCAAGCAAAAGCCACTCGCCCACAAACCCGCCTAAAGGCGGGAAAGCCTCCAATGTCAGAATGGCTAACAAAGTCCAACCGGCACTGCGGGGGGCACCATGAATCAGTCCACCGAGGCGATCAAGGGTATGACCCCATTGCCCGGTAAAATCGGTGACCAAAAAGGCGACAAATTTGGCCCCCGCATGCATGATCAACAAAATCACGGCGGCATCCAAAGCCAAGGTGGCCGCTATGTTGTGGGGATTTGTCGATTCGGTCACATGCCAAATTCCCATAGCGGCAAAGACGAGTCCTAGAACTTCCAAGGTGGAGTAGGCCAACACGCGTTTCGCATGACGGGACACCACACTATAAAGGGCTCCGGTGAGCGCTCCAAGTACTCCGAGAACGATTAAGAGAATGCCCCACAACCTGCCGGGATGTAACAGCTGGTCAAAAGTTAGGATGCCCGAAATGGCGAGACCCGTCAAAAGACCGGAAAAGATCCCTGCGATAGCCCCGGGAGCCTCCGGTTCGGCTAAGGGCA
This sequence comes from Sulfobacillus acidophilus DSM 10332, assembly GCA_000237975.1. Lineage (GTDB taxonomy): Bacteria > Bacillota > Sulfobacillia > Sulfobacillales > Sulfobacillaceae > Sulfobacillus_A > Sulfobacillus_A acidophilus. Next base: position 3,404,705 of record CP003179.1, on the reverse strand, counting down.
TCCAAATCATCAACGGAAACAACCCGGCTTTGACCCCAAACGCCAAAACGACCATGATCATGATCGTGGTCATCATGGCCGGGGACAAATGCGGAACGCGGGGAATCAACCAGGCAATGGAAAATAGTAGTAGAAAACCCCCGATTTCGGACAGTGCCAATAAGACCCATCCGGCTTGCCAGACGGGACGGGATTTACGGGTGGTCACCAATCCGAGGTAGGTGACGGCGGACAGAAATTCCCAACTAATCAACAGCAAGATGCCCTGTCCGCTCCAAAGAAAGATGCCGACCGCGGTTTGAAGAGGAACGAGACTATAGAAAATCCGGGCGGCATTACCGGATCGCCACGACCCCAGAACCGCAGCCAGAAATAAACTGCTCGCGATCCAGCCCCACAGTGAGGCCAATGGCACGGGCGTCATCGTGATAGCCGGCCACGGAGCGGGCAATATGAGGGTGGTATTCCCCAGGGGGGATCTCCAGCCGGCACCGAAAGCCAATAACAGAGAACCTGCGAGAAGCGAACCGGCAAGCCAATACCGGGGCGAACGCCGGAATCCCGAAATCGTTGCGGCACCGGTTAATCCGGCGACTAATAACCCAAGCCAACTGCCTAACCAGAGGGCTCCCGTCATTTGACTACCTCCTGACCGCCTAGGGGTTCCACCCCGTCTACCGCTACAAAAAGGGCGCGCAAGATGTCGGCCGGGGTGGGAGGACAGCCGGACACCCGAGTTGTGACGGGAATTACCGTTTCTAGCTTATGGGCGGTTTCCGGTATCCCGTCAAATACGCCTCCATTAATCGCACAATCTCCTATGGCCAACACCCGTTTGGGATGGCCCAATTGCTCATAGACGTCTTGAATCACCGGGATTAACGGCTGACTCACGACACCGGTGACGACCAAAATATCGGCATGTTTAGGGGAGGGGGTGTACGTAAACCCATAGCGGCTAAAGTCGTAATCGGGACTAGTCAGCATCATCAATTCCGATTCACAGCCATTACAGGATCCTGCGTCGAGATGGCGGAGGGCCAACGACCGGTGAATTACCCGGGGAGCAGCTTCTCGGGTTGCCGGGATAACCGGTTCACCACTCATAGAAGCCACTCGGGGGTCGGATTGGGTGGGAAAACCGGTCGTCTTGGGACGCGTCAAGATGTTTTTTATCCAATGCCAATAATACATCGGTTAAACCTCCCCGGATTAACGGTCCCAGCCCGCCACGGACAGGGCAAAACTGGCGTCAATAATCGGAAAGTCTTGCAAAATATTATGGTGGGCCATGGCGGGCGGGACCACATACCAATTACGGGCTGACGGAGTGGCCATTTGGACGTGATCCACCGTCAAGTGCTTGGGGTTGATTAACACCCGATAAACGAGTTGGCCGCGTGGGGCTTCCACGATGCCCAATCCGGTTAAGTGGGGCGAATCGGTCTCGCACGGCGTCATCGACAAGGAGCCAAAAGCCTCATCGAATATGCCGTCTTCCATCAAGGTTTGGATTATGGTGAAGCTTTGATCCAATTCTTGTGCGCGGACCTTAAACCGCGCGTACGCGTCTCGATGGGAATCGGTGGCTATCGTTACCGGATAGTTTTCATAGGCCATATAGGGCCGCCATTGCCGTACATCGATTGGTCGGTCGGCTGCGCGGCCCACCGGGCCGACCGGACGGATGAACTCGAGCGTGGGCTCCGGAATGGTTCCCGCGCCATGGAGGCGGTCTAAAAAGGAGCTGGTGCGCTCCAAATCGCGTTGAATCCGGAGGCTTTCCGTATGCGCCGATTCCACCCGGGCCAACGCGCGAAGCCGTGCATTAGGCGGCGGGGGCGGGCCTTCAATGCCTCCAGGGCGGATGCGGTTACGAAGATAGCGGTGCTGAAATAGGCTGAAGTTCGCCCGAAGAACGCTTTCGCGCAAATGGAGATATTCCATTTGCGGAACCGGTAGGCCAGTCGATGCGGCCAATTGGGCCAGATCCCCAAGATGACTATAGGCCCGCTCCAATTCCGCCATCAGGATGCGAATTCGAGCAACCGATTCGGGAACAGACAGCCCTAAGGCGTCTTCAACAGCCAAGGAAAATGCCAAGGCGTGGGCTACGGTGGACGTGCCGGTGGTACGTTCAAGCAGGCGGGCGGCGTCCGATAGCGTCTGGCCTTGGGCATGCACGGTTATATGACGAGGCTTGAGGCGATGGGTTAAATCGAGCCGGACGATCTCGTCTCCCATGACGGAGAGGCGATAATGGAGAGACTCGGCCACATCGGCACGGACGGGGCCTAGCGGGTAGATAAATATTCCCTTGCCTCGAACACGGCGACCGGTATATTCCGGAGGTTCCCACTCAAGATCGGGATATTGGTGGGAGAGAGTCTCTTCGGCATCAATCAGTTCTCCTATCCCATAAGAAGAAAGGCGCGGGACAGATATCGATTTCTGAGCCGGGAGGCGATAGGTGAGTTCGCTCAGGGCGTTCGTGTGACGGGTTGCCACGAGAACGGTTATCTGATCCGCATAGCGATCCATGAGGAGTACCTCTCCCGCTTGGCGAAAGCTTAACACTTTTTGTAACCAATCTTCCGGGTGATTGGTCGACCACACGGTGGGTATTGCACTCGTCGAGATCATGCCGATGGCCTCCGGTTTCTTATCAGGGTTGAGTCACGGGGGAACCCGCTAATTGGACCATTAAATGATGCCAGGGGGCGGCAAATATCCAGGGAATAAGGAGACCGCCACTTATCACGAGCACGCCCAAGGCGGCGGTCGGTATAATCAAGGACCAGGGCTCCCGGATCCGTTGGTGCAGAGGTAGCGGAAGCCCGGTCGGTCCGGGAAGCCAGAGCCAACGGGGCAAACGCCAGGCGATTCCCGAGAATACCGCGATGAGCGCTAGTGCGGCAATAATCGCGGGGAGGCGGGAGAAGGAATGCTGAAAGCCTCCCGTCAGGATAAGCCACTCCGACCAAAAAGGGGCGAAGGGAGGAAGACCGGTGATGGCGGTGGCCCCTAGCACCAAGAGAGATCCTGTCCACGGGGTCCGCTCCAGTAAGTTTTTGGCCCCCGTTTCGATTTGCGAGGTTCGATAAAGAAGGCGTACGGTTCCCGCATTATGAAACAATAGCGTCTTCGTGACGGCATGCGTCCAAATATGTAAAATGGCGCCAATCAGGGCGATGCCGCCAAATCCGAACCCCAGGCTAATGAGCCCCATGTGTTCGATGCTGGAATAGGCCCAAAGGCGCTTCAAATCGGTTTGATAAACCATGAAGGCTGCGGATATGATGAGGGACAGGAGTCCTAAAAGAATCCAGCCGAAACGGATGTCCGTGGCCGCGATACGCGGTGAGGTTAACAGTAAAAGACGATAGGCCACAATCAAGGCCCCGGACAGTTTCAGACCGGACAACAAAGCGGAAACGGGTGCAGGTGCTTCGCTATGCGCATCCGGAAGCCAGGTGTGAAAAGGGCTAAGTCCTGCTTTGGTAGCATACCCGATTAATGCCATCAAGGCCCCGAATAACACGGCATTGGACGGCGGGAGCGAGACCGCGACAACCCCTGGGTGATACGAAAAGACATTGAACGCGCGACCGGTGCCGGACAAAATGAGTACGGTGCCGACGAGCGCTACAAAACCGCCGACTTCGGTAACGATCAAGTATTTCCAAGCGGCCTCGGTGGATCGGGTTTGGCCCGGGATGCCGGTGAGAAATACCGACGTCAAAGTGGCGGCTTCTACCAGGACCCATAGCAAGAGATAGTTAGGGATTAGGGAAATCCCGATCAAAGACGTAATGAACCCCAGGAGGAGAACCCAATAGGATCGTTGCATCCTCGACGACCAGTGATGTTGGGATGATTCGAGGGCGATGTAGGGCAAGGAATACCATAATCCCCACACGGATAAACTGGTGACGACGCCGTAAAACCACCAATCCAGCATATCCGGGACGTGCCAGAGTCCGAGCCACAGGAGGATCAAGGATCCCGTCAAGGCCAAGATCGTAGCGATCACTATCCCGCGAACAGCCGACAAGGGTGAAATGAGCAGCAGGAGCGTTGCCAGGACGACCAGGCCTAAAGGCCATACGGTCAAAAGATTCATCCGATCAACTCCTTTATGTCACGCACATCGGTTGATGCTTTGACGTTAAAGATGCGAGCGGACAATAGGGCAAGTAATCCGGCCAGAGCCGTGGTAATCGTCAGCATCAGCACGTCGATTAACGGTGGCAGCGGACGGCCTGCCAACACGAGGATAAGGGCTGACGAAACCGTATCTAAACTCAGTAAAGCCCACGACAAGCTCCAGGTTTCATATCGTGCGACCGTATGCCAAAGCGCTATAAACCACGAGGCCAGTAAAACTCCCAGGGTAAACGGGTCGGTGCTAAAAAGGCGGTGTGCGACAGCAATGCCGAGGCCGGTCAGTACCAAATCTCCGATCAATAAGCTACTCACCCCCCAAGGCGCGGAGAGTCCATAGGTGGTGCGAGCGAATGCGGATGATCGGGTTAAAATTCCTGGAACCACAAACCATTTGACACCGATCAATATAGCCAGCGATAACACCAGCCAAGGATCCCGTGTGGCCACGTAAAGCGCTCCTACAGCAAGCATTTCGCCCACGGCCTGCAATCGATAGAGGTTAGGCATGGTGGTGGGCGTTTTGACGATAAAAAGACTGCCGGTCATAACCCAAATCAGCGATGCGGATGCGTGCCAGAGCCACATAAGACCGACCTCCGGTTAAATCAGATTGGCCCCGAGAGCCCCGGCGGCAGCTAAGACAATGGCCGCCGTGAGATAATCGACATTGCGAATCAGACGAAGCTTGGCAAACCCTGCTTCGATGGTAACCAGCACCAGTGCCATGAGGATGAGCTTTGCGGCAACCAAGATACATGCTCCCAAGACGCTTATCCAATGTAACCGAGTGGCAAGTCCCCAAGGTGTGGTCAACACGTTCATGAGAATAATGCTTAACACGGTAAATTTCATCCACCCGCCCCATTCGTACAGGGCCAAGTCAGGGCCGCTAGATTCGAAAACCCGTGCCGGATCAATCATGGAAAGCTCTTGAGCGGTTGACGGGTTATCGACCGGAATCCGTCCCGCTTCCGCAATTAACAAAAGAAACCATCCCACAACCAAAAGACCGTGAGAAATGCTCCATCGCCAATCCGGGCTGACCCAGATTTGATTCACAATGAAAGGGATGGTGGCTCCGGCGGTGGAGGCCGCCGTAAACACTAAAATCAACGATAGCGGCTCGGTGAAGGTGCCAATCAATCGAATGCGGCTGACGCCGAGAGCGGGATAGACGCTTCCGCTATCTAATGCGGCAAACAAGAGGGCTAATCCAGCCCCTCCCAAGATCATGCCACCGCCCAGCATGTCGCCCATCCACGCGAAGGGTAAAGGAAAGGTGGTTAAAACAGGGATTAACATGGCGACGAGAATGGGGGCGATAAAATAGACGATGGGTGCACCAGTGGAAATCCAACTGGTGCGATTGCTCCGGATCGTTTCTTTGGACCACCATTTGCGCAAATCACGATACGGTTGCCAAATTGGGGGACCATGGCGTCCGTTAAGCCGGGCTCGGTACCGATCCATGATGCCTTTGAGTAACGGCGCAAATCCTAAGACAAAGAGCACTTGCATGAGTTGTGCTAAATACGAACTCATGTCGAGGCTGCCTCCTTCAAAGGACGTAGAAAAATAAATAACCCCCAACGCTCGACAAGCGCTAGGAGTCATCAACCGCTGAAAGGCGGTAATTCCGGGAGTTATCCCGTGGCGGAATCCATCGCCATCACTCAATTATTACCTTGGATTTAGCGTAACAAAACGCAGACATAAACGTCAAGAGAGCGATTTGCTGAGTCATCCCCACTTTTGGGGCCAGATTAACCGGAAGTTATTGCGCCACGCAAAGGAAAAACCCTCCCAAGATGTCGAAGAGTATAGGCACCACACCAACACTCACACCGGGAGGGTTATACCATGCGTGGCGATATTATAGCACAATGGAAAGCCTGGTTTCTCACGCAAATCCATGGTTTACGTCGGTCGCAAGCGAAAACCTTGCTCGATCTCATCATCGGTCTCATCCGAGCCGAGCGGCTCGGCGTCGCCAGCATTGGCCGTGGGATGTCGGGACCGGCGGCCCCCAAACACTGCATTAAGCGGGTCGATCGCTTTTTGGGGAACCCTCGGCTGAATCGAGAAGCCGTGGCGCAGGATGCCATCCAGGTTTATTGTGATTGGGCGTCGCTGAGTCCCGTGATCCCCATTGACCCAATTGGCCATGATGGTAAAACGTTGGTCGCGGTCCCGATGAGGCTAGGGCGAGCTTACCGTAAACGGAAGCGAAAGCCGTCCTCACGCTCCACCAGGGGGCGCTCGAACGGCGTTTTATTCAACGACTTCGGCCCTTATTCCCGCCGACGTGCACGCCCGTCTTGCTCGCCGATCGCGGATTTTGCTCCGGGCCATTCCTCGCCGCGGGGTGGAAATGGATCATTCGCCTCAAGGGGGATCGGTGGATTGAAACGCCGGACGACCACGGCCGTCTGGATGAATACGCCACGACCCGGACGCGATGGGGCGATTGGGGGCCATTCGGATCGGCAAGGCCGCGCGTCAAGTCTGGCGGCGGGTGGCTGGTGGCCACGTGGGCCGAAAGGCAACAAGGACCCTGGTTTCTCGTCACGAATTGTGGACACTTGACGGCGGACTAAATTATTCGGGCGTATGCGCGACGGTTTCCAATCGAAGAGCTGTTTAAGGACAGCAAAAATGGCGAGCGCGGCGGCTTTCGTCTTCGGGGGGTCCGTCTCACCCGGGCGGACCGCTGGGATCGGTTATGGCTCATCTTTACGTGGCCTTATTGTCCCATGATCCTCGGGGGGCTGGTGACGGTCAGCGTCGGTTTGCCGGGGGCGTGGATATTTTTTGGGTCAGTTCATGTCGCGCTGGCCGTTATACTATCCGGGGGCATTCGTGTTCGGCGGAGCCCTCGCCAATCTATTGAGTTGAGTAGAATATGGGGGAGTGGTCGACTATTGGCATGTGACGTTCTATCCGTTCTGGTTTATTTTAGCGGATATCGCCATTCGAGTCGGTGTGTTATGGATAGTTCTCATGCTCTGGACGAATAGGCCGAAGACGTGGCATCCCGCAGCCAAACCGTGACGTTATCAGCTGGGGTACCAGGGGGATGGTCATCTCGGGAGTTGCCGGAACAATGGCATTCCCGACTCCACGGTCGCGGATGCCCGGCGGGTCCGCATGATTCAGGGGTAATCCCTTGGAAGGTCTTGCTTGCTAAACGGGCTGACATCGGCTAAAACAACCCCAAGAGCCCTGGTGGCGATGGGTGAGACTTCAATCGAATCCCTAGTAGATGTACGTGAAATCTACCGATAGCCCATGGATACCCGTGGCACAATTTCCTGATGACAGCGTCGGCCAGCGCCGGCGGGCTCGGCGAGTCGGCCGGCTAACCAATCTGGAACGGGTTAGGGGACGTTCGGGGTGAATTGACCACACTACAGGCGGCGACTCCGGTGAGATGGTCTTGGAGGATCGCTCGGCCCATATCCAATAGGGACAAGACGCGTTCGTCGGCAATCCGGTAATAGACGTAGCGACCGCGGGACTCGGCCACCACGAGTCCGCAATTTTTCAGACAGGCTAAATGGTTGGATAAATGCCCTTGACCAATACCCAATCGCGTGACCAATTCTCCCACGTTCATGGACCCTTCGTGCCGCAATTGCTCCAGTACGCGGAGACGAATGGGATGGCTGAGCGCTTGCCAAAAGGCCGCAAATAACTCGTCCGGTTGGTCTGTCTTGACAAACATGGGCTTCTCCTTCGTAATCCCGGTGATTTGGGTCGAATAACCGCTTCTAGTATCTTTCATCATAACAAAAGCGTTGTGGGGCAACCAGTCACTGTAAGATTATTATATAGCAATATTGTGATGTAATGGGTTACGATGGCAGTCAAGAGAACGAAATCGTCGCGTTGCCTGGGAAGGGAAGGATGCGTCATGGAGAAAAGCGTTCACTATATCATGGATATTCAGGGGATGACCTGTACGTCCTGCGAGCATCATGTCGGTCGCGCGCTCGAAAACGCGGGAGCGTCGGACATTCGGGTCAGTTTTCGCCGCGGACAAGCGGAATTTCAGGCCCCGCCGGATTTTTCGATCGAGAAGGCTCAGCAATTGATTGTAGACGCCGGATATACACCGCAAGGGGTACGCATGACCGACGAAATGTCCCCCGAACGCGTGTCGTTCGGTTCAGCGGACTACGATCTGGTGGTGATAGGTTCGGGGAGTGCGGCGTTCGCGGCGGCCATTGAAGTGCGGGGCGCGGGAGCGAAGGTTTTGATGATCGAGCGAGGAACCCTGGGCGGTACTTGCGTGAACGTCGGCTGTGTCCCCTCGAAGACCCTCTTAAAGGCTAGCGAAATCCATCATATGGCTCTTCATCATCCATTTGCGGGGTTGCGGACCACGGCCTCTACACCTGATCTGGGCGAAGTGGTGGCGGATAAAGACCGGTTGGTGGCCACCATGCGTCAGACCAAATATGCGGATTTGTTGGGGGAATATGATATCGAGTTCCTCCAGGGGGAGGCTCGGTTTGTGGATTCCGCGCATCTTCGGGTCGGCGATCGCGTGATTCACGGCGGGCACTATCTCATTGCCACCGGAGCGCGCCCGCGGATTCCCGATATTCCCGGCATCGATACGGTCAATTATTTGACCAGTACCACGGCACTGGACCTGACAACGATTCCCGAACACCTTATCGTGATTGGGAGTGGCTATATTGCGTTAGAGCTGGGTCAGATGTTTCGTCGTTGGGGAAGCCATGTCACGTTCATTCAGCGCGGCCAAACCCTCTTGCCCGGTTATGACGCGGAAATCCGCCACGTGATGCAAGAAGTGCTTGAAAATGAGGGGATTCGGGTCATGACCGGCGTGACCTATGAACGCGTGGAACAAAAGGGCTCGCAAAAAATCGTTTATGTGACCCGAAACGGCGTCAGTGAGCGGATTATCGGGGATCAATTATTACTTGCGGCCGGTCGCGTCCCGAATACGGACGCGTTAGATTTGCCGGTAGCGGGCGTTGAACAGGGGGCTTTGGGGCAACCGATGGTCGATGGCACCTTAATGACCGCCAATTCCCGGATTTACGCCGCCGGGGACGTCACTTTGGGTCCGCAATTTGTTTATGTGGCGGCGTACCAGGGCAAACTCGCGGCGCAAAACGCTTTGGGATTACGGCCATCCCCGGCAACCGTCCGGTTGGATGTGGTTCCCGCGGTGACATTTACCCAACCGTCTTTAGCGACGGTCGGCATGACCGAAGAGCAGGCGAAGAGAGCCGGTCTTTCCGTGAAAACGGCGGTGTTGCCGTTGGACGCGGTCCCTCGGGCATTAGCGAATCATGAGACTCGAGGCCTATTCAAAATGGTGGCCGAGGCGGAGTCCGGCCGAATTCTGGGAGTTCAGGCGGTCGCGGAAAATGCCGGCGACGTGATTTATGCCGCAACGTTGGCCGTGAAATTCGGGTTAACGATTGCGGACCTGACGGATACCTTAGCGCCCTACTTGACCATGGCGGAAGGACTGAAACTGACCGCCCTCACGTTTGATAAAGATGTCTCGAAACTATCGTGTTGTGCGGGGTAGGGAAAAGTCGGGGTGGACCCATCGAATGTACGAGAAAGCTTCTGGGGTCGCCCCCCAGCGGCCGTCGGCAGAAAACCACCACGCAACGAGGCGGTGACGAGCGGCAGCCGCGGCGATGCCTTGACGCCCGTGTAAAAACAAGGCTTTGCTCCAAATTTCGGCCCACGTGGGAGCCCTATGGGCCACGGTCACGCTGAGAAGGCCTGAGCCCCCCGGCTGATGGGTGAAGGGGTGAATCAAATGATGGACTGGGCGGCCGTCGTGCATCCACTGATGACGGCGAATGGAGGACGTGCACACGGCCAGCGGAACGGACATATTGAGCACTGCGGCTAAGTGGTCGGGGGTGACGGGGTGCTCAATGCCGATTTGCCAGCCCCCCGCCGGTATGGCCGGGCCCATGATCTGTAAGTCACCGCCCGCATTCAGCAACATGGGAGGCCGGGTCTGTTGCTGAAACCGCTTATGCCGACGAATGCGGAGGGCGGCCCAGTAAACGGCCAAGCTCTTCCCGATCCCGCCAAAATCCACCGGAGCCCGGAGGCGAATGGTAGCCGTGCGGGGGCACCGGGTCAACCAATCGTCGGCGGACTGCGTTAAGGAGCCGGGAATGGCCGCCCCATGATAGCCCAGTCGTTCCAGATCGGTAATAATCCGCGGATCAAACAGGCCCTGGGTGATGCGCCAAGCCCGGTGACTGAGCCGCAACGCTTCATAGAGGATCGGAGAGACCTTGACCCAGTCGCCGAGCCGTCGGTTGAGTTGAACCGCCTCGCTATCCTCCCGGAATCGGGACAGGTGTCGTTCGACGGTGTCAAAGAGATGTTGGAGGTGATCGGCGAGGGGATCGATCCAATCCGTTTCGGTCGGGCTGTCGATGAGCCATTCAATGGGGGAGGCCATGGCACGCCAATGCCGTGTAATCATTCGTAAACCATCCTCTGCTAGGGCATTCCCGAGGCTCCGGTGACCGTGTGGACGGGAGGCGGGGAGGACGGAAGCGTCGGCAGGGACCCGGATGGAATGGATTTTGGTGTGAGGGTAGGACTGCTGGGCAACAACGGGATCGGCGCCGACCCGGTCAGCCGATCAATTTGAGCCGCTAATTGATTAATGGCCGTCTCCTTGGCGAGGATGTCGTGTTGCACCTGCGCCAATTGGGCCAGCAGGGCCTTTCGCTGTTGATCGGCGGCCTCCGTGCGGGCGACCTCTTGTTGCCATTGCCGGACTAACGCGCGAGCCCGGCGAGCATCGGTCATCCACTCTATGCGCATCGTCCATGCTTGACGGGTTTCGGTAGCGATTTGGTGGGCGACACGTTGCTGGACCCAAATTAACGGGAGGGCCAGGCTGGTAGCCGTGATTCCGGTCAAGGCGAGCCAATGACTCCATCCTTTGGGCCCGGATTTAGTCGTCCCCGCCCCCACCGTCGTCGCCTCCTCCTCCGCTCTCGTCGCTGCCGCTTCCCGAAGCCCCCGTCACGGTATGCACGGAGGAGGGTGTCACGTTCGAGGGGGCGGCCGCCAGTCGGGCCTGCACGGTGACCAGGTGAGCCGCTTCGGTCGCTTCGAGGGTGTTCAGGTGTTGATCGGTGGCGACGGCTTGACGTAATTCCTGTTGAACCGTGACCACCGCTTGGCTGGCTTCCGCCGCGCGACGCGATACCGCCGGAAGATTGGCCTGAAGCTGCTCAATCGTGATGTTTGTGGCCCGATCCGCCTCGGCATAGGGTTGACGGGAAGCCGACGCCGGTTCTTCGGGCGCGGGTGACGCTTGAATCGACCAATGGACGCCGATGACCGTGGCCAGGGCGCCTAAACCCGCAACGGTCCGTTTAATCCACGTGTTCACGGAGATCCCTCTTTTCTCGATTCCAAGATGGTAATCCGGGGGGCGGATTGACGGCGCGGACGGGCGATAACCGGGCCGCCCGTTCCGTTCCATAGCGTAATAGCATCGCCAGTCCAACGAGGACCGTGCCGACCTCATAAAAGACCGCCAGGGATCGCGTGTCGGTGCCGCTCCAGAGGCTATGGAACAGCGCCAACCCCCAGGTGACGAGGGCCGCCCGATGAATTGTCATCCATTTGAGTCGCCCCCAATTTTGGGCCCCATGCGCGGTGACGGCAATCAATAATAGTCCTTCGGCCGATAAGACCCCGAAGCCGACTGCGAGCGGGCGGTAATGGGCGAGTCCCGGGATAATCAGACCAAGCCAAGAGACTTTGGCATAGGGATCGAGGGCCAGAGCCGTCCCGTGAATGGCGATGAGGGCGAACACACCGAGCGCCAGACTCCGGTGCCAGCTGTAGAGGGGGCGCGCAAGAACCCGTTTCCATCGCGGATGGCTCATGCCGATGCCCATGAGTACCACGACGGTTAACAGGCCGTAGGCGCCGAGTCCGGCCGCGCGGGCTAACACCCAGGGCCAGACCGCGTGCAAGGCCGGATGCAGCCGAATCCACCGGTAGGCGGTGAATCCCACGATGCCCGCCAACGCTTCTAAACCGATCAGGGGACCCCAGAATTTATGGGCTTTCATCGGGTTTTCGCTCCTTGTGGGGCTTATTCTCCGTCGCCCCCGGAACTCCTTTTTGATGAGGGTAAAAGATCAACATGACCACTACATGACAACATAAAGGCCAAAAGAAAAAGCGGATTCCCCCAAAAGGAAATCCGCTGCGAAGCAATGGCAGGCATCACGGCATGGATTACCGACCTAAGGTTTTTCTCCCTTTTCCAATATCACCCACCAGGTATCGGCGTCTTCCGGATGTTCTTCCCAATGAAGATAATGATGGCCGGTCGAATGGGCAAAAGCCTCCATGTCACGTACTACGGACCATTTGTTGGTCCAAATACGCACCGTGTCGCCCGCATTTAAGTGTTTCATCACGCCAGACACGCTGACGATAGGGGCCCCTCAGCACTGTCCGCGTAAATCCAGATCGATCATAAAACCACCGACTTTTCGTGAAATTGGCACATTTACCTTACCACACGGGGCTTGTCGGGTTCAATCCATCGGGCCGATTTCCCGTCCAAAGGAGTATCTCGTCACTGAATTTAAAAACATTGTGGAGGTACCGGGTCGACTTCAAGGGGACAACCTTATGTAACGGTGACGCATCATATGGCCACGTGACAAGAGATGGCCAAGGGGGGCTTGCCGACGCATCAGAATGTATTGCGATAGAATGACTTTGGAGGACGTAAACGTGACACGAAATGAGGTGGCATCCTATGCGAAAAATTTGGGAGCCGTTATTCATGGGACGCCAGCTCTTATTGTGGCTCGTTTTGGGCGGCTTTACAGGCGCGCTGGTGGGCGTAGTCGTGACCTACTTCTTGAAGCTTTTATTTTGGTCGATATCCGTAACCGCCCATTGGCCTCTATGGGCATTGGGGTTGGCCTTGCCCGGGGGCGGTTTGGTCACCGGCCTTTTAATTCATTATGGCGCTCCTGATGCAGCCGGACACGGGACGGAAGCGGTGATCCGGGCGGTCCATCAAAAAGCGGGTCAAATTAATTGGAAAGTGGCGCCGATTAAGGCTCTCGCAACCATCACGACCATTGCGGTCGGAGGGTCGGCCGGAAAAGAAGGACCGTCGGCCCAAATCGGGGCGGCGGTGGCATCGTTTCTGGCGGATGTCTTTCGGTTTTCGCCGGATCGACGGCGCCGCATCGTGATTTGCGGAATTGGGGCGGGGTTTGCGGCGGTATTTGGTACACCGGTGGCCGGCGCGGTTTTAGGGATCGAGGTGTTGGCGCTGGGAGACTTGTGGTACGACATGCTGTTACCCTCGGCGGCATCGGCGACCGCTGCATATGAAGTGGCACATCTTTTGGGGCTAACCTGGAACTATCCGCAACAGCAAGCACCGTTACCTTGGTCGTTTTCCGTCGTAGGAAGCATGATCGGACTGGGAATCGCGGCCGGATTGGCTTCGTATGTGTTGGTCCTCTTAATGGAAGGGTTTCACACGTTATCCCGTCATCTAACCGCCGAGCGGCGTTGGTGGCCGCCACTGATGCCGTTTTTGGCAGGAGTCCTGTTGTTTTTGTTGTTCGCGCTGGTTGGGCGCGTCCCTGGCGGTCTATCTCTGGGGCTATTAATTCAAGCGTTGGCGGGACATTCGGTAGGTCCTTGGATGTGGTGGTGGAAGATTCTTTTTGTGGCGATTACCCTGGGGTTGGGGATGAGCGGCGGCATCATTACCCCTTTGTTTGTTATTGGGGCCACGCTCGGTGCGACTTTGGCCCACCCATTGGGTCTTCCCGTCGCGGACGCGGCGGCTGTCGGCATGATGGCGGTGACGGGGGCGGGGGCGAACGCCCCGATTGCGGCGATCCTTATGGGCATGGAAATCTTCGGGAGTCTCTTGGCTCCGGAATTTTTACTGGCGGTCATTCCGGCTTTTATCATGATCGGCAACCATAGTGTCTATCCCAGTCAATTGGTGCGGTTGCAAAAATCTCCTTGGGTACCGGTGACGCCGGGGGTGCCGCTGGAAAACTCACCGACCGTTTCTTTGCCGCCCCCCTGGAAGATTAAAAGGCGTCGCGCGATGGATTCCTCGCCGCGCACAGACCGGACGGCCAAAAAGCCTTGAAAGGCTATCAAATCAAGCCCATAGCGGGCTTGATTTTTGTTAACCACGTCAGTTTGACAATGGTGAGGCCGGAGAAGCAATTTAAAGCCTTCCAAATGGTCCAAATGGGGTTTGGGGACCGCTATATTTCTCAGGGACGTTGAGTGGAATTTTTTCGGTCTTAAGCAATGTTCGTTTTTAAAAAAACCATTGACCAGAAGAGTCGGTGATCTATAATCGACATAGATTGATTGATCAATCAAGTTATATTGAGGTGGCTTAGATGACAAGGGACGAAACGCGGATTTCTCAAGAAGAATTAGAAGCCGCTCAGTATTTTCATGGGCACAAGTGTCCGGCAATGCCGCAAGGTTTGCGTGCCGGGCATCTGGCGATGGATTTGTTGGGGGTGCATCGAGCGCGGGGCGGGGGTGAATTGGTGGCGATTGTGGAGACCGGCGATCACCATTTTTCGGGATGTTTTGTCGATGGGGTGATGTTCGCCACCGGTTGCACGACCGGCAAAGGGAACCTCGTGCGAAAACCGCTCGGCAAATTTGCGGTGACCCTAATCGACACCAAAACGTTGCGGGCGGTTCGCGTGACGCCGCACTATGAACGCATGAGCCAGTGCTTAACGATGGATTTCTTTAAGCTACGGGCTAACGGGGTGCCGCCCTATGAACTGGATCCGCAAGTCGTCGAACCGCTGATTAAGGACGTGCTGACCAAGCCGTGGGAGGAGATTTTTGCCGTTCAGACGTTTGACCAATACCCCTATCGCAAGGAACCCGAAGTCTTTGATGCGGTGCAATGTGCTCATTGTGGGGAACTGGTGGTCACGAGCTATGCCACCTCCTATCAAGGCCACTGGTATTGTGAGCCTTGTTTGGATCAGGCACTGCATGCCGCGTCACCGGAATCATAAGGCGGGTGATAACCATGATGGTTTGGGCCGTAGTGTTAATTTTCACCGTGTCGATCCTGTTTGCCATGTTGGGCATGGGGGGTGGCATGCTGCATGTGCCCATTTTAATGTGGTTGGGGTTTGATCTGAAAACCGTGGCCCAGCCGGTCGGCATTTTGTTAAATGGGTTAACCAGTCTGGTCGCACTCATCACCTATTGGCGGCATGGGCTGGTTGATTGGAAAGGCAGCTTGCCGATGGCGGTCACCGCCTTGGTGTTGGCACCGGTCGGAGGCTGGGTTGCTCATCGCCTATCGGAACATGTCCTCTTGGTCCTCTTTGTAATCGTCATTGGGTTTGCCGCATTGCGAACCCTCCAAACTCTTTCGCAACCGGAGCCGGACGCGGTACCCGCCGGTAGCCGAAGAATATGGGCGAGTCTCGGTGCGGGAGTGGCGGCATTTGCCGGCGGAATGCTGGGGCTCGGGGGAGGGACTTTTATCAGCCCGCTGCTCTTATGGATGGGGTATCCGACGAAACAAGCGGTGGCCACCACGGCTTATATTGTGACCTTCTCGAGTTTTTCAGGATTTCTGGGGCGTGTCGGATATTTCCATGCGCCCTGGACGTTGACCGTGGTGTTGTCTCTTACCGTCATTGCCGCCGCCTGGCTCGGCAGCCGACTGATGGCGACCTGGGCTAAACCTCGATGGATTAAAACCGCCTACGCCATCTTGTTGCTCGGCGTGGGCCTTAAATTGGTCGTTTAATCGCGTTGGCGGCGAGCCAAAAATCATTGGCTTGCCGCGATCCCCTCTGTTCATGCATCCCCCCCGAGTAATGACCCGGCATTAAGGGCATGACTAGCCTATCTATTCATGGCGGAGGGCATGCGATGCACATCGTGATTTTAGGAGCCGGGTTTGGTGGCATCACCGTCTATCATCACCTGCGGGAGTGGATCGATGGGGCTCACGTAAAGGTAACCGTCATTGATGAGCGGGAAACGTTTTTGGTTAAACCGTCGTTGCCGGAAGTGGCCTTTGGTCTAAAAGGAATTGGCCACATCACGTTTTCCTTACGCGAAACGGTGGGGCGGTCGGCGGATTTTATCCACAGTCGGATTGTTCGGATGGATCCGGACGCCCGAATGATTGAGGTCGAGGGGGCCCAAATTTTCTATGATGTACTGGTGATTGCGTTAGGGGCGACCAAAGAATGGGGCCAGGTGTCAGGATTTACCCGACATGGGAGCTCCGTCTGCACGGAAGTGTTAGCCCCAAGGTTATATGAGCGGATTCAAAATTTTGAAGGCGGGACGATTTTTGTGGGATCGGCGCCGACCCCCACCGGCACCCGGCTACCTGATGTACCGGTGATAGAGGCGGCCTGTGAAGGTCCGGTCGGTGAAGTCGCGTTTTTGGCAGACCATTGGTTGCGAAAACAGGGCAAGCGCGATGACGCAAAAATTGTCTGCTATACCCCCGGCTCGATATTTTTTGATGATGTGGGAGACAACGTCCATAAAGCCTTTAACCAAATTGCCGGGGACCATCAGATTGAAGTGATGACCAATAAAGTCATTCGCCATATCGAGTCGGATCGCGTGTCGTTTGCGGACGGGTCTTCCTACGAGGCGGCCTTAACGGTGCTGGTACCGACCTATTCGGGGCCGCAAGTGGTTAAAGAGGCCGGATTGACCGATGAAGCAGGTTTTGTTCCAACCGACGAAGATTTTCGCCATCTGGATTATGACAATATTTTTGCGGTAGGGGATATTGCCACCCGGGCGGTCCCTAAATTAGGACACCTGGCCGTATTACAAGCGATGCGGGTGGCCAGCGTGCTCAAGCGGGATGTGACCCACCACGGGGTCATCGCGCCGTATCATCCGGAAGTGTTTTGCATCATGAACATGGGAGCCAAGGCACTGCTCATTCGATCGAACGTGCTATATGGCGGCGATCTGGATCAGGCCTACTACGGCGGGTTATCCCATACGTTGAAGACCCTGTTTGATGAATATACCGTTCGCTTTCGGGGGAAAATGCCCCCCGATGTTACTCAGCGACTTTTAAACGCGTATTTGGATAAGGTGGCGGTGCGGGAATCGTCCCTCGTTTGATCCCGATTATGACGGGCAGCCGATCTTAACCAATCGTTAACCGAGTCTTAACCGTTCGTTCGTAAAACCCTAACCTTCTCTTCATATTCTTCCGGCATACTCGAGGAGAATGATTCACGATGAGGAGGAGGTACACGACGTGGAACGGGAAACGACGGTCACCGAGACTCTGAACCAAGCGCCTTTATCATTGTTCCATTTTCGCGCCCTATTAACCGCCGGGATGGGATTTTTTACGGATGCCTATGATTTATTCATCATCGGCGCGGCATTGGTGCTCATTAAGGCCCAGTGGGCACCTAACAAATATCTCTTGGGTTTGGTCGGCTCTACCGCACTCATTGCCGCGTTTGTGGGAGCTTTTGTATTTGGTCGTCTGGCGGATGTTTACGGCCGCAAGAAAATCTATGGCCTCGAAGCGTTGTTAATGGGGCTGGGGGCGCTTGCCTCGGCTTTTTCGCCCAATATTATCTGGCTCATCGTTTTTCGGTTTATCATGGGGATCGGGATTGGCGGCGACTATCCGGTCAGTGCCGTCCTGATGAGCGAATACGCCAATACCCGGGACCGCGGCAAATTGGTGTCGCTGGTTTTCTCCATGCAGGCGTTGGGCTTAATTGCCGGTCCGATTGTGGCACTGACGCTCCTGGCGGCCGGTATTCCTCAAGATATCGCGTGGCGGTTGATGCTGGGGTTGGGGGCGATTCCTGCTTTAGGAGTCATTTTACTGCGTCGGCGGATGCCCGAATCCCCGCGCTACACGGCCCGGGTGCAGGGGGATGCCAAAAAAGCGGCGGACAACTTGGTTCAATTTACCGAAGGGGCCGTCGCCAGTTCGCAAAAAGATGCCGTCGTGCGCATGACCTTGGGCCAGTTTCTCGCCAATCCCAAATATTTGTTGACGCTTTTAGGCACGGCGGGTACGTGGTTTATTTTTGACTATGCCTATTACGGGAACTCCATTTCCCTACCGCTGGTACTGAAAACTGTCGCCCCGCATGCGTCCACTTTACAATCGATGGCGTGGTCCCTGCTTATTTTTGTGGTCGCGGCGGTCCCGGGTTATGTCTTGGCTTTTACCACGATTGATAAGATTGGGCATAAACGGCTGCAACTGATAGGGTTTACCTTTATGGGGTTGGCCTTCGGATTAATCGGATTGGTTCCCAATATGACCCATTTGATTCTGCCCTTTCTCTTGTTGTTCGGATTGAGTTACTTCTTTGCCGAGTTTGGTCCCAATACCACGACGTTTGTCTTGTCAGCCGAATTATATCCGGTGAATATGCGAACGACCGGACACGGCATTTCCGCCGGGGTAGCAAAAGTCGGCGCGTTTATCGGGGTGTTCGTCTTCCCCATTCTGTCAAAGGCGCTAGGACTTCGGGGCACATTACTCATTACCTTTGCCTTTTCGATGGTCGGGTTGTTGCTTACGTTCTTGTTACCGGAACCGAGTCAACGGTCCTTGGAGGATATCTCGGGGGAAGAGCAGGCGGCTATCCGGATGGAGCCGGCTTCCAACCAATAGGCTCAATATTCCTTGGGGCACGCCGGGTGTAAGATTCGGCGTGCTTTGTTATTCCTCTCGGGGGTACTTCGGCCAGCCTGGCCAGCGTCGGGACAAAACCCAGTGGGAGCTAACCGCAATCAGGGTAAAGGGCAATACGACCGTTACGGGAAACCAAAGGCCAGGATGCAATAACAGGGGGAACATGGATAACGCGATGCCGGGCGGGTGATAGAGGCCGATACGGGGCAAAAGCCAGAACAGCACGATAGCGGCCAGTGCGGCCCAAGCCGGGCCGTGGACCCCTACCAAATGAAAGAGAGTGCCGATTGTGGCCCCGAGGGTACTGCCAAACACGACGGGGGCGGGCTGGGCCACCGGTTGCTGGGGCAGATAATATAAAATACTGAGGGTTGCGGCAAACGGCGGAACTAAAAAGAGGACGTCGGCGCGTACGGCGTGATCGAGCCAGGCCAATCCGCCTAAAAGACATGCGGCCCATAGGGCTCCCGCCAAGGGGATCTTCGCGGCGGGATATCGACGCCATGCGCGTAATCGCCGATTCATCATCGATTCCTCAGGTCACCGGGCGAGGGTCTTGACCGCCGATTGACCAAAATGGTGCCGCATACCACCAGTACCCCGCCTAACCAGAGCCAGGGACTGTCGTGTTCCCCTAACCAGACAACCGACATGACGGTGGATAGCACGGGCACCAAAAAGGTCCAGGAGGCGACCCGGGAGGCGTCCCCTTGCCGTAAAAGATGAGCCCAAAGTGCCCAGGCGATTGCCGTGCCGAAAATTGCGGTATACCCCCATGCCGCCCCAAACGCGAGGGTCCAGTGCATTTGCGACCACGGTTCGGCCAAGCTTCCCCAGATCAGCAAGACCGCCCCACCCAACGTCAATTCGATGCTCATGTCTAACAGAGGGTCCGGCGGCACGCTATACCGTTTATAGAAAACGGTGCCGAGAGCCCAGGACAGTCCCGACAAAATACCGAGTCCAATGCTGGTGACGGCCGTAGGGCCTGTCAACCCTTGCAGGCTAATGGCCAGCACCCCGCCAAATCCTAGCCCGATACCGATCATTTTGGCTCCGGTCAAGCTTTCGGCTAGCCACCAGCGTGCCAGTAATGCGGTGAAGATGGGCTGGGTGTAGACCAAGATGGATAATAAACCGGCCGGCAAATGAGCCAACGCGATGTTTTGCACTCCGTAAAAAAGACTGACGTTGAAGAGGGATAAGAGGGCGTTCAACCGCCATTGTCGGCGGGTGGGACGCTTATGAAGGATGAAGGCCACCACGAACATTAAGACCAGGCCACTGCTGAAAACCCGAAGACCGGCAAAAAGGAGGGGTGGAGCATAGATCAAGGCCAGTTTGGATACCGGCCAGGCCAGACTCCAAATGATTACGAGGCCGACAAACGGTACCCAAATGGTCCAAGCGGACGGGGAAACAGGGATTGTCGCGGGCCTAGGTGCATGCACAGAAAAACCCCTCCTGTGAAAAATAGATTCCGGTGAGTACCACCGCCGGTAGTGTTAACTCGCCGCCGAGGTCGGCTCCACCATGACCCGATAGCCCAAGGCTTCGAGCCGGCGAATTTCCCGGCGGACCAAGGCCTGCCGATCCCGCTGATCATAATAGGTAGCGCCCAAATCTTCGTAGACAGCCCCCGGGGTCCGTAAGATCGCATAGACCGCGATCAAAATGTGGCGCCCGGTCGCCACGGCCGCGCGTTGCTTCCCGCGGCGGCCTGCGAGGCGGTGATACACCGCCCCCAGATAGGTCTGGGTCTTGCCGGCGGCATGGCCGCTTTGAGTCAAGGCGGCCCGCAGCGCTTTACTGCCCTTACGGGTGCGCGTCGGTCGTGCTTTCCCCGCACTCTCGTTCTGTCCGGGGCTGAAGCCGGCCCAGGAGACCAGATGCCCGGCGGACGGGAACCGTTGCAGATCGGTCCCAATCTCGGCGATAATGATCTCGGCCGTGCGACGCTCGACCCCGGGAATGGTTTGCAACCGGGTGAGGGCGTCGTCAAAATTTGCGAGGCGCGTGGCGATTTCCTCCGACAGCGCCGCAATCTGGCGGTCCAAAAAGGCCACATGTTGGAGCTGCACGCGCAGCATCAGGCGCTGATGGGCCGTCACCAAGCCGGTCAAGGCATGGATCAGGGTGTCCCGGGAGGCGCGGATCCGGGGATCGGCCAAATCGGCGAGGGCCGCCGGGTCGGTCATGCCGTCCGCCAGGGCGGCGAGAATGCGCTGGCCGGTGACACCCAATACATCGCTGATGACGCTCCCGAGCTTGACATTGGCCCCTTCCAACACCTTTTGGATCCGGTTGGCTTCTGTGGCGCGGGCTTGCTGCAGGCTCGTCCGGTAGCGCACGATCTCCCGCAGCTCGCGCTGCGGGCGTGGCGGGATATAGCTGGCCTTCAACGCGCCGATCCGGAGCAATCCAGCGATCCATTGCGAGTCCTGCACGTCGGTCTTCCGCCCGGGCATGCCCTTAATGTGCTGGGGATTCACAACCATCACGGCCTCAAAGGGATAGGCTTCCAACAGGTTCACGACCGGCTTCCAATACACGCCGGTTGCTTCCATGGCCACGTGCGTGACCCCACAGGATTGCAGCCAATCGGCTAACGCCAAGAGATCGGGCGTCAGGGTCCCAAACGACCGGGTCTCCTTGACCGTCGGCGTCAACACCGTGGCCACAATGACCTTCTTGTGGACGTCCAACCCGGCGCCATGGGTCACGACAACCTCTAAGTCCATGCGACTCACCTCACACGTGTGGAATAATCGGGCCCCCGGCAGCCTCGGAGCGCTTAAGAATTCTCCTGTGCGTGCTACCCGTCGTCGGCGCAAGCCGACGGAGCGCAACAATCGGGGGTGCTCGACGAGGCCGGAATCCGTCTCCTTTGCGAGCTCGCAGCATCAGAGGGAAGCCGATCTCGGCCGGAGGTTGTCTTCAGCATAGCGCGATCACCCCCATTTTTCATTCCTGTGGGTGCCCCGAATGCGGGGCATGGGTGTCTCCTTTGGTCCTTTGGGACGTCCTCCGGGGACGGAGGTTAGGTTGATCATACCATGGAGGGGCTGGATATTGGGTTATTTGCACAACGTCTCGTGCTTAGGAACGGGTATCGTCTTGTAAAATCCGGGCAACCGGCCCTCCTCCAATGAGGGCCCCAAGATAGAGGCCGTGGGCATACACCGGAACCGCGACATCTAACATCAAATCGCCGGTGACTCGCCGATAGGCGAGCATATCAAAAGGTTCCGTTGTCGGCGGCCACATCAGGGAAAGCACCTCGGATCGGGATAAGGTCGGCCGGTTCATCGGCGGATGGGATAGCCCGGCATGGCGTAATAAACTCATGAGGCCCGGGGAGCTATCGAGCTTTTGCTTGACGAGATTTTTACTGTCCTGCGCGGGATTGCCGGTTAAGTCGCCGGCAAAGGCGCGGGGCTCGGCAATAACGAAGCCGTTGACATCACAAAAGGTAACCCGCAAAACACCCGGAAATTGTGTTTGAGCCTCCCGGGTCGCGTCCTCCATCCAACGTGCCAACGTGGGGTCGACAACGCGGTCCCATCCGGACTGATAGCGCGGGGGGTCAAAGCGGGTGACCGGACCCGGGTCAAAAAGGTGCCTGAGGTCGTCGGGTGAGGCCGGGTGATAGTCAAACGAAAACGCCTCCGGCGGCAGGTGGGATTCCAACAAGGTTTGAATTTGACGGCTCCACCGGCGCAGCAAATCTAACATGGCATCGGTGAAGGCGGCGGTTTCGGAAACGGAAAACGCCAGTTTCCATCGGCTCACGAGATTGTCCAAAATGTGGACGGTGTCGGTCATCGCGGCGACGGTGCCAAGGCTGATGGCCATTTCCTGACGGATTTTGCCAAGTTCCAACGGCACCCGTTCGGCAATCGTCAAATTGTGTTGGGATGACGCGGCAAGACGCCGCACAGTGCCGTCCAACTGCTGGATGGTGGCTGTCATTTCTTCGACCGAGGCGGCATACTCTTCCGCCGCGGTGGCTTCGTTGGTGATGCGTTGGGCCACTTTCGCCTCTTGTTCGGCGGCCTCGGTGATGGCGTGTTGCACTTGGTCGAGTACGTCCGCGAAAGACCGAAGAACATCCGGGATGTCTTCTACGGACGACTGAACCAGCGCCAATTGCTGCTCGGTATTTTCGGCTTGTGCCGCGGTCTTCTCCGCCTCGGTGGCCATTTGTTCAATGGCCGCCCGAATCGCACCGAGCGTATTCGCCGTTTGTTCGGCCGCGGTCAAACTTTGTTGGGCGAGGGATTTGACCGATTCGGCGACTACCGCGAATCCACGGCCTGCCTCACCTGCGCGGGCGGCCTCAATTGCGGCGTTCAGGGCCAACAAGTTGGTTTGCTGGGCGATGTCTTGAATGGTAGAGACGACCGGGGTTAAGGCTTGCACTTGCTGCGCGAGAGACTGACTATTGGCATTAACCGCCCGGATGGCGGGCGGTAGCTGGCCGATGCCCACAAGACTGGCATGAATGGCGTTGACGGCGTCATAGACGTGGTGTTGCGCTTCTTCGGCCACCTGGTGCCCTTGGGATTGGGCCTCTTTGACCCGATTCATCGCCGCTTCGAGCTGACGTACGGCATCATGCGCTTCATGGGCGTTGGCAGCCTGATTTTCGGCCACTTGGGCAATTTGATTAGCGGCTTGGGTCAACTCGCCGACCGACTGGGCCACCTGCATTAAGGCATGGGCATCGGCCTCGGTTGCCTCACGCAGTTCCGTCATGAGGGAGCCAATGTCATGGACCGCCTGGTCGACTTCTTCGACACTCCGGACGGAGGCTTGGCTTTGCCGGGTCAGCGCGGCGCCGATATAAAAGATACGGTAGAGCAATAACCTGAGTCGTTGGATTAATCGGGTGCCGGCTTCAAAGAGCGCACGGACTTCGTCCTGGGTTTCGGGGGCGCTTTGGCTCGTTTCCACGTCGCCGTCGACGACCCGTTGAATGTCTTGAATCTGGGTCACGATCCCACCGGTAACATAGCGTCGGTTGGCGCGTAAAGCGATGAGCCCGGTCACCTCGGCTACCGCGGCCAGAATGACCGGCCCCAGGAGAATCCGTGAGGCGACGGCGAAGCCCAAGGGCCATACGGCGACGATGGTGATCAGAAGAATCAGCGCAATCATGATCATGGCTCCGCCCAGTTGCCAGGCAAACTTTCGTTGGAGCGGCCAGGCTAAATAGGCGTTCCAGACGCGGACCATGAGCGAGGCTCGGGGCGCCGGATTGGGGTTATGGGAAACCACGGGTGAAGACGAATCAACCATCCTATTACCTCCTTCGTGAGGTTTGCTGCACTCGGATTCGGATAAAGTCCGGATGGCAAGCTTATCCTATCAAACCGTGCCAAAGAGGCCGAAATTCTAATCTCCATAAAAACGATCCCATGACAAGAGAATGATCTTGTTAGGTTATGGGTTTCAGGGAGTCGTTAAGAGGAGAATTTTTATATATCTAACATGCCATGTCTTGAATATTTGTCACATACGCCATATAATAAACAAAACATCTAGGTTATTACGCCATGGATGATCAATAATCTAACATGGAACCGCATTTATGAGGAGGCTCCCAACATGTATGTTCCGGACCCAGCGTATTTAAATGCAGGAGACACCGCTTGGCAATTGATGTCCGCCACGTTGGTGGGACTCATGTCGGTCCCGGGTCTGGCCGTACTATACGGGGGATTAGTGCGACGGAAGTTTGCCGTCAATTCGGCCTTGATGGTGCTTTATGCTTTTGCCATGGTGTTGGTCGTCTGGGTGCTTTATGGATATCGTTTGGGATTTGGGGTGCCGGCACATCTTGGACCGGGGATTTTGTCGCAATTAATGGGGATACCGGGTCCCGCATTAAGTGCCGCGACCGAACAGGGGCGCGCACAGATTCCCCTCCTACAAAACGCCATGCCGGGACTTCGGATGCCCTCTTCCGCATTAATCTACTTTCAATTCGTGTTTGCCGCAATTGCCCCCGGATTACTCGCGGGTGCGGTATTGGGTCGGATGAACTTTAAAGCATGGATGATTTTTGTTCCCCTGTGGTCCACCTTGGTATACAGCATTCAGGCATTTTGGCTGTGGGGCGGTGGCTGGTTGGCCCAGCTGGGGGCCGTCGATTACAGCGGCGGATATGTCATTCATGTGGCGGCCGGGGTTTCCGGGTTTGTGGCGGCTTGGACGATTGGTCCGCGGTTGGCGCGGGACCGGCAGGATAAACCGCACAACTTATTGTTTGCTCTTTTGGGGGCCGGCATTTTGTGGCTCGGATGGAACGGATTTAATGGCGGGGACCCCTATTTTGCCAACGCGGATGCCGCCGCGGCCGTCATCAACACGAACGTGGCCGCTGCGGTCGCCCTTTTGGCGTGGCTGTTCTTGGATGTCTTCGCGCACAATCGGGCAAGCCTGACGGGGGCGATTAACGGCATGATTGCCGGACTCGTCGCCATTACGCCGGCTGCCGGCTATGTAAACGGGTCGGGAGCGATCGTGATTGGTCTGGCGGCCGGAATTATTCCCTGGCTAACCATGAACCGCTGGGGCCACCGGGGACTCTTTGCCCGAGTGGACGATAGTCTGGGTGTGGTGCATACACACGCGATTGCCGGTGCGGTTGGCGGCCTTTTGACCGGCGTTTTGGCGGATCCCCACATGGTGGAATACCTGGCTCGGGGTCATGGGGCCGGGGTGGCGGTGACGGGTTGGCTTTACGGCAATCCTCATCAATTTTTTGTGCAACTGCTCGCCTTAGCTGTGGTCGTGGCGTATAGCGGGGGAATGACATACGGGACATTGAAATTGGTGGCCCGCTTTATTCCCTTGCGGGCGTCCGACGTGGAGTTGGAAGTCGGGGATCATGCGATGCACGGGGAAGAGTCGACAGACATTGGGGCTTGGACCCGTCCGAGTCATGGGGCGCGTTTAGAACCCGTCGCCGCCGAAATGGTCGAAGAGGTGGGCGTCTAGCGTCGGTTAACGGAATGTCGGCCGGATCATACTACCCCCGAAGCGTAAGCGATGCGCTAAAGGGGGTTTTTTCATGCCGGACGTGGTGGTTCTAGGGAGCGGTTTTGCCGGGTTAACCGCGGCCTTGTCGATTCGGCGCGGATTAGGCCGACAAGCGGGATACCGGGTCGTCGTCATAGCGAAAGATGCCCAGTTTGTCTATCGTCCGGCGTTGGTCGACGTGGCGTTCGGCCATAAGCCGTTGGACGATATTCGTTTTGCCTTGGAACCGATTTATCGGCGGGCAGGCATTGAGTGGATGCCGGCGGTCGTAACCGACGTGGATCCCGATCAACGCCAAGTGAAGACCTCTTCGGGGACGGTCAGCTATGACAAGCTGGTGGTGGCGCTAGGAGAACGCTTTGCTTATGACGAAGTTCCCGGACTGAAGGACTATGGGTTGACGGTTTGTAGTGTCGAGGGTACCCTCAAACTTCAAACGGCGTTACGCCAGTATACCGGTGGCCCGGCGGTGGTGGGTTGGGCGCAAAACTGCCAGACGGGGGGACCGGCTTTCGAAGTGGCGCTCGAACTCCACCATTATTTGGAGACCAAACAGCTTCAGGGCCCGATGACGTTTGTGGATCCGTTACCGAAGTTTTGGGCTCCGGCCGGGGAACGGGCGAGTCGATATTTGGAGCAGCTGTTTAACCAAAAAGGCATCACCCGGCTGGGACCGGTTACCGTTCGGGCGGTGGAGGCGGACCGGGTCATTTTAGATGACGGCCGGGAGTTGCCGTCTCGTCTTACGATTATCACCCCGCCCTTTCGGGGCGATCCGGCATTAAGTCGGCTGGCGCACGGACATCCTCGAGGATGGATAGAAACCGGAAAAGATATGCGATCGGTTCATGACCCCGACGTCTACGTCGCCGGCAATGCGACCGCTTTTGAAGGGCCTAAGCAAGGGCATACGGCGATGCTTCAGGCCGAGGTGGTGGCGGCGAATCTGGTCCGGGATCTCGTAGGCCGACCGGAGGCTCGTCGGCAATATCACCACGAGATGAGTTGCGTATTGAATTTGGGCAATGGCCGCGGACTTTATGTCCGGCGTTCGCTCTGGGATCAGCGGCACCGGACGGTGAAACTCGGACGCCAATGGCCGCTGGCCAAAAAGCTATTGGAATATCTCTTTGTCCATACGCCGGTGTTTCGGGAATGGGGGGTACCCATTACCTGGGTCACCCGCTAATCGAGGCATGGTACAATAGGGACCAGAATGCTGGAAACGGTTGGAGGGAGCGTGGGTCATGGAAGATAAGGCCTCCACGCGAGACCAAATCATGGCAGGCGCACGGCGGATGTTTGCCGAAAAAGGATTTCGCGCCTCCATGCGGGATATTGCTCAAGCCGCCGGCATTTCGACCACCAGCCTGATCTTTTGGTATTTTCCGGATAAAGAGGCGTTATGGTCGGCAGTGATTCAAGAGGCGTCACCTTTGGAACAAGTTCAGCACGTGTTTGACGGGTTGCCCCCAGGAACGGATCCGGCATCGCTCGTGTCCCGCTTGGTGTCGGTTTATTTTGACGTATACGGGGATCCGGACAACCGTCGCATTTTGTTTCAAATGTTGTCCCATAGTAGCCAAGACTCCGTAAGGGACGTGTTACGCCGCCAGTTGACCCGGGTCATGGAGCAGGAGATGGCCGACTGGGTCCGTCGCGGCCAGCAGATCCAAGCCTTTCGTCAGGACGTGCCGGCCGACTTCTTGGCGCAGGCCGTCCTCGGGATTCTCTTTGCGTTGGTCACGCGCTGGCATGTGGAAGGCCATCTGCCTTGGGATCAAGAGGACGTCATCCGCCATGTGAACCGTTTGTTAAATGACCGTTAAGGAGCGTGCGAAATGGCCCAGGTCCCGTATTATATCGTGGACGTATTTACCGACGACGGGCCGTATAGCGGAAACCCGTTAGCGGTCGTGCTGGAGGCCGAGAGTCTGACGGATTTACAAATGCAGCAAATCGCGGCCGAATTGCGTTTTTCGGAAACCACCTTCGTTTTGCCCCGATTGCCCGGCGAGTCGGCTTACCCGGTCCGCATTTTCACGCCGCGTCAAGAGATCCCTTTTGCCGGACACCCCGCCATCGGCACCGCGTTTGTGATTCATTCCCAAAAAGCGACCAACGACGACCGGGCGGAAATTCCCTTGAGGCTGGAGGCCGGTCTCATCCCGATCACTTATGACGCGGATTCCGGCCTGTTTTGGATGCCTCATCAGCCTCCGACGTTTGGACCGATTCTCGAGGCTGCCGAGGTCACCGCGATGCTCGGATTGGCGGAGGATGCCTGGGACGCCCGCTATCCGGTCCAGGAAGTATCGACCGGCCTGCCTGCGTTGATTGTCCCGCTCACGTCGTTGGACGCGGTGCAGCGGGTACAATTAGACCGGGCCCGTTATGATGCGTTGATGGAGCGGTTACAGGCGCGGACGGTATTAGTGTTTTCGGCGGAAACCCTGCATCCCGACCATCATGTGCATGTGCGGGTATTCGGTCCGGGGTATGGGGTTGACGAAGATCCGGCCACCGGAAGCGCCAACGGCTGCCTGGCCGCCTTTTTGGCGCATTACCGTTACTTTAATACGGCGTCGGTGAATGTGGTGTCCGAACAGGGAATGGAAATCGACCGACCGTCTATCTTATATTTAAGCGCCGAGGAAGGGCCGGATCATTTTACCGTTTCCGTAGCCGGCCGTGTCCATCCGGTCGCCTACGGCCGATGGTGGGTTGCCGACGAAGCGAATCCCGACGAAACCGGAAAAGCCCCGACCTTGTCGTTATAACAGGAATGCGAGGAGGAATAAAATGACCGAACAGCCGTCATATCGATTACCCCGGACGGTCGTTCCCCGCTTATATCGGTTGGAGATTACTCCGGATGTGGAACAGGGAACGTTTAAGGGTACGGCTGCAATCGAGGTGGAGGTCCTGCAGCCGGTGACCGAATTCGTGATGAATGCGGTGAATCTCACCTTGACCGAGGTGTCTCTTGTGGACCGGGGTACGACGCAGACCGGTCAAGTCGCCTACCGCCCGGAAGACGAACAGGTGGTGGTGACCTGGCCGGGGACCGTGGACCCGGGGTTGAAAACCGTCTCCATCACTTACAGCGGAATTTTGGCCAATGACCTCCGCGGCTTTTACCGGACCACGGTAACCCGGACGGACGGCCGCAGTGAGGTGATTTTGGCTACGCAATGTGAAGCGACGGATGCCCGCCGCGTGTTTCCCGGATGGGACGAACCGGATTTTAAGGCCCGTTTCGTTATCACATTGGTCGTTGACCCGGATCAGACGGCCCTTTCTAACGGACGCGAAGTGGAGAGCGAGATTACGGCCGACGGTAAGCGACGGGTTCGGTTTGCCGAAACCATGCCCATGTCAACCTATCTGGTGGCGCTGGTGGTTGGACGATTGGATGTGACTGCGCCGGAGATGGTGGGTGCGGTTCCCGTGCGCATTGCGGCGCGCCCCGAGCTGATGCATTTGACGGCTGTGGCCAAGACGGCGGCCGTGGGCACGCTGCAGTTTTTCGAGCAGTATTTCGGTATCCCCTACCCCTCGGATAAGCTGGATCATGTGGCGATTCCCGATTTTGCCGCCGGTGCCATGGAAAACCTCGGGTGCGTCACTTATCGAGAAGAGGCCCTGCTGGTCGACGCCGGACGCTCGGCACCGACCGAACAGATGCAAGTGGTCAGTACCATTGCGCACGAAACGGCCCATATGTGGTTCGGCGATTTGGTCACTATGCGTTGGTGGAACGGGATATGGTTGAATGAGGCGTTTGCCACTTTTATGCAACAATTGGCCACCGACCGGCTGCATCCGGAGTGGAACGTGTGGACTATGTTCGGACATGGGCGGGCTCACGCCTTAAGCGTTGACGGACTCGAATCGACGCGGCCGATCGAATATCCGGTTGGGCCGCCGATTGAGGCATGGGGAATGTTTGACGTTCTCACCTATCAAAAGGGTGGCGCGGTTTTGCGCATGCTGGAGCAATACCTCGGGCCGGAAACGTTCCGTCAGGGCATCACCGGCTATTTAAACCGCCATCGTTATGGCAACACCGAAACCGGAGATTTGTGGGACGCGTTGGGCGAGGCGTCCGGTCAACCGGTTCGAACAACAATGGACACGTGGGTGTTTCAAGCCGGATATCCCCTGGTTCGCGCCGAGTGGGCGGACGGGGCGATCCGGCTCACGCAACGGCCGTTTCGGTACCGTGGCGGCGGCCACGGCCATTGGCAGGTACCGGTGGTCATGACGGTATGGCAGGTCGACGGCACGAAAGAGACCATTCGGGCCCACCTGACGGACGAGTCGTTGACGGTACCGTTGCCGCCCGACACCGACGCCGTCTTGGTCAATCAAGGCGCGTGGGGGTTTTACCGGGTTAGTTATGATCCGGCACTTTGGACGGCCGTTTTGCGTCATCGGGACGAGATGACGGCGTTGGAACGGCTTAGCCTGGTGGATGACGCTTGGGCGTTGGTGCAGGCCGGCGAGGTGTCATTGTCTCATATGCTGCCGTTATGGCGGGCATTGCCCGACGAAGAGGACCCCGACGTTTGGGGGACCGCCTCCAGGCCACTCGGATTTCTGGATGAATGGGTCTTACCCGACGAACGGGTCCAGGTTCAGGCCTTAGTGCGTGCGGTTGCCCGGCCGGTCCTGGATGCCCTCGGGTGGGATCCGGCGGAATCCGACGATGTGCAGCGGCGCCGACTCCGGGCAACGGTTATTCGGCTATTGGGGACGGTCGGGGAGGATCCGGCGGTACGCGACCGGGCTCGCGCTCTGTTGATGGCTCATTGGGAGGGGACCTTTTTGGTGTCACCTGAGCTATTGACCCCACTGGCCCATGTGGTGGCGTCATTTGGCGATGAGGCGGATTGGGAAGCGATGTACCGCCGCTATCGGGAGGCGACCACGCCCCAAGACGAAAAACGGTATCTCTATGCGTTGTCTGGGTTTACCAAACCGGAATTGATCCGCCGAACGCTGGACCTCTACCATTCCTCGGAAGTGCGCACGCAAGACGGGGCGATTGCGCTCGGCCAGCTGTTAGCCAATCGCCATGCCCGGCGGGTCACCTGGCAAAGCTTGGAGGCGCGTTGGGACGAACTGTTAGAGAAATATCCCAAAATGATTGAGCACATTTTGTCGCCAATCGCTTTGGTCGTTGATCGGGACTTGGCAGAAGAGATGCGGGCGTGGTTGAAGACCCACCCGGTGCCGCAAGCCGCCCGGCACATTGCGCAAACCCTGGAATTTCAGGAAGTCAACCAGCGTTTGGCCGAGCGTCTCCGTGGGCATTTGACGGAAGAATTAGGCGACCGTTGACCTAAATTCAATCGATTAGGGTGGGCGATTAATTCGCCTTCACACCACCGGGTTCATTGCCGGCGCACACGCACCGTTCATACAGACTTAGAAGTTGTTGTAACCTAGTGCATCCCGGTACTCCACCGTGAGCATGCGGTTCAAAGGTCCCGTGGCGATGCGCCACGGGCCTTTACCGTGATATGCCGATGGGCGGCCTGCCAGTCCTTAAGGCCGAGTGCTCATATTCGGACAAGCAGATCCATGGCTGCTTTCGGCGCCGCCGGACGATGGCGCCAGGCATCATATCCGCTTCACGAGACGTCGAGGGCTTGGCACATCTTCGTGATCGAGAAGGTGAAGCGGTGTTCATGAATGAACGGAAAGATTCCTTCCGATCGATGGCGAAGATGCGCATCGCTTTTTTAGAATCGCATTCTCCTCTAGATCCCGAATGCGTCGCGGCAATTCGCGGACGGCTTGGTCTTCCGCCTTCAGATGCCTACTCCCCACAAAGGGTTCGGCCGGGCCATTCGCGCCTCGGCCTGGGGCCAGGTGATCACGTTCACCCGCTATAAAGCCGTGCGCCACCATAAATTGGTCATTACGGTCCTGCCCCAACACAGTTCGCAGGAATGTACCCTATGCACATTCACTTCCCCGGACAACCGTCTGAGTCAAGCCGTGTTTGTCTGTCAACGCTGCGGAACCCCCACCTCAACCCGTTAGAGTTAGGTGGCGGGAGAGTTCACGCGTAAATAGGGCGCCGGGTTAGCGGGTTCACCGTGTTTTTTGGTTTGCAGGCTGATGAGTGTCCGACCGAGAATCGGGTGCCGGATGCCAAAATCCGTTCTCCGGCAGCACAAATATCATCGCGTGATCCGCATAACGGACGAATGCCAATCTCCGGCGCTCGGGTTTCTTGTCGAGGTCATCCATTGGAATGTAGGCGAGTAAGGCGTTAAGGAGCCCCCCTTTGGGCGGTGCCCTCCGTCCCGGGGAGTGTTCACATCATAGGGTTCCGCTTGGAGATAGCCTCGGATAAGTCTGCGTGTTGACAACCTTCTTGGCAATGCTGCCGTTCACCGACACGCTAAAGACCGTTTTGGCGAATTAATGCGAGGAAGTGCCGGCGTGAATGACGGCCGGAGCATGCCCGGGAGCCCACTCTAGTATGGTGCGATAAAAGGGTTCTTCGGGGCCTCCGACAATATAGGGGGCCAATTGGCCCGCCGCTTGCCGAAAGCGGGTATCCACATGGGAGTTTTCGTGATCCCATAAAGACTCCCAAATTCCATGCATCAAATAGGGAATGCGCTGGTGGGTGCTGTCCAAACCCATTAAAATTTCGGTGGACAGCGGTTTTCGATAATAGGTATTGTCGGATGCGCCCGGTTGTCCTAGCCCTGATGGATCGTCCGTGGGCTGAAAGGTGATCTGAGCCGTAGTTAAAAGATTTGTGACGCTATGATTGAATGGGGAACGCTCCCGTTCGCGCACCAAAACATGGTTAAGCACCGTCACCTGGTGATTGTCTAACGGGGGTTCTTGGACGAATCGAGCCAAGTCCTCGGCGGTGGTGTAGACGCGTTGTCGGTCTCCGGCGGCAATGGTGGCAAAACGGCCTATGTACATCCAAGTTTCCGGAGCGTCCGGGTGCCCTTTCGAGAGAATCGGTTGGATGACCGTATGAAACCATTCGTGGAATTGGTCGCCCGCATGGCTCCCCGCGTTCGGTTTAAATCGGGCCAATAACACCCAGTGCCACGGTTGGGTTCGAGTTTCCGCAGCTTTTACATAGGCAGCGCCTAAAACGCCTTTGTAGGCTACCGGTAAATTCTTGACCATGGTAGAAAGCCCGGTGAGCTCTTTTATCGTGAGGCGTATTAAACCAGGGCAATCGGTCGCCGGATTTTGGGTTATGGCGGTCAGGAGCGGCTCACGCGCCGTGGGCGTCACGGGAAATTCCAATATGATCGATTGCGGGAGTTCGAAATCATTTGGCAATGTCCAGGTCGAGGGGGAAGACGGAGCGAATCCGACATCGATGACGGCTAAGGACATGTCTGGCACCTCCTAAAATTGATTGGTGTAATCATGTGCCGGGGTCGCCGGAGATATGCCGGATAATAATGGAGAACCCGTAAATCATGCCCGGTCGGGGTGAGGCGGTGGAGCCCGGAAACGGTAACGACCCAATCCGTCGGTTTTCGGGCTTGATTTTACGTTAGGATATAAGTATATTCTTATTGGGTGATATGTCATGTTTGAACAACAAGCGGATCTCTTTAAGGCGTTGGCGGATCCCATGCGCCTTCGTATTTTGGCCCTGTTGCGAACACGCGAAGCCTGTGTCTGTGAATTGGCAGGGCTTTTGCCAATCACCCAACCGGCGGTGTCTCAACATTTGCGCAAATTGCGTCAAGCCGGATTGATCCACGAACGGCGGCATAAATACTGGACGTATTACGCCGTGCGGACGGATTTGGATCCGGCCCTGGCAGCGTTGATCGAGCAATTGCCGCACGTCGAAGCCGACGAACAATGGCTGGCCACCCACCAGGTGGAGACCTCGTGTGAAGTGTTGGTACCGGTCGAATCAGTCGGCGTTACAGGCCCGGCCGCAAACGATTAGGAGGGTGTCATGGACGACCGAACACGAGAATTGATTGCCCTGGCTGCCGCTTTGGCGGCGGGCTGCCCGTCTTGCATGGAGTCACACTGGCAGGAGGCCGAACGGATAGGCGTATCGGCGGTGGATATGGCGGAAGCGATTCAGATTGCGCGGACGGTTCGCGTGACGGCTCTGTTGGCCATCGATTCGTTGGCCGAGCAGCTGCCGCAGCGGGTGGAAATTCCGTTACTGGGGCCTAATACCACAGGATGTGGGCCCGGGTGCCAGTGTTAGGGGGTGTCGAATGACCGTCGAGATTTTTGATCCCGAACTTTGTTGCACGTCGGGGGTTTGCGGGCCGGCTCCGGATCCGGTGTTGATCGCGATGGCTGACGTGGCGGATCGTTTACAACGGGCCGGCGTGACCGTGGCGCGATATCAACTTAGTCGTCATCCTCAAGCATTTCTTCAAAATCCGGTGGTTTACCGAACACTCGTAACCGAGGGTGTGGGCTCCCTGCCGATGGTGGCCGTTAACGGCGAGGTGAAATGGACGGGGCGATATCCCGGTTATGAAGAATTAATGTCGGCGTTGGCGGAACTCAAGTAGAGCGAAGGAGCATGGTGATGCCCACTTTGTTTTTTTCCGGGAAAGGCGGTGTCGGTAAAACCAGTTTGGCGGCGGCTACCGCGGTTTATTTAGCCGATCGGGGGTATCAAACGCTTTTGGTAACGACGGACCCGGCATCGAATTTGGCGGACGTGTTTCAACAACCGATTGGTCCTGTCCCGGTACCGATCGTTGCCGTCCCGCGACTCACCGCCCAGGAAATTGATGCCGAAGCGGCAGCGGAAGCCTATCGGATGCGGGCTTTGGCTCCGCTCCAAGGGAAGCTTCCGGATACGGTTTTGGAGACTTTAGCGGAGCAAATGAGCGGACCGTGTACGGTGGATATCGCCGGGTTCGAC
This sequence comes from Sulfobacillus acidophilus DSM 10332, assembly GCA_000237975.1. Taxonomy (GTDB): domain Bacteria; phylum Bacillota; class Sulfobacillia; order Sulfobacillales; family Sulfobacillaceae; genus Sulfobacillus_A; species Sulfobacillus_A acidophilus. Next base: position 3,369,834 of record CP003179.1, on the reverse strand, counting down.
CAATTCGTTCAAAGTCTTTTAGAACCCGCCTTCGATTGGCTGATATTTGACACGGCACCGACCGGCCACACATTAAGACTCCTGGCTTTGCCGGCCGCTTGGTCGACCCACATTGAGCTGAGCAGCCAAGGCAGCGGCCAAACGTGTTTGGGCCCGGTGGACCAGCTCACGACATCCGCGGAACAATATCAACAGGCCATGGCCCGTCTGAAAGATCCGGCAGAGACCACGTTTATGCTGGTTGCCCAGCCGGAACACACCAGCGTGGACGAGACGTTACGGGCTGCAAACGAATTGCGCGACATCGGGCTAACCAACCTGCGGTTGATCATCAACGGGGTCATTCCGGAAGAATCGGCACACATGCCGTTCCTTCAAGCCCGCCGAGACCAGCAACAACTTGCGATTGCGCGTCTTCGGCAGGTGTTTGGGTACGGTCCGGAGGTTCCGTTGCAACCCGGAGAAATCACCGGGGTCGATCGGCTTCGGAGTTTAGGGAGGTGGGTGACGGATTATGTTCCCGCCTAACGTCAAGCGGCGCATATTTTTCTCCGGCAAAGGGGGCGTCGGCAAAACTACGTTGGCAACTGCCACGGCAGTCGCTGGAGCCGGGGCCGGGTATCGTACCCTTTTGGTAACGACCGATCCGGCGGCGCACACGGGCTGGGTGTTGGAAACGACCGTCGATACCGTTCCCCGGCCGGTCGCCGATGTCCCAGGGCTTTATGTCGCTCGAATCGATCCGGCATGGGAAACGGCGGAATATCAACGGAAGGTTCTGGAGGAGGCCGCTCACCATTATCCGACCGACACGCTGCTTCGGCTCCAGGAAGAGCTGGCGAGTCCCTGCACGGAAGAAGTCGCGGTGTTTCACCGGTTTCTGGATCTGTTATTGTCCGACGAGTGGCCCTTGGTGGTGTTTGACACGGCACCGACCGGACATACGCTCCGGCTGTTGGAATTGCCGTTAAGTTATCGGCAGCAGTTATCGGTGAAAGTCGCGGGACTCGGCCCGACGGAGACCGATGCCGGTGAGGTAGCACGGATCGCCGACGCTTTGTCCCTATTGCGGGGACCGTCGACCAAAATGGCATTTGTCCTCTATCCGGAAGCAACGCCGATTCTCGAAGCCCGTCGGGCGATAGCGGAATTGGATACCGTGGGAATTCATGCCACGCATGTCATGGTCAATCATGTCTTGCCGGAAGAGGTGTTGGCCGATCCGTTGTTCGGAGCGCGGTATCACATGCAGCAGCAATATCTCGAGCGCCTACGAAAGGATTTTCCCGACGAACAGATGGTGACGGTGCCACTGATGGCCCATGACGTAATTGGATTGACCGCGGTACATGAATTAAACGAGTTCGTATTCTCTGAGGGGTTCGACACCCTGTGGGGGTTTTCCATGTCGGATTCGGCGGTAGCCGAAAATCTTTAATAAGAGGGTGGACTTGATGGCGAAGATTGCGATTGTGGTATTGTCCGGTCAGGACAATCCCGGGCGGGCGATGGCTGGCCTGCATGTGGCGAAGCGGATTTATGACGCACGGGAGGAAAACGGGATTGATGAGGTGGAAGTATTTTTATTCACCCAAGGGCTCAAGTTATTGGGCGACCTGGACTCCGAATTGGGTGGGTTGATTCGGGAGTTGGTTCACGCCGGAATTGTGGTGGGCGCGTGCACGAACCAGCTGAACAATTGGGGCTTGGCGGACGCCGCTCAACAAGCTCAAGTGCAAGCCGAGTTTGCGCGGGACGCGTTTTCCCGGTATGCCCGGGACGGCTTCACGGTCTTAACTTTTTAGCCATGGAACCGTTATGGCCGAGTCGCACCCATGATATGACGGAAGATTGGTACTGGCCGGAATGGGCCGCCCACTCCACTCGGCTGCCGACCTTTCAGGTGCGAGACACCGAATCCAGCCACGGTCGTTATGCCGCCGGGGTCAAAACAATTACCGTGAAAGATTTGGTCAAGTTTCACGGCCACGCCTGTGACGGCTTATTTCGCGGCGCCGTGGCGTTATCCCGGGGATTGGCGGAACTGTTTCCCGACGGGGTAATTGATCGCACCGACCTGCGGGTGTTGTCACGTAACAGCCCTTGTCTCGGGGATGTGGCGGCCTACTTGACCGGAGGACGGATTCGGTTTAATACGCAGGATGTGCGGGATATTCCGGGGGTTTGGTTTATCCTTCAGCGCATCTCCTCCGGTACGACTATCCGAGTGATGGAGCGGGCCGGCGTCTACCCGGATGACTTGGCCCAAGAGGAAGCGCGTTTGGTATCGACGCGTCAGGCGACGCCCGAACAAGTGGATACGTTACGCGAAGCGCAGTGGGAATGGGTCCGGACCGTCTTGTTGACGGGGGATCCGGCGGTCATGTATGCGGTGGAACCGCTCCCCGATTGGACATGGGAGGATGTGCCCTACCCCCGGATTGGGGTGCGCACCGACGTATTATTTAAGCAGGTTCCGCCATCCTAAACGTCAGTCGTGGAGCCGGAGGCCATTCTGCCTCCGGCCGACGGCTTCGAAGAGGAGTGCAGGGTTTCATGCAGGAATACAGCGTGACGGTTTCCCGTCAAGATGTTAATCATGCGGTGGCCACCACCCGAAGTTTTTCCTTGACCTTAGGGGCTCGGCGAGGTGATTTGACCGCCGGGTTTAACCCGGTGGAAACGCTTTTGTCGGCTATGGGCAGTTGTCTTTTGACGTCCTTGCAAATGGTGGCGGAATTATCCCGTCTGCCGATTGGCGAGACGGCCATGACCCTCACCGCGATACGAGAAGATCGGCCGCTGCGGTTGGTTGCGATTTCGTACCGCTTACGGGTCGTCTCGCCGCTACCGGCCGAACGGGTAGAGCGTCTGTGGCACATGGCGGAAAAAAATAGTACGGTATACCAGACATTGGCACAAACCATTTCCGTCTCTGGAGAGCTGGACCATCGGAACCCCGGGGACGACGAACATACAGGTGATGATTAGGTGCATTCGGTCTTGGCGATTGGACTTTTTGTCGTAGTGCTGACGTTGGTGATTTGGCAACCGCGCGGGTTGTCGATTGGGTGGACCGCGGCGGTCGGCGGTGTCTTGGCGTTGGTGCTCGGGATCGTGTCCTGGGCTAACGTTGGGGAAGTGGTCGGCATTGTCTGGGACGCCACGTTGACATTTGTGGCGGTCATTTTGATTTCCTTGATTTTGGATGCGGCCGGCTTTTTCGAATGGGCGGCGCTCTGGATGGCGCGCGCCTCGCACAACCGGGGGATTCGCCTTTTTTTATGGTTGGGGATTTTGGGGGCGCTGGTCGCCATGTTTTTTGCCAACGACGGGGCGGCGCTGATTCTGACGCCGATCGTGATTGCCGAAATCCGGGCTTTGGGACTTAACCCGCGGGCGACATTGGCGCTGGTCATGGCGAGCGGATTTATTGCCGACACCACCTCCCTACCGTTGGTGGTGTCCAACCTGGTCAACATCGTATCGGCCGATTACTTCCATCTGGGATTTATTCGGTTCATGGTCCATATGCTACCGGTTGACGTGGTGGCGCTGGCGGCCAGCCTCACGGCTCTGTACCTCTTCTATCGTCGAGATCTCCCCAATCGGGTGGATACCGCCGCGTTAAAACGGCCGGAGCAGGCGATTCGGGATCCCCGGGTGTTTCGGGTGTCCTGGTTGATTTTAGGGTTGTTGTTGGTCGGCTATTTTCTCAGCCAGATTCTTCATTGGCCGGTCTCGGTCTTTGCCGGTGCCGCCGCGTTGGTCTTTTTGGCGGTCAGTTATCGGAGTCCGGCCATACCGGTTACCCGATTGATTCGAGAAGCCCCCTGGAAAATTGTCGTGTTTTCGATTGGGATGTACGTCGTCGTCTTTGGGCTGCGAAATGCCGGACTGACGCGGCTTTTGAGCCGGTTGTTAGACGGGCTGGCGGTACACGGATCCTTCTGGGCGGCGGTGGGTACCGGATTTATCGCCGCCGGCTTATCGTCGGTGATGAACAATATGCCGACCGTGATGATTGATGCGTTGGCCATCCACCAAACGGCGGTAAATGCCGGAATCCGGGAAATGATGGCTTACGCCAACGTCATCGGCTGTGATCTCGGACCGAAAATCACGCCGATTGGTTCCTTGGCTACCTTGCTCTGGTTAAATGTGCTGGAGCGGCGGGACATCCGGATTAGCTGGGGTTATTATTTTCGGGTCGGCATTACCCTCACCCTGCCGGTGCTGTTCGTGACTCTGTTGGCGTTATGGGGATGGAGCGCCGTGATTGGGGGTTAACCGAACCTTAATCGAAATTTTACCGAATTGTTATACGCGTCTGCTATGGTTATGGGACAACCCGGCATTTTTGAGGAGGAATCGGACAAAATGCATCTCGTTATGATCGGCGGTAGCGACGCCGGGATTAGTGCGGCGCTTCGAGCTCGGGAATTGGATCGGACAGCGGAGATAACCCTGGTGGTGGGCGACGCTTTCCCGAATTTCAGTATCTGTGGGCTCCCCTTTTATCTCAGTGGCGAGATTTCCGATTGGCGGACGTTGGCCCATCGAACCCACGAGGAGATTGAATCGCATGGTATTCGGGTGCTTTTAAACACCTGGGCCGAGTCGATTGATCCGGGGGCGCATCGAATGACCGTCCGCGCTCCGGACGGCCGGCATCAGGAGATAGCTTACGATCGCTTGGTGGTGGCCACCGGAGCCGTGCCGGTGCGCCCGTCGTTACCGGGTCTTGACGATCCGCGAGTGTTTTTGTTGCACAGTATGGAGGACAGTTTCCGTTTGCACGCCTTTTTGGAGAAAAGTACCCCGCAATCGGCCGTTATTGTCGGGGCCGGCTATATTGGGCTTGAGATGGCCGACGCATTGACCCATCGCGGAATTCGGGTGACGTTGATTGAACAGGCGGATCATGTGTTGCCGACCGTCGATCCGGATTTCGGAGCCCAACTGGACGAGTATCTTCAGTCACACGGCGTGACGGTCATGACCGGGTCCCGGGTCCGCGGGTTGGAAAGGACGGTTCAAGGAGTTCACGTGGTCGGCGAACCCGATTGGCAAATCACCGCCGATTTGGTGCTGGTCGTGGTCGGGGTCGCCCCGGATACGGATTTGGCGGCGCGGGCCGGGATTTTCACCGGTATTCGGGGGGCGATCCGGGTAGACCGGCAGATGCGGACCAACCTGCCCGATATTTGGGCCGCCGGCGATTGCGTCGAAACCTATCACCGCCTATTGGACACAAATACCTATTTGCCTCTCGGAACCACCGCCCATAAGCAGGGTCGGGTGGCTGGCGAGAATATGATCGGGGGCAACCGGGTTTACGAAGGATCGTTGGGTACGCAAGTGGTCAAGGTGTTCGACTGGGCGATCGGGCGGACCGGATTGAAGGCATCCGAAGCGCGTGCTGCCGGGTATTCGCCCCGAACGACCCGTCTGACGACTTGGGACCACAAAGTGTATTATCCCGGTGCGACCCCGTTAACCGTATCCATCACCGGAGACGCGGAAACCGGGCGTCTTTTGGGCGGTCAACTTCTCGGCCATTGGCAGGGGCAGGTGGCCAAGCGCTTGGATATCCTGGCGGCGGCGCTTTATCATCAAATGACGGTGGACGGTTTGAACGATTTGGACTTGAGTTATACCCCGCCTCTCAGCAGCCCCTGGGATCCGGTGCAAATGGCGGCACAGCAATGGATCACATCCTTGGGAGATCAGTGCTCATGATTTCGGCGTGTTCCACAGCTTTTAAGTCGTGACGATAATTACTAGGGGGCGTTTGCGGGCGAAACATTAGGGTTTCGACTGACCGGTAGCCGGATGACGAACGTTATCGAATTCTGGAGCCGGTCAGCAGTGTCCTAACGTGAACAAAGCATGTTCCGGAGTTTGTTTGGTGGCCGGATAGGCGTGCCGGCCCGGGATGTGGCAAGCCAAAAGGCGATGAGGACCCATTACGGTAAACGGGAATACGATCGTGAACGCGCATCGGCCAGGATGCAAACCAAGGGCAACATGGAACAGGCGACACCAGGTGGATAATTCCTGTAATATCACGAACAGCGTGACCACGGCCCACCCGGAATCATGCATCTAGCAGCCGGCTCAAAACTGTACCGACGGCCATCCTGAGCGTACTGTCCAGCACACCCGGGGCTAACTGGGCCAGGCCGCCGCTTGTAGCGGCAAATAATATAAGATGCGTAGAATTGCGGCGAACGAGAGTCCGGCCAGGGCCAACCACAGCAAAGCGGCCCATAACGCCCCGGAAGCGGAAGATCTCGGGTCGGTTAGCCGGCCCATCAACCGTCCGGTGTCGGCGTCGCGCTCCTCGCGGTGGTTTTGGCTACTGTACCCTATCTTGTGGAGAAAACACTTGATTATTTGATCATCTCGATCCATACTCTTGATAGAACGATCAATCAAGGAGGTTGGAGGTTATGGTTATTCAAGAAACCCGGATTGATGCCGAAGAATTGGCGGCGGCTCAATATTTTCATGGGCATAAGTGCCCTGCCATGCCGCAGGGACTTCGGGCGGGTCATCTAGCAATGGATGTATTAGGAGTGGAGCGTGCGCGGGGCGGTGGAGAACTCATCGCTATCGTCGAAACCGGTGAGCACCATTTTTCCGGATGTTTTGTCGACGGGGTGATGTTTGCCACCGGTTGCACCGTCGGCAAAGGCAATTTGATTCGTAAGCCGTTGGGGAAATTCGCCGTGACCTTGATCGACACCAAAACACGTCGGGCGGTGCGTGTCGTGCCGCGCTATGAGCGGATGAGCCAATGTTTGACGATGGATTTCTTCAAACTCCGGGCTCAAGGAGTTCCGCCCTACGAACTCGATCCGAATGTGGTGGAGCCACTGATTGAAGACGTATTGACGACACCGTGGGATCAGGTCTTTTCTGTTCAGACGTTTGACGATTACCCCTACGACAAGGTGCCGGAAGTGTTCGATGCCGTGCAATGTGCGCACTGCGGCGAACTGGTGGTGACCAGTTACGCTGTACGCCTTAACGATCAATGGTATTGCGGCCCTTGTTTGGATGAGGCGTTGCATACAAGCTCGCGTTAAAACGTTAAACGGACGTAATGGAGGCGCCATGGCGACGGACGCCTCCTTCGAATATTCGACCGTCGGTATCGCGGAGAGTGAAATGGAACGCCGCGATGGGGCGGAGTTTTGAAACAGGAAGCGGGGGTAAGAGGCCATGTTGCTATGGACGGGCCTATTGATATTCGTCGTATCGTTTATATTTGCCATGTTGGGACTCGGCGGCGGCATGTTATACGTGCCCATTTTTCATTGGTTGGGATTCAACTTGAAGGATGTGGTCATTCCGCTCGGATTGCTCCTGAACGGGTTAAATACCTTGTTGGCATTAATTCCGTACGGAAGAAAGCGGCTGGTGGATTGGAAAGGGGGCTTTCCAATGGCTCTAAGCGCATTGATTGGAGCCCCTTTAGGAGCCATCGTCGCCCCGTATATTCCCGGCCACCTTTTATTAATCTTGTTTTCCGTCTTGGTTCTCTTCGCCGGTATTCGGACATTGATGGTCGCCAAACGTCCTGAACCCGGGCAGGCTCCTTCGCCCCTTCGTCGGATATTATGGGGGAGCTTTATTGCCGCGATCGCGGGGTTTTTGGGCGGGATGTTAGGCATCGGTGGCGGGTTCCTTATTAGCCCTTTACTTCTTTGGATCGGTTACCGAACAAAAGAAGCCGCCGCAACAACCGCATATATCGTAACGTTTTCTAGTTTTAGCGGGTTTTTGGGGCATATCGGACATATGGTCATCAGTCCGGCGATTTTAACGATTACCGTGGTGGCGGTCATCACGGCGTCGCTCCTCGGATCGAGCTTTATGGCCAACAAAGCGAAACCGGAATGGGTCAAGCTGCTGTATGGCCTCTTGTTAATTGGAGTGTCACTAAAGTTGGCATTGCCTTTGCTCTAAATACCGGATGGTATTCGATAGGCGACCGGCGGCAACCCGGGCGTCTTAAAATTTTGGAACCGCTGCGGTAGTGCCACCGGCAACACATGCCTACCATACCGTCCGAAGGTGGCGAGCCGTGGATGATACCCCGGGAAGAGGGAAATAATTAACGATAATGGACAGGTAGAGGGGGATTCGGGTGATTAAGGTCGTTATTCTTGGTTCCGGATTCGGTGGGATTACCGTGTATCATTCAGTCAATGGGTGGATTCTGCCCGGGTTCAGGTGACAGTGATCGATGAGCGGGAAACCTTTCTCGTTAAGCCGTCGCTGCCGGAAGTGGCATTTGGGCTCAAACGGATCGGACAGATTACGTTCTCGCTCCGCGATACGGTCAACCGTGCGGCCGACTTTATCCATAGTCGGGTGCTCCGGATTGATCCCCAAAAACGGGTTGTGGAAGTTGAAGGGGCGCAGATTCCTTACGATGTGTTGGTAGTGGCGTTGGGGGCGACTAAAGAGTGGGACAAGGTGCCCGGATTCATTGAAGACGGCAGTTCCGTCTGTACCGAGGTGTTGGCTCCCCGATTATATCAACGGATAGCCGCGTTCAACGGCGGAACCATTATGGTGGGGTCGGCCCCGACACCCACCGGCAGCCGATTGCCGGACGTCCCCGTGATTAACGCCGCTTGTGAGGGGCCGGTCGGCGAGGTGGCCTTTTTGGCGGATCATTGGCTACGACAACACGGAAAGCGGGACGACGCCAAAATCGTGTGCTACACGCCCGGACCGGTGTTTTTCGACGACGTCGGGGATAAGGTGCACCAGGCGTTCGGTTCTATCGCGAAGGAACATCAAATTGACGTGATAACCAATAAGGTGATTCGCCGTATCGAATCGGGTCGGGTCTTCTTTGAAGACGGGTCGGAATACGAGGCGGCACTGACCGTCATGGTCCCCACCTATTCCGGGCCGTCGGTGGTTAAAGACGCCGGGTTGACCGATGAGGCGGGGTTTATTCCGACGGACGGCGATTTTCGCCATTTGGATTATGACAATATTTTTGCGGTGGGGGATATTGCGACGCGTGCCGTACCGAAGTTAGGGCATCTGGCCGTGTTGCAGGCAACTCGGGTGGCGAGCGTGTTGCGTCATGATATCACGCATCAAGGCGAGGTGCCGTCGTATGATCCGGAAGTGTTTTGTATTATGAACATGGGATCCAAAGCCCTGTTGATCCGGTCCAACGTCTTATATGGCGGAGACATGGATATCGCCTATTATGGGGGATTATCCCATACTTTAAAAACCTTGTTCGATGAATATACCGTCCGGTTTCACGGAAAAATGCCGCCGGATTTGACCCAGCGGCTATTAAACGCGTACTTGGACAAGGTGGCTAAATAACGGCGCCGGACTGCTGCTTCAATCAAATACGGAGGAGTTCCGGTTTCGCTCCGGAGCTCCTACCAGTCTAAGGGGCGGATCCAGCGGCTGATTTGTATAGTGGCCTCATAGAGCCCGTATACGGGCAAAATGACCGCCAACAGAGTCAACGGATCTTGGGAAGGCACTACTGCAGCCGCAAATACGGCACTCAAGAAGAAAGCAATCCGTCGGCCGCGTCGAAGCCTGGCGGGAGTGATCCACCCCAATTTGACGGCGATTCCCAGCCATACCGGAACGGTAAAAACCGCACCCATGGCTAGACTGAAGCTCGTCACAAACCCGAGATATGCGGAAGCGCGAACGGATTCGCTAAAGACGCCCTGGGCAAATAAAAGTAAGAAACGGAGGGAGGCGGGAATCACTCCGAAAAACGCGACGGCTACACCCGTCCAAAAAAGAATCAGACCGATCAAGAGCGCCCGTAAAATCCACGGCCGATGAGCCAAAGGTACCGTGGGTCCTAAGAACTGCCAGGCTTCGTAAATCCATATCGGTGACGCCAGGACGACCGCAACGGCCAGGATGACGTTAATCACCGTGAAGAACGGTTCGGTCGGAGACAAGGTTAAAAGCGTTAGATGGCCGACGGCGGTTGACTCGGGAATGCGCGCGAGCTGCCACGGTAATAGGATCTCGTGCATCATTAAGCGCCACTTAAATGCGAGCCCACTCGCCAACAGGATCGTCCAGAGTCCCGCCCGAATTATCCGGGACCGCAGTTCGTCCAGATGTGCGGTAATGGACATGACACGATCGGGATTGGTCGCGTTTCGGGTCCGGGAATTCGGCCCTTTAAGGGGAATCACCATGGGAGCCCTCCTTTCTCGGCCTCAATGCCGGTTGGCCTCTTTAATCCACGCGTCAGCTTGTCTAACGTAATCCAGAGCCAATCGGGTTATCTGGCCATAGGCCGAATGCTCGGGAAGTGATTGGGTTATGCGGCGCAGGATGCGTTCAATTTTACCGGCGAGAACGTCCATCCAATCAGCCCGGGATTTTCCCAGAATCTCCGGAACGTTTTCTAGGCCGATCAAAGTCGCCCATAAGGCGAATAATACGGATAGGTGGTCCGGGCTAATCGGATAGGCACGCCCCGGGACGAATGCGTCTTTTTGCCAGGGGATATCGAGGATAGCTGCCAAATGCCGAAGACTGGGCGGTTCGTCCGCCATGTCCTCGTCGTCATAGAGGCTAAAGGGACTTCCGGGTACCGGAATGCAGAAAAGGTCTTCGTATTCTGTTGCCAAAGTTTCGGAGGCGACTTGTAACGCTTCCGCTAAGGTCGCCGGTTGCTGTAACGATTGATAAATCGCCGGGATAACCGATTCCCGGATTGTGGACCACACGGCCTCGGGGGGCGGCCCGTCAAAGAGAGCCGCCCACAGCCATAGGATATCGCTAATGGCCTCGTATGGGGATTGATTGTCCGATTGAAGTCGAGTCGTCATATATCTCACCGCCTCTATGTGACGTTATACCGCCAAGGGGTTGAGCGGTTCCGGCGTGGTCTTTTCAAGTGCCACGCGGGTACTAAAGTAGTCCGCTCCTCCGCCTACCGGATCGATCATGCAGGTGCCCCAGCCGTTCGAATCGGTTAAAGTGGGATCCCGCCGCATTAAGGGATTTAATCGGACCGGCGTATTGAGATGGCTGTCGCCGGTAAATTGGCGTCCGTTTATCGTCCAGTTCCCGGAATCGTAATGCCAATGGCCGTAAGGTTGGGGGAAACTGACAACGCCTAACCGTACGCCGGGCATTATCCGTATTGGAGCCTTAATCCCTTTCGGATAAGTGGGGGACCAAACCCGGACCCAATCACCGTTTTTAAGGCCTAATCGCTGAGCATCCAACGGATTCATATCCAGATATCCGATCGGCATCAATTCTACCAACCACTTGTCTGCCCAGGTCCGAGCCTTGCTGTGGATGGGCTGTTTATAAGTGGAAAGAATGAACGGATATTTTTTGGGATCGTCGACCTTATCCAGCGGCGTACCATCAAACAAGGTTACCGGTTGCCAATGGGCGACCGGGACAAAGGTCTCTCCGGTCAGGGTGTTGTGAGTTTTGGCGAAGGTGGCATTATAGAGTTGCAACGGTAATTTTTCGGACCCGTATTGATAAGTCATCTGCGTCGGGACTTGGGCCGGCAGATAACCGACGTCATAATCTTCAAATCGTCCTCCGCGGGCCAAGACATAAGCCGCCTTTCGCCATTGGGCGGGTGTTAAGGCGGACCCGTAACGTTTCTGCCAACGTTCGGCCGCTGCCCATTCCCGCGGGGTGGATGCGTCAGGTACCGGCCCGGTTTTTACCAATTGGTTACCGACGCGCCGATGGTAATCCGGATAATAAGCGACGTTGGCTACCATCTTAAGATAATAGTCTTCCCGCCGAGTGAGGGATCCGCCCTCCAAGAACGCGTTCTGCCCGAATCCGGGTAGACCTAGAGCCAGCGCCACATCAATTAGAAATTGCTCAACCGACATCGGTTCCCCGGAAGGGGTTTTGGCTGTCATCGGGTCAATCACCGGCTGGCGGACTCCCAACACGCCGGTCGGCACGGTGGGAAACCCGGGTAACATCCCCCATGTTTCCAAGTAAGTGGTGTCGGGCACAATGTAATCCGCATACCGAGACGATTCGGAGATCAGAATGTCGCTCACGATGTACAACGGGATTTTGTTCGTATCTTTGATCAGGCGAAACCATGGTAACGACTCGTCTGGTGCACCACTCATGCCGGGAGGGGCGGACCAGGCCGGATTCGCCTCATGCTGTAGAAGAATTTTTACGGGATAAGGATATTGATACCAGGCGCCGGCAAAAATTTCGTGCCAAATGCCGAACCCGAACGGATACCAAGGACGGGGGGTCGGAAACGGATCTTGACCGGCCTTGATGGCGTCTTGGTACAACGAGGTCGACTCGTAAAAACTCTTTTCACGGGAGATCGGTACCCCGGCGGGCACGGTTCGCTTTGGTGAAGGCCATTTAGCCAAATTATAAGGTGCTCCATGGTAACTGCCCATTGGATCAGCCGCTTTGCCGCCGGTGATATAACCGCCGGCCCAATCGATATTGCCGATCAAGAAATTGAGGGTCATAATGCCTCGGCCGGCGTAGACGCCATTGGTGTGCATGGCGGGTCCGCGATAAAAATCGGCAGCGGCCTTACGACCGTGACTAGTAAATTCTGTGGCCAGTTCGTAAATTATCTGCTCAGCTATTCCGGCCTCTTGTGCATATTTTGCGTACGTGTGTTTCGACGCCTCCTGATAGAGGATTTGAAATCCGGTTCGGCAGGGAATGCCGTTGACGGATATGGGCTGGACAGACAAATCGCCCGTCGGCCATAACGAGGCGGTGGCCGATGCGGAAGCGGGTCGAGCCGTTCCACTGGTGGCGTCAATGACGACGGGATCGTCAGCGTTGGGATCCTGGGAAGAGACCAATCCGGCTTGAGCCGCCGTCAAGAATTGCCCATGGGCGGGGTTACCCGGATCCTGCACAACGAGCCAGGTCGCGTTCGTATAATCGAGTTCGCCGGCGTTCTGTGCCGTTTGATAACTGGGATGGCTAAGGAACGGCGCGTTATACCGGTGTTGCTCAATGATGTAACGAATCATCCCCATTACCAGGGCTCCGTCACCGCCCGGCTTGATTTTCACATGACGCGCGGCGCGGCCGCCGGAGTTTGGGGTATTGGGATCAACCAGGACAAACTGCATCCGGCCCGTCGCCGATGCATCGGCGACTTTACGAGATAAGGTCTGCATCGGAAAGTTGGCGTTATAAACGTTGACACCGAAGAAAATAATATATTCGCTGTTTTCGATGTCCGGCTTTAACATCGCGATTTTCCCGTCAAGCGACTGCATGGTGGCCACGTGGTGATTGAGTTCGCAAATGCCCACATGCGGCAACGCATTGACGGAGCCGAACGCCGTGGCAAACCGGGTGAGGAAATTGTTCTGACCGGGCTCCGAACGGCCCCAAAACAAGACAAATTGATTGGTAATCGGACCTAAATCGGGATGGCGAGGATCGACCGGCGTGTTCGGGCCCTGGCCGTCTTTCCACAAATCTTTAAACCCTTCGACATACCGGTGTTCTTCACCCGGAACATGGCGGAACAAATAGCCGCCTTCGGTCACCTCTCGAATCAGTTGGTCCCAGCTAATCGTCTGCCATTGACCAGAACCCCGCGGGCCTTTGCGTTTGAGCGGGAAAAAGACCCGATACCGGTCATATACGGTTTGTCGGCCGGCTTGTCCTCGGGCACACAAAGAGTGCGGGACGGTGGCATGCAACGATTCCTCGACCGAGGTGGCATAGTTCAAGTGAGGTTCGGTGGTGTTGGGATGGTAAGGATTACCGTCCAGCTTGATGAGAACGCCATTAAAGACGCGCGCTTCGATACCACAGTCACTGCGGCATTGGCGGCAAACGCTGTAGCGCACGTCAACACCTTTCCATAATTCGGTCCGCATCGGAAAAGTATAGGTCCCTCGACGGTGAAACATGGCCGGGAGCCAAGGGGACACGCCCCACGCGGCCGTCAGCGCGCTGGCCGCTCCCACCGATCCGACGACAAACATACGACGGGAAATCTCTTTATCACCAAGTCCCATGATGGTTTCCCCCTATTTGGAGAGTTGTGGGCTGATGTGTTCCGTGCCCCGGGTTTTATGACTGGCATGTGCCCAATGTTCTGCCCAGCGATGGTCCCAAGGCAATAACAACAGTTGTAGGGTAATGAGGAGAAGAGCAATGGCAAAAATGCCGATAACGGTTTGGATGCTGTCGCGACCCAGCCACGGGGGGGTGTAAAGCACCAATCCCTGCGATGCTTTGGGTTGCAATTGCCCACCGATAACGGTGTTATAGCGCATGGCATATACACTAATCAGAACGAATAGGCTCGTGATACTGGCCCACCAACGTGAACGGCGTACCCGAGGAATGAAGGTCAGAACGAGGGCCACGAACAGAAATCCTAATTGGAGGCCCCAGTACATAAAGGTGAGCGGACCGCCCATAAAAATACTATGAAACCCGTCATAAACAGGACCGCTAGTATAAGCGGAAACGCCGGAATTCAGTAAATCGACAATATCTAAGAATAAATCGACAAAGATAACCCACATCAAAAGGCCCATCAGGCCCGCGATAAGTTTGGGATCGACTTCATCACGGGAAATCAATCCCCCGACGATTACCACGTAGGCCAAGATCATCAATGCAATACCCGAGACAATCGCCGACACGATGAACATGGGCATCATTAAGGGGTTGCTCCATAAGTGACGGGCTTTTAGGGCGCCGAAAATAAATCCGATATAGCCATGGAAGGCAAAAGCCAGGAAAATTCCGAACGCCGCCAAAACCACCAGAATCTGGTGGTCGCGCTTTAGCGCGGTCTCGGAGACGTCATGATACCCTAAAGTCAAAAACCGATGCCAACGTTGGCGCCATCCGCCTGCGTTTTGCGCGAGAAAAACGTTGTCTTCCCGGAAGATGAAATAGGTTTCGGCCAAAGCTAACAAAACGTACGTGGTCCAAATCAGAGTAAAAAGTCCCATCGGGGCATAGGGGACGTGCGGTCGGAAATAGAGCTCTAAAAACCGGTGGGGTTGACGGGCGTCCGCCAACGGAGCTAACGCGGCAATCAGTAGAAAGGCCAACGTGACGACCGCGGCCAATTTGGCCATAGGCTCAAATTGTTTGGCCCCGAACACTTTGGAAAGCGATCCGACAATAAAGGAGCCCGCGACTAGGCCCGAGAGATAGGGGTAGACGACGATTAAAATACCCCAATAAACATGTTCTAGGCCGAGTAATTGGCCAGTATCCAGCGGCATCGGGCAAACCTCCTTTTAGCGTACCGGTAGGTTACTATCGGCATTGGCCGTATACGTGAACACCATGTGCTGAATTTCGGGATCGTCAATCGTCGAAATATCTCCGCTCATGCCGATGTAAAAGACTTGCGGATCGGTACCGAAATCAGGGTGTCGAACAACGTGCGGATATTGCGCCAGCAATTGCGAGACTTCACTATTGGGGTCGTTGGCGTCACCAAAAATTCGGGCTCGTCCTACGCAGGTGGTGACACAAGCCGGTAAGAGACCTTGGTCGACCCGTTCGACACAAAACGTACATTTATCGGCCGTGTGAGACACGGGATTCAAATATCGGGCATCGTACGGACAGGCGTTGACACAAGTGCCACACCCGATACAGAGAGTCGGATCCACCAACACGATGCCGTCCTCCCGCTTGTAGGTGGCTTTGACCGGACATACTTCCACACAGGGCGGATTATCGCAATGGTTGCACAACTTGGGGACGTTCATGACGCGAACATCCTGACGGTATCGTTGGCCGTCCACGACGATATCTCCATTCGGGTCGGGCACGGTTTCTCCGACCTGATACACGTCGACCCATGTACGATAGACGCCTAGAGGGACATTATTTTCTGACTTACACGCCACAACGCAGGATTGACATCCGACGCATTTGCGTAAATCGATAACCATCACCCAATGATGTTTAGGGTGAGCTTGGTCAATCCGGTCAAATCGATCATGATAGATGGGGAGATTATCCGGATTGAGCACGGTGTTCCAGTTTTCCCATCCGTCGGACACGTTGAGTCGAGGATTGTCCCATCCTTCCCAACTCATGTTTTTATCCGGATCAAGGTGGGGTTCGGTCAAGCTTTGATCGACGGAAGCGGCTTTGGCTTTCCGTGGCGGGAGTACAAAAAACGGGGCAAGGAGGCTGGCCCCGACCGCCAACCCTTTCAGTACCGCATCCTTGCGACTGACTTCCGTTTCGGGTTCTGGAGGTTTTTCGGCCACAGTCGGTCACGCTCCTTTACGACACATGGGAATCCGTGAGGGTATGGGACTCGGCCGGGGTGTCCGTCTCTTTCGTGGGTAACGGCGTGGAGGAGGTGGAGGCGGATCCGACGGTTAATGCTTGTTTAAAATCCCGAATTGTCTTGCCTAAAGAAGATCCCAGTTCAGGGAGCCGTTTTGGCCCGAATATTAAGAGAGCCAAAATCAACAAGACAATCAGATGAGTGGGAGATAAAAGGTCGTCCCACATGTTCGGAACCTCCTTAACGTGAAATAGATGGTCAATAAGACAGTGTCATTATGAATCGTCGGTTCGAAGGCCAATACGGTCGAAAGGGTTTTCGTTGATTGGGCAAATGTCGTATTTGCCAGGTACTATCGGCTGAAGCTCATGGGCCGTTAGATCAGGAAAAAAAGGCCATTCGGCCCCGGAATAACGGAATCTTAATCAAATCTTTACCACGACGTTATCGCACGTTAACTCAACCATGGGATGATGAGGACGAAACCTCGGTTTGAGATGGTGGATGAATTTACGTCTCGCGGCTCGATGTCAAGAACCGATGGGGATGCGACATCGGCACATAGGCCGGGTCAACATAAACCCCGTCAACGAATCCCGAACTATCAGATGCGGATGGTCGATTTCTGGCGATATGAAGCCTAGAGACCGTATGGCAAGTGTAATTCTTTTTAAACGAGGAGGAAAAAATGAACAAAAGCTCCGGCTCTATACGGGATCAGGTATTGAAACCGTTAGAAGAGGCAGGACTCCAGAGTTTTCATTTCCGGACATGGTTAACGGCCGGAATGGGCTTCTTTACCGACGCCTATGACTTATTCATTATTGGGGTTGTGACAACGCTTCTAAAACCGCTATGGCATTTGACGACCTTGGACTTGATGATTTTAAATAGCACCGCCCTATTTTCGGCGGTTTTGGGTGCGTTGATTTTCGGACGTCTTATGGATCGGGTAGGGCGTAAGGCAGTTTATGGAATCGAAGCGATCTTATTGACCGCTGGCGCGTTGTTATCGGCTTTTTCCTCCAACTTCCTAATGTTGGTGGTATTTCGCTTTATTGTCGGATTGGGTGTCGGTGGCGACTATCCGATGAGTGGTGTCATCATGAGTGAATACTCCAACCGCAAACGGCGGGGATTTTTGGTGAACGCGGTCTTTGCCATGCAAGGGTTCGGTCTGTTGGTGGGGCCGGCCGTGGCCGCACTATTGCTTAGCAGTGGCATGGCGACGGATGTCGTATGGCGAGTGATGTTGGGACTTGGGGCGATTCCTGCGGCTGCCGTCATCTTATTGCGGCGTCGAATTGCCGAAACTCCGCACTATGCGTTGGGCGTCAAAGGAGATGTCAAAGAATCGGCGGAAATCGTTCAACAACTCACGCATCAGACGGTGGACGTTCAAGGAACCGTAAACGAGTTGCCCAAGTCGTGGACCGTGTTATTTACCAACCGTCGGTTTTTGCTAACGTTATTTGGCACCGCTTTTTCTTGGATGTTTCTCGACATGGCCTTTTACGGCAACAGCGTTTCCTCCAGTTTAGTGATGAAGGCGTTGCAACCGCATGGCACGCTCATTGGCGACACCTTGACATCGGCATTAATCTTTCTGGTCGCTGCGGTCCCGGGTTATTGGGTATCAGCGTTTACGGTAGACCGTATCGGAAGAAAGTTCATTCAAGGAATGGGCTTTTTAGTTATGGCGTTGGCTTACGCGACATTATGGTTGGCTCCCGGCATCAGTTCGCATGTCGCGGAATTCTTGATCATCTACGCCATCAGCTATTTCTTCATTGAATTTGGCCCGAATAGCACCACGTTTGTCTTTCCCTCGGAGGTCTTTCCGGTGACCGTCCGCGGCTGGGGATTTGGAATATCGGCTTCAGCCGGAAAATTCGGCGCCGCTATCGCCACATTTCTCTTTCCCTTGTTATTAAAAGACTTGAAGCTGAGCGGAACGATGGGAATCCTGGCGGGGATATCGCTACTGGGATTTATATTGACGACGTTGGTGTTACCTGAGCCGAAAGGAAAAACTTTACGAGAGGCGTCCGGGGAACATCTATTAGAGAACGCTCAGACCGATGCAGTCGACGGGATGTCGTTTAGCCACGTGTAACGGGTAGGAACGGTATCCAAACGAGCCACCGACCTCAAAATCGGGCCGGTGGCTTTTTGGTGCACATGGGGCACCAGTTCGCCATATAAAACAGCCCGATAAGGTCAAGCACGCCGGGACTGACCACAACGGGTGGCGGGCTTATGATTGGCCACCATGCGTCGATGCTCCGGCGGCGACCGACGTGCACCATGTCTTGGTCTTGGTGGAGACCGCCATCGCGACCGGCGCGGTGGGTCTCGCACATTGTACGAAAAACCTCTTTTAAGGGAGTAACCAGGGGGGACCCTATTGCTTTCCATCGTCCCGCTCGCGTCAGGGTATATGATGAGGCCAACGGCGACGGATCCGTGTTATGCGAATCGAGGAGGGCGAGTTGAATGGATGGGGCGCAGCGGGAAATGTCCTTATCGCTGCATATGGCTCAGGTTGCGACGATCTGCCGGCAGTACGGGGTGGCGCGGTTAGCCTTGTTTGGGTCAATCCTGCGCGACGATTTCACGGAGGACAGTGACATTGACGTGTTAAGCACGTTAGCGCCGGATTCTCCCGTCCATACCTTGCTGGACTGGATCCATCTAAAGCAGGCGCTGGAAGACCTCTGGCACCACCCGGTGGATTTGGTGGATCCGGAGCGGCTTCATCCCTTGATTCGTGATGAGGTGATGGCGGAGGAGCGGGTGATTTATGTCGCGCCATCGTGATGAACTCTATATCGCTGATATGTTGCGCGCCGCCCAAAAAATTATGTGACGGCTGAACGGCATATCGCGGGAAGCCTTTGCGGCTGATGATGAAAAACAGGATGCGGTTATCCGGCAGTTAGAAATTCTCGGAGAAGCCGCGAGCCGTCTATCGGAAGCCTTTCGGATGCGGCATGCCGGTATCGACTGGCGGGGTCTCAAGGATTTACGAAATGTCTTAATCCATGGCTATAAGCCGATGTCGATATAGGAAGAGTCTGGCTCCATGTTACCCGCGATGTGCCGCATCTTGAGCGGCAACTCCTGGCGATTCAGTCCGTCGAGCAAGAGGACGAACGGGAGTAGCTCTTACCGGCGAATCACGAATTGTCATGGTGTCGGTTTCTCTTTTGCGAACCCCATGGGCGAACGGAACGTGATCATTGTGGGCGGCACAGAATATGGTCACCCCGGATGTACCTCAAACACGACCCGTATCGCCATCGCCCGAGTAGGACGGGAGCGTGCGATAATGTCTCCGTCAGGATTCGCCTTTCAGAAGTTCTCTTCGTTAGACTCATTACCTCAAGAATCTTCGTGACGGTGTCACATTTTGGGCATTCCCATAAGATAATGTAAACCCCGTCGGGAAAAAGCGTCAGGCGCCTGGATCGGCTTTCGTTCGGCACCCCCCGACTAGAGGGGTTCATGTCACCCCTTTCGGATGATTCGGAAGATCAAGGAGGGATCCCATGTCAACAGGCGAGGAGACGTGTCAAGAGCTATGTACGGCCATTTCGACGGTCATTACGGCCCTAATCGATGCCGACGGCGTCTGCGACTATCCCGTGTCGGACATTCCCATCCATGATGTGGTCGTCACCGGATGTGCCATTGCGTCGGTCAGGACGTTTCGGGTATCCGACGACACGATATTGGTCACGGTGGAAGCCGTCGTGGAATTTAACTTTAACGCCATCCAACCGGATGGCAATGCGGTAACCCAACATGCCGAATGCGGTACGACCATCGAATTTCTTCTAAACCTCCTACCGCCGCTGACCTTTTTTGATCAGCCGTGCACACCGGAACTAGAATGCCAAGCGGTATATGCCGGATTCGATCCGCAAATTGGTGCCGAGGAGTTTATTGTCACGGTCACCGGAACCGTCTCGTGTCCCGCCTGTGAAAGCGCCGTGGTCAACGTGAAATTGTGCCCGGTGTCGTCCGAGTCCTAATTTATCGGGGGTTGTGCCTCGATTGCCGGACGAACGGGAATAAGGGGGTATCGTAATGCCGCTTGGTCCTACTCCTCCGGGGTGCATCGCCATTTGTGCGCATCCGGCGGAAGACTACAAGGAAGCCGTTTCCCTTCAGGGCGGCGTTTGTCGCCTGAAGACGGACGGTCTCATCGTATCTGACGTGACAGTCCAGGGATGTGCGGTGGAATCGGTTGCGTTTAAACCGATGACCGGCCAAACGGTCGGAGTGACCGTGGCCTTTCGCATTGATTTTACCTTTATCGGGACGGTCGGAACATTTACGTTTCACGGCCGGGGATCCTGTACGGATTTGATCTTTTTTGTCAAGCGCATATTACCGCCCTACGCCAATTTCACCCGGCCGCTGGATTGCGCGGCACAATTGACATGCGTAGCCCGTGACGGAGGATTTGATCCCGTCACCGGGGTGCAAACCTTTATCGTGCATATATCCGGCGAATTAACCTGCGTCGGATGTACCGACACCCCGTTTACGGTCGTGGTGGCGTGTCCGCCCCCTTCCCTCGGGGTGTCCCCGGGCGACCAAGACTAGGCGCGTTACGGGATCGGGCCGGACCGAATCAGGGGGCTGTCTCAAAAACCGGAGGGATACGGTCTCTAATACCGGACCCTTTTCGAAAGGGTTATCGTGCCCATCTTTTGAGGTATCCCCATCTTTCACGAGGCCTTCGGGCCCCTCTCATGAGTGTAATCGGCGGCGTCATGGCGTAGGGCATACCTGGCTTCGGCGGGACATAGCATCTAGGGAAGTCCAATTCCGAGGTGGCCCGCGAATGGAACAGGAACCCAATCGTGTCACAATTGCCGTCACCGGTTTTACTATGCTGCTGTTAACCATTCTGCTCATCGTGTTTTCCGAGCAGGGATACCATGCAACGGTGGGGGCCCTCAAGCTGTTTTTCGACGTGGTGTTTCCATCGTTGTTACCGTTTTTTATCATTTCTGACGTGCTCTTGGCGACCGGCATGGTGCACTATCTGGGCGTCTATTTTGAACCTTTGATGCGTCCGGTGTTTAATGTACCGGGAGTCGGTTCGTTCGTATTTTCGATGGGACTGGCCGCCGGGTATCCCATGGATGCCGTGTTAACCGCGAAATTTCGCAAGCAGGGCCTATGTACCAAAACCGAAGGCGAACGACTGTTGGCCTTTTCGAATTCGGCCGATCCGTTATTTATTTTTGGGGCCGTGGCGGTGGGGATGTTCGGTCAACCGGCGCTTGGAGCCGTATTGGCTTTGGCCCATTATGCCTCGGTGGTCTTGGTCGGACTCACGTTTCGTTTTTACAAACGTCAAGAGGTCTCTTCCGAGCCGAAGAGCGGCTTGGTGATCCGCAATATTCATCAACGGGCGATGGATGCCATGGTGCGGGGGCGTTTGGACGACGGGCGATCGTTGGGGAAAGTGTTGAATCAAGCGATTGGGGATTCGGTTGCCACCCTCTTCGTGATAATGAGTTTCATGGTATTGTTTGCCGTATTGATTAAGGTCCTATCGGCCACCGGGCTCATGGTGATTTTGGAAGTCCCGTTTGGCGCTCTTTTACATGTGCTAGGGTTCTCGCCAACTCTGGTCAACGCGACCATTCAAGGGCTGTTCGAAATTGATTTGGGTTCGGCGGCGGCGGCTAAGGCGGCAGCTCCTCTGCTCCAGCAATTGGTGATTGTTTCGGCGATTATCGCGTGGTCCGGCCTTTCGGTTCACGGCCAGGTGGCATCGGTTTTAGCCGACACGGATATATCGATGAAACCGTACTTTGTCGCCCGAACGCTCCACGCGATTTATGCCGGCATTCTCACCGTGGTGTTCTTTCGGCCGGTGGAAAAGACCTTGGGCAACCTGACACTGCCAGCATTTTCCAGTCGTGATTTTCTCGTGGCGGGAGCGCCGCGCGGCATGATTATCGACGGGTTGCACTTAAGCCTATTGGTGGTGGGTCTTTCGCTCGTCAGTTTAGCGGGCGGGGCGCTCATGGTGTTGATGGTTCGACAAATACGACGGGGCTGGCTCTTTCTGCGGTATCGGTCCTAAACGAACCCCGTGTAAAAAAGCTCCAGCATTTGGCTGGAGCCGATTTTTTATGGAGTGGCCGGCTGCCACGTGGGGCTTAGCGTTCCGGAGTAGGCTGGGCGGTCAACCGCCACGACAATGCCACCCGCTTGAATCACGCGGATATAGTGCTCGGCTAATGATCGTTTCACGCCTAAACGACGAAAATGGTGTGTCACATCTAAAAATGGGTAACAGGCCATCTCGTCCGACAACGGGCCCAACACCAATATCTGCTCGGGATGTTTGGGATCGGCCATAATCAAGGAGATATCGATAGCGGGTTGCCGAGCCTGATGTTTCAGTAACGCCAGCATCGCTTTTGGATCATGAAACCAACCCCAAGTTCGGGACACCACGCTCACCTCCTGCGCATCCGTTGCTCCAGGGCGGGCTACCGGTTAAGATAGCCCGCCTTGGGGGTTATAAAAACTCTTCATGGCCCACTGCGCGCATAAACAAGTGGGCGAGTCGGCGGCGTTGATCGCGGTTGGCGTGTTGCCAAAACTCGGCCAACCATCGCGTTTCGGGCATTGCCGAATCCGCCTCGAGATAGCGGTTACCTAAATCAACCAGCGTATCGTCGAGATGGGCGGCTTGGCCTTCACGAAAAGCTTCGGCGGCATAATGCCACACGTCTTCCCAAGAGGCTCCGTCCGGCTTAAATTCGATCATGGTCTCAGCCACCTCCCCTCTCTAGGATGGAACATCGGGAGGGCGGCAATACTTCACCGGGAAAAAAAGTCGGGACTCCAGGGGGACTAGAGATTTTCAATCGCTAATTTGAGCCGGATCCAATAGCTGTCCAAAGCGGCCACCCAGCGCCGGGCGTCTATCCGCAGCATGGCCCAGAACCCCAGTCGCGTATGATGGAGAGAGACGGTGGGAAAGCTGCCCGACACCGGGAGGGCCAGGCTTTTGGTCACCGGCGGACTTTGTTCTGTCGAAAAATGGTAGTGGTAGCCGATGGTCAAATAGGGTCGAGTCGTGCCGGATTTTGCATATTGCCAGTGAACCGAGATGTCGGATCGAATGCCGTCGTATAAAGGAATATGCCAATCATCCTGTAGGGCGGCAAAATAGCCGAAGCGTCCCCAAGTGGGATCGGCGACGACCCACCCGACGCGCGGCAAATAAAATTCTGTCCATTGGTGAAAGCCGCCTTGGCCATCGCCGTTATTCGTGACATAACCGCCCACAAAGCGGGCCGGGATGCCGTCGGTGCGGAGCATGGACACATAGAGGTCGGCGATATCGCTACAAATTCCCAAACGGCTCTTGAGGGTGGCTAAAGCGGATCCGGACGCTTTCAGGGAATAATTGTATTGAATGTTTTGGGCCACCCAATTAAATAAGATCTGAGCCCGCTGATAGGGATTGGTTAGGCCGTGGGTGAGCTGATTGACCAGGGCTCGAATGGCAGGAGCGTCCGTATTGACCGCTTGAGCTTCCAGACGAGGATTGGTGTATTCCCGGTAGATGGCCGACGCCTGATTATACGGAGGATATTCCGACGGCAACCGATAAGCGATGTTTTCCGAGGTATCCTGATAGGTAAAGGTGAGAGTCACCGAATGCCCCGGCAAAATGTCGGGCCATTGATAGACGCCGATGAGGTTGCCGTACTGATCACGAAACGTGCTGTCGGGCATGGTCGAATACCCGGTCAAGGTGACATGGGCATACGGCGTAGCCGGCGGCAACAACACGATGTGCGAAACCACGTTTAATGCGGGGGCCTGCCCTTGGTTGGTGATGGTTACGGTCTTGGTAAACCCGTAATAGGCCGGGAGCGACGTAATGGCATAGGGATCGGTCAAGTTCCCGGTGGTCTGCGCAAACGCGGGCATATTGATTCCGAGTGCCAGCCAAATGCTTAAGAGCGCAATTGCGAACGCCAGGCCAGGCCGCTTCGTGGCGAATTCCTCCTCATCCCGTTCTTTGAAGTCGTAAGTATTATACGAAGCCGGGATGAATGAGCCAACCGTCACACCCGCGTAGAGGGAGCGGCCTTCGTCGACAATTACCGGATTTTCTCTACCTCGGACCGGATGTCTTCGAGTTTGATATACCGGTCACACGCATTTTCCAGTTCGGAAGAAATCATGCCGCGTGTGCCAACCCCGACAATTTCTTTTCCTTTCGACCGAATCAGTTCGACCGCCCGCTCAAAGTCGCCGTCCCCACTCATTAAGATGGCGATGTCATAGCGGGTAACCGTGTTGAACATATCCACGACAATTTCGATGTCCAGGTTTGCCCGCCGAATCACGGCGTTGGAGCTTTGATCCAACGTCTCTTTAATGGATTTTTCCCGAATGGTAAATCCCAAATGTCGCAAGGCCGTAAGAAAATCCCGTTGGCTGGTATCCGGCGGGACCTGCACCCCGGTATAGTAAAACGCGTTATATAGCTCGCGGCCCCGGGTAAAATACTCGATGACTCGGGCAAAGTCGAGATGCCAACCGAGGACTCGTTGGGCATAAAACATATTTGCGCCGTCGACAAAAATCGCCACGCGTTCATTCCGACAATCCACGTTCTCCCACCTTATCACACACGTCTTTAATGTTTTTCTTTACGGTAGTTTCCTATCATTATGACGTATTTTACCCACGACTGAAAGGGAAAATCCATTCGGTCGGCCATAACGACGAAAACCGGCCCATCATGCCGTGCTCGCCCTCAAGAACGGACGGGTTCCTAAACTTCGACAACGCACTCGACTCGCATCGACTTTTCTCGACGCATACCGCTACGCCGGTTACGGCGAGTTGGGCGTCTTTGACCGGCAGTCGGGACAAATTCCGTGAACCTCGAGTTGATGAAAATCAATGGCAAATGATTGGTCATCACTAATGGTTTTTAGCACCGATTCGAGGCGCTCATCAAAAATGGCCACGATTTTGCCGCAGTTACGACACACCAAATGATCATGATGTTGGCGAAACGGTTCAATCAGCTCATACCCGACGCTTTGATGGTCGATTAATACCGGGTGCACAACATTTAGGGACATGAGGGTTTCGATGATGCGATAGATGGTCGCCACATTCAGGCCTTGCTCGGCGACGCGGCTGGCCAACTCGGGTACCGTCATCGGCCCGGGCGCGTTTTCAAGCTCCCGAAACACCGTCAGCCGGTTGGGGGTGACCCGCATATTATGTTCTTGCAAAAACCGGGTAAATTCCGGCACCAGGGATTTCTGGTTCATGTAGACCCCTCCCGTCCAGGTAACCTAACGCATGCTCTATTATACCGTGAAAAGCACGTTTGAATGCAAGTGCAATTGTGTTGCATATGCGGAATAGTGACCGGTTGAGCGAGCCGATCTTGCTTGGCTGCGTCGGCGGGGCTAGGATAAGCATATGAGACGAAAAGCGGTGGGACAGTGGTTGGTGATCGGCGTCGGGGCCGGGATCTTGGCGGGGTGCGGCGGCCCTAGGGGGCCGGAGCCGATTTCCCATGGCATGACGGCCGGTCAAGTGCAGGCGGAGATTTTGGCGCGGGTACGGAATTGGCATGTGGTGAGCGAGCACGTCACCTTATCGCTGACGGAAAACGGGATGCGGCAGGCCTATTCCGCAAGTCTGACGGATCAGGTCAATCCTCCTTTGTTTTCCATGCAGGTGACGCCGGTTACCGGGGCACCCTACGAAGTCGTGGATAACGGGTTGAATACGGTCTTATATCAGCCGGGAAGCTCCCATTATGCCATCGAACCGGCCAGTCCCATGCCGTGGCGATGGTTTCAGTTGGCGGCCGGGGATTTTCCGCAGATGTTGGCATCCAGTCGGGCCGTAGGCGTGACGGTAAAACCCAAGGTGGCGGTGTTAACCTTAAATACGCCGATTGCCCCGAATATTCAGGCCCGCACAGAAGTGTGGTTTAATTTGGAGACCAATACGCCGATGCGGTGGGAGTCGTCCTGGTCCGGCAACAGCTTGACGTTGATTCCGTCGCACGTCGAAGTGAATGCCTCCGGCGGCATCGGCGGGTTTACCCCGCCGACCGGAGTGACCCCGATGGTTATGCCGAGTGGTGCGGTTGACGGCTATTTACCGCCGCCGGGCCCCGTCATGCTGCGTGACGCGGTAAATTTCCCCCTGGTATTACCCCCGGCCGGCATGCCGTTGGCGCTCAATGCGATTCAAACGGATGCCAACACGTCACCCGAGACGCTAGTGCTGACGTATATGACTCCCAACGGAACGCCGGTGGTGATTACGGAGTCCCGCCGCACCGGTTTTACCCCGCCGCCCGGGGTGCCGGTGATTACGGAGAATGTCGGGGCCTTAACGGTCATGACGGGGGTCTTGCCGGAAGGTGTCAATCTGGCGGCGTTGACCCTGGGGCATACGTTGGTGGTCGTCGAAGGACCGCAAAACGTGGTGGAGAATCTCCTAACCGCCTGGGCGAACAGCGTGACGGCCAGTCCCAGCATTACAGGGGGATAATCCGTGAATACAGCATGGGGGTATGCATCCGGGACGTTTGGAGAATTGGTGCAAGGGGAGTTGGAAGGGCGCCCTTTCTTAATTACCTGGCCTATTCGCTGGGGCACACGAGCGGTGTACCAGGCGTCCGATGGCGATGAGGTCACCGTTATCCCCGCCCATCGCAAAAAGGCCAAAATGGCGGCAGAAGCTTTGCTGCGCCATTGGGGGCTTCCAACCGGCGGCGTCTTGGTCATTTATTCGTTATTGCCGGTGGGTAAGGGTATGGCCTCGAGCTCCGCGGATATTGTGGCGGCGTTACGGGCTGTGGCCCATGCCTATCATCGACCGCTGACCCCTCTCCTGGCGGCCCGTTTGGCTGCTTCGATTGAGCCGACCGACGGCATCATGTATCCCGGAGTCGTGGCGATCAATCCCATTACGGGACAATTGCTCGAAAAGCTGGGGCCTGTTCCGAAAGCACTGGTGATTGGGATCATCGGGCACGGGCGGGTGAATACGGAAGAGCAGCATTTACGGCGTAAGCCCTATCATCCGGACCACCAAGAGCGGCTGGCCAAAGCCCTCGGTCGGGCACGGCAAGGTCTTCGTCAACGCGACTGGCGGGAGATCGGGGAAGCGAGCCGCATTTCGGCGGAGGTTGAGGCGGAACGTCGTCCCGACGACCGGATATTAAAACGGGTTCTCGGAATCGCCGCCGACGAAGGTTGGACCCCCATCATCGCGCACACCGGAACCGTGCGGGGCTTTTTGTTCTCCGAGGCTGCCGAGTCCATCGCGTTAAAACGCGCAGAGTCGAAACTCCGCGCGCTGGATGAAGGGCCCGTCTACCGGTTTGTCACCGCTTCCGGGTATTTTTCGACGGGTGGGGTTATCGTCCCACACGCCAATTGGCCTGCTCCGTCACATAGCTGACGCCGGTACCAAAGGCTTCCAGAGCCAATAACCAGGTGATGGATCCCATAAGACCGTAATGCCAGAGAAAAAATCCCGGCGCCAGCGTCATGCCGTTTTGGACCACCGGACTTAACCAGGTAAAGAGCGGCATCCCGATCACCATTAAAAACAGCCAAAGGGCAAATCCGAACAAGGCTCCGCGCGTCAAAGTCTCGCGCGGCTGGCGTGAGGCCAAGGTGCGTAAATAAAGATATGCCAGACCGACGCCAATGGCGAATTCCAACACATAACCGATCAAGACGGCCACTTGGGGATTGAGGGTAACAAATCCGCCGTCCCATAACGGGACATCAAACCGCGGCCCGTGAAGCCAAACGATGATCTCCATAACAAATGAAAAGAGCAGGGTTCCCAAAATACCCGCGATGATGGCGCGCTTCAGGGGTTCCGTGATGGGCATGTCAATCACCTCCGTTGGGGGATCTGCACGAGTGTGCTACCTGAACTTACGGAGGGACGGGGCTTTTCATGTCTGTCCGCCGCGGAAAAACCCGCCGGTCGGATCCGCCGGCGGGCTTCAGACCGCTATTCTTGTTGGGACAGTTGCTCAATAAGTCGGGGAATATGGTCGGCGTCTTCGACCCCGCTGACGTCTCCTCG
Source organism: Sulfobacillus acidophilus DSM 10332 (assembly GCA_000237975.1). Classification (GTDB taxonomy): domain Bacteria; phylum Bacillota; class Sulfobacillia; order Sulfobacillales; family Sulfobacillaceae; genus Sulfobacillus_A; species Sulfobacillus_A acidophilus. The sequence goes on along the minus strand of CP003179.1, from coordinate 3,341,387 downwards.
AATTTCGCCGGATACGAGAATTTCTTTAAGCAAGCGCCGAACAATTTTTCCACTGCGGGTTTTCGGCATCGCGTCGACCACCAGCACGTCGCGGGGACGGGCGATAGCGCCAATCTCCTTTTCAATGGCTTCCGAGACCCGTGCGGGGATCGCGCTCACATCCGTAACCCCTTGCCGTACCGTGACAATCGCGACCGGCACTTGGCCCTTGATTGCGTCCGGTACGCCGATTACGGCCGCTTCGGCCACTTCGGGCACCGACAGGGCGGCGCTCTCCATTTCCATGGTCGACAACCGGTGCGCCGCCACATTAATGACATCATCGATACGGCCTAATACCCAGACATGTCCGTCTTGATCCACGAGCGCCGCGTCATGGGTGGCATATCGTCCCGATAGGCGGAAGTATTCCCGGCGATACCGTTCGGGATCGCGCCATATGGTCCGGGCCAACGTCGGGAACGACGCGGTCAATACCAAGTGACCGACGGTGCCGACGGGGACGGAGCCTCCGTCTTCATCGACAACGTCAAATCGGTGACCGGGCAAGGGCAATCCACAAGATCCCGGCTTAGCCGGGGTGACCCCGACGATCGACGAGGTCCAGGCACTGCCGGTTTCGCTTTGGCCGTAGGTATTATTGATTTCAAGGTGGCCTTGACCCAGTTGCTCGCTCACCCAATACCAGGTGCTGGCATCTAGTGGCTCTCCCACCAGCGACACCAGCTCCCAATGCGCCAAATCGTGTTTTTGGGCCGGCTCCAAGCCGTGGCGCGCCAACATGCGGAGCGCGGTAGGAGCGGTAAACACTTTGTTCACCCGATAGCGGTCAATAATATCGTAGAACCGCTCGATGGACGGAAAGTCCAGGGCACCTTCGTATACCACATAAGTGGCTCCGTGAGCCAAACCGCCCACTAACTCGAAAATCGGGAAGGTTAACCAACCGACATCGGCGGTACACCAATAGACATCATTCGGGCCCAGATCCAGTGCATAACGCACGTTGTGGTAACTTCCGACCAAAAAGCCCATTCCGGCATGGACGAGCCCTTTGGGCTTGGAAGTGGTGCCGGACGTATAAATAATGAATCCCGGGGCGTTGGCCTCCAACGGGACCGGATCCAAAAGTCCCGCCGTGCGGTCCATCAGCGTATCCCAATAAATATCACGGCCCGGCGTCATGGGGACGTCGGCGCCGGTTCGGCGGACCACAATGACATGTTCGACACTCGGTACCCGGGAGAGAACCGAATCCAAGGTGGACTTTAACGGGATGATTTTTCCGCGTCTTACGGCTTGATCGGCGGTAATCACCACTTTCGCGCCGGTGTCGGCGAGTCGATCATGCAAGGCTTGCGGGGAAAAACCGGAAAAAATGATGTTATAGATGGCTCCGATGCGATAACAGGCGTGAACGGCCGCAAATGTCTCCAGCAAATTCGGCAGGAAGATGGCGACCACATCACCTTCTTGAATGCCTAAATCTTTCAAGGCACGGGCAAAGCGGGCGGTGGCTTCATAGAGTTCGCGATAGGTCCAACGTCGGTCCCGCCCGTCTTCATACACGCCGATAAGGGCCACCTGGTCGGCTTTGTCGGCCAGATGTCGGTCAATGCAGTTGACGCTGACGTTGCTATATCCGCCGACAAACCACGAAAAATCCGGTAATTCGCCGACCCGCGTCTCTTTCCAAGGCACCATCCACGTCAATTCCTGCGCCACGGACGCCCAATATTGCTCGGGATTGGCCAGGGCTTCCTGGTATGCGCGCTCGTAATCGGCCGGGGTTTTGAGCGGCATATACGAAGATGCGTTCCGCGGCGGCGGAATCTTCCGGCTTTCCCGCACCATCGCCAAAACATCTGAATTCTCCATGTTGTCCCTCCGATCTGGCTACTCAGTTTTGATGGACAAATGATTCGCGGTGAGGGGGGCCTTTTCCTTCCGGCCATACGCGTTGCCAGTATTTTCTCCGGCTTGGTGAAAAAGGATTTCCGGCTAACGGTGTCGTATTAAGGTACCACGTGTATTCCGGGTTGACGATTTGAGGCGATGGGAGAAAAGGAGAGGATGGTGTGAGGCGAAAAACCGCGATGGCGCTTTTGGCCGCAGCGGCTCTGGGATTGGCCACGCCTATCGGACTGGCCTATGCGGCGACCTTGCAGCAGCTTCAGCAAGAAGAACTGCAGGCCCAACAACAGTTGGCGGAAGAACAGGCGGCGTACAATCAAACACAGGCGTCCATCAACCAAACCACGGCCGAAATCAATGCTTTGAATCAAAGTCTGGCGTCGGCCCAAGCGCAGATCGGCGCGACACAGCAACAAATTCAAACGGCCAATCAAAATATCCAAACCACCCAGCAGTTATTGGCGTCCACCCAAAACCAATTGACCCAAACCGAGACCGAATTGGCCGCCACCCAAGCCGATTATCAAAAAACCACGGTGTTGTTGGCCGAAACCCGTCAAAGCCTGGTTCAGCACGTCCACTTGTTGTCGGGTCAGCTGCAACTCATCGAAGAGCGGGGGTCGGTGGGCTACCTGGATGTGGTTTTGGGGGCCCGGAGTTTTGCCGACTTTATCAGCCGGATGGAACTCTTGGGTCAGATTGCCGCGTCGGCTGCCCATCAAGTCCAACTGATTAAAGCCGAAGAGGCGGCACAGGCCTTGGAACAAGCCAATTTAGCCCGAGAAACGGCTTTTCTCGGTCAAGCCAAAAATTCTATCGTCCAACATCAGGCGTTGTTGCAGGCGGAAGAAAGCCTTTTGAACCGAGAAAAACTGCACGCGTTAAGTTTAGAATCGCTGGCCGAGCAGCAAGCCCAAAACGTATCTTCTAATTTGGCTCAGCGGCAAGTGTTGATGAATCAGTTGCAGCAGCAACGAGACCAATTGGCTCAGGGTATGGCATCGTTGCAATCACAAATCACCTACATTGTGACTCAAATCCAATCCCTGTTAGGGCAGTATAATGGGGGTTATCTAAACCGTCAGCAACTGTTCCAAGCCATGTTACCGCTGGTGACGCCGGTCGCCAATACCTACGGGATTTCCCCGGCCCTCATTATTGCCGTGATTACCCAGGAATCCGGCGGCAACGCCAACGCTCAAAGTGGAGCCGGAGCAATTGGGCTAATGCAAATCATGCCCCAGACTGCGGTTTATATCGCAAGCCAGTTGAAGTTGCCGACCAGCCAAATTGATCAGGAATTGGAACAGCCGACAACTAATGTGGAGATGGGCACGTGGTATTTAAGCCAACTTTTAAATGAATTTAGCGGAAACATGGAGCTCGCCTTGGCGGCATATAACGCGGGACCGGGTGCGGTGCAATACCTGACGACCCATTATGGCAATAGCTTTGGTGCCATCGAGCCGTATTTGCCCGCCCAAACCCAAAATTACGTGCCGGATGTCATGTCTCTCTATAATCTCTATTCCGGCTGGCTTACAGCGGGAGGTTAACGGGAGGCGGATTTGGCAAGCCAGATGAGGGCGGTCAAGACGGTTGTGGCCGCCAAGAGACCGGTCATACGATGGGCGGCGAAAGCCGCCAGAATGGCTCCCGCCCCTAGAAGAATGAGAGCCGAGGCGTGATCCAGGCGATCCGGCCAGCGCATCCAATGAAAGCCGACGGCGGTACCGGTTAAGGCTATGCCGGCCGACCCCCAATGAAAGCCTAAAGAATACGGGTGCCTAACCGACATCCATAAAAATACGCTGGCCAGCCCGCCAAATCCCAGAACCCAAAGGCGTTGAGTCGTCAACGAGACGGATTTCAAGACCCAAAAGCCTATCAGCATCATCCCCATCAGGCCGCCGATAAGCCATAGGCGCGGCCACGAATAGCCGATGCCGACGAATTCGTGCGGCAAATGATGAATCATTAGCGCCAGTTCCATGCCGAATAAAGTCAATCCATACCACTCGAGGGACATAGGGCGTCCGTTCCTTTCTGTCGTGTTTAGTGTGGACGGGATTTGCCCATTTTAATCGGGGACCGGCCAAAATCATTGGAACGCTGGTGATTTTACGGAATTATGTTAGGATGTTACTACGACAAGGCGGTAACCGAGCCAGAGCCATCCTGGTTTGAAAATTCAATGGCGTGGGGCCCGTGGGCGGGGGCCATGCCGTTTCTCAATCAGGTCTACGGCGGAATGTAAAGAAAGGACGGTCGTAATGCAGAATCGGTGGCTACGAGGGCTTTTGACTATCGTATTTGTGGTATTGATTGTTTCCCTGTTAATGGAATTTTTCAATGCCCCGACACAACAAACCAGTCAAACGCCGTATAGCACGCTGATTTCCGACACCCTGACCAATCAGGTGACGCAGGCGACAGTGGAGCCGGCGACGCACACCGTGTTGTGGACGGATCGCAGCGGTAAGCATTATCTCACCGTATATCCTACCGGCTATACGAATGAGCTGAGTAACGATTTAAACGATCATGGGGCGGTCGTCACGATTACCAAGCCCCCCGGTACGGGGATCTGGATGACCGTTTTGGGGGATGTCTTGCCGCTGATTGTGGTTGTCGGGCTCGTGTTTTTTTTGGTCCGGCAAGGTCAGGGCGGCAACCGGATGATGTCTTTTGGGCGGTCCCAGGCCCGGTTAATTAACGAATCCCAGCAACGGGTCACGTTTGCGGACGTAGCCGGATTGGACGAAGAGAAACAAGAACTGGAAGAAGTCGTGGACTTTCTTAAAAATCCGAAGCGCTATCTGGAAATGGGAGCCCGTATTCCCAAAGGGGTGTTGTTATACGGCCCGCCCGGAACCGGGAAAACACTTTTAGCCCGTGCCGTCGCCGGTGAGGCCGGCGTCCCCTTCTTTTCCGAAAGCGGGTCGGGTTTTGTGGAAATGTTTGTCGGGGTCGGCGCCTCACGGGTGCGGGATTTGTTTGACCAGGCCAAAAAGAACGCCCCCTGTATTGTTTTTATCGACGAACTGGACGCCGTGGGCCGGATGCGCGGAGCCGGCTATGGCGGCGGCAACGACGAACGGGAGCAAACCCTTAACCAATTGTTGGTGGAGATGGATGGGTTCGGGGTCAACGAAGGCATCATTTTGATGGCGGCCACCAACCGCCCTGACGTGTTGGATCCGGCTCTATTACGGCCGGGGCGCTTCGACCGGCAAATTGTGGTGCATGCCCCGGACTTGGCCGGACGGATCGAGATCTTGAAAGTGCACACGCGGAATAAGCCGCTTGCGTCTGACGTCGACTTGGCGGTCATCGCCAAACGCACCCCGGGTTTTACCGGCGCCGACCTGGCTAATTTAGCCAATGAAGCGGCCTTGTTAGCGGCCCGGGAACGCCAAAAACGGATTACCATGGCCAATTTTATCGAGGCGACGGAACGGGTCATGGCGGGGCCGCAAAAGAAAACCCGGGTACTCAGCAATTTCGAAAAACGCGTGGTGGCGTTTCACGAATCCGGCCATACCTTGGTGGGAATGTTGGTGCCGCACGGCGATCCGATTCACAAGGTGACCATTATTCCCCGGGGAATGGCCATGGGATATACCTTGCCGGTCCCTGACGAGGATCGCTACAGGATAACCCGGGAGCAATTTTTGGATAAAGTGGCCATGTCGCTTGGAGGGCGTGCGGCGGAGCAAATCGTATTTGGCGAAATTTCCACCGGGGCCAGCGACGATTTAGAGAAATCGACGCGGATGGTTCGGCAAATGATTATGGAATACGGCATGTCGGACGAGTTGGGGCCCATTACGTATGGCCGCCGCCAAGAAGTGTTTTTGGGTCGCGATTTAATGCGCCAGCAAGATTATAGCGATGAGGTGGCGGCCAAGATCGACCAAGCGATTCGTCATGTCATCGTGGAACAATACGAGCGCGCCAAGTCATTGTTGATGCAGCATCGCCAGACGTTGAACCGACTGGCGTTGGCCTTATTGGAAAAAGAGACGCTAGAGTCCGACGAGCTACGACAAATCGTCTTTGGCGCCTAAACCCGACGGCCCTCGGACATATGACGAGGGCCGTGCTTTTTACTCGGGCCAAACCAAACTGAGATTATAATGGGTGATGAGCCGTATGTCGCCGCCATTGGGCACAGGCATACGTTTGATGGCCCGACGGGCTAATAAGTCGAGCAACAGCTCGGGAGGGCGTGGGTCTTCCGCTACAACGGCTTCTAAAGCCGCGCGATTAAAGGCAACGGTCGCGGGCTCCCGGTTACGATCTTGCACCGTTATGGATACCCACTCGGTATTTGGAGACGACTCGACTCGTATGGTCACGCCTTAATCCCCCTGAGTGTCCCGATTCCATTCTTTAGACTATGTGTTTGACCTGGGTTTGGCAATGTTTGCGCCGTGAATAACTTTCTCCGGGATGCCAACGTTTAGACAAAGGGGAAAGAATGTCCACCGGCCAAATTCCGTAGGTTGTTCTTGTTTCCATGGTATAATCGTGGCGCCAGGACCGAAAGGGGGGGAATTGTGGCTCAAAAATTAATCTATTATATGAAAATATGGGTGGCCATGATGGCGGATGCCGTTTTGGTCAATGTTGCCGTATATTTGGCATTATATCTTCGATTTGATACTCCCCGCATACCGGTTTTCTATTTGGATCCGTATTTGCGCGTCGCACCCTATTTTACCGTGGCCACCGTTTTGTTGCTGTGGGTTACGCGGATTTACCACCGGCTTTGGCGTTATGCCAGCTGGCGCGACGCCCAAGTGCTGATTTTGTCGTTGTTCGGTAGCAGCGTCATGTTAGGACTGGCGCTCTTTATTTCCCGCACCGCCCATTACTCACGGGCCGTTTATTTGCTCTATGCGTTGTTTGCGGTGGCGTTGTTGGGCGGGTGGCGGTTTTTGCTCCGATCGTTTTACGACATCAGTTGGTCCCCCCGGTCGCGAGCACGCGAGAGAGTACTCATCGTGGGAGCCGGAAAGGCCGGCCAATTAGTCGCCGAAGAGCTTTTGCGGCATCCCGAGGTCGGGCTCGCGGTGGGATTCTTGGACGACGATATGCAGAAAGTCGGTTTTCAGATTGGTCCCCTCAAAGTCTTGGGTACCACGCACGATATTCGGACGATTGTCCGCGATCACCAAATTGACCAAGTATTATTGGCGATGCCGTCGGCTTCCGGTCGCGTGATTCGCCCATTGGTGGAAGAATGTCGCGATTTGGGGATCAAAGTACGGATTTTACCGGCGATTAATCAAATGATTGGGGGCCAAGTGTCGGTTCGACAAATCCGTGACGTGCAGATTGAGGATTTGTTACAGCGGGAACCGGCGGTCATCGATTTGGGGGAAATCGCCGGCTATATTACCGGCCGCGTGGTGATGGTCACCGGCGCCGGCGGTACCATCGGATCCGAATTGGCACGGCAAGTTGCGCCTTTTGCACCCCGGCAACTGGTGTTGTTGGGGTTGGACGAAACGTCGATTTTTGAAATCGATCGGGATATGCGACTCCGGTTTCCGGATGTGCCGGTGGTGCCGATTGTGGCGGATCTACGGGATCGCGGTCGATTAGAGCGTATTTTCGGAGCCTACCGCCCCCAAGTCATTTTTCATGCGGCGGCCCATAAGCATGTTCCGTTAATGGAACAACAACCCGACGAAGCGATTGACAATAATGTGGCCGCTTTATGGCAATTGGCCGACATGAGCCATCGACAAGGGGTCGAAACTTTTGTCTTTATCTCGACCGACAAGGCCGTCAACCCGACGAGCGTCTACGGAGCGACCAAACGCATCGGCGAACTTTTGGTGCGGGTTTATGCCAGCCGTTCTTCGACTCGTTTCGTGACCGTGCGATTTGGCAACGTACTGGGGTCGCGCGGCAGCGTGATTCCCATTTTTCAACAGCAGATTGCTCAGGGCGGGCCGGTGACGGTGACCCATCCGGACATGGTGCGATATTTTATGACGGTTTCCGAGGCGTGTCAGTTGGTGATTCAGGCCGGGGCCATGGGCAGTAGCGGGGAGATTTATGTGTTGGATATGGGGGAACCGATTCGCATCTTAGACTTGGCCACCAACTTGATTCGCCTCTCCGGGCTTCGGCCGGGGGTCGATATCGACATTGTTTTTACCGGCATTCGACCCGGCGAAAAGCTTTATGAAGAATTGCTCACCGCGGAAGACGAGACCCGGACCACCCGTCATGAACGCATTTTTGTTCATAACGAGCCCCCCGTCAACGCGTCGGATATGTTGGGCAAGATTGAAACCTTGATTCGACGGGCAGCTGACGTCTCACGGCCGGAATTGATGGCGCTCATTCAAGCGATTGTGCCGGAGTATCAACCGGCCCTGAAATCGCGTGTCATTACAGCGGAGGAGGGAACCACCCGTGCCATCCGATCCTGATCTAAAATATTTCCGGCAATTGATGGAACGGATTCAAACTCATGACGCCCAGGTGGGCATCGTGGGGTTGGGTTACGTGGGCTTGCCGTTGGCCGTCGCCCATGCCGAGGCCGGTTTTTCGGTTATCGGGTTGGACGATAATCCGGTCAAAGTCGATCGGATTAACCGGGGAGAAAATTATATACCCGATGTCGATGACGACGTTTTACGTCAACTCGTCAAAGAGGACAAGATCCGGGCAACGGGAGACTACCGGCAACTGACGGCAGCCGACGTTATCATTATTTGTGTGCCGACGCCACTGACCGTCAATAAGGAGCCGGATCTGTCCTATATTCTGCAAGTGGCGAACCGGGTGCGACAGATTATGCGTCCGGGTCAATTGGTGGTGTTAGAAAGCACGACCTACCCCGGTACTACCGAAGAGGTGTTGCAACCGATTTTGGAGACCAGTGGTCTGGCCATTGGCCGGGAGTTTTTCTTAGCCTTTTCTCCTGAACGGGTCGATCCCGGCCGCGAAGATTACCAGACCCAAAATACCCCCAAACTGGTCGGAGGCGTTACCGAACGTTGCCAAGCCGTGGCGACGGCCTTTTATCGCGAATCGATTGCGACCGTTGTGCCGGTCAGTTCGCCGAAAGTGGCCGAGCTCTCGAAAGTCTTTGAAAACACCTATCGCGCGGTCAACATCGCTTTAGTCAATGAGTTGGCGTTGTTGTGCGATCGGATGGGCCTGAATGTCTGGGAGGTGTTGGATGCGGCGGCCACCAAACCGTTTGGCATTCAAATTTTCCGGCCCGGTCCGGGGGTGGGGGGCCACTGTATCCCGCTCGATCCCTTCTATTTGGCGTGGAAAGCGCGAGAATATGATTTTTCGACCCGTTTTATCGAATTGGCGGGAGAAATTAACCTGCGCATGCCCTATTTTGTGGTCGATAAAGTGGCCCGGGCTTTGAACGAGCGCGGTAAACCGCTAAAAGGCAGTCGCGTTTTATTGTTGGGCATCGCTTACAAAGAAGACATTGACGACGAACGGGAGTCCCCGGCGCTTAAAGTCTACGAGTTACTGCAAGGGCAAGGGGCCGACGTGTCTTATCATGATCCGTATATTCCGGTCGTCAAACCGCACGCGTTTTTTGCACGGGAAATTCGGTCGGTGGAACTCACGGACAGCCGCTTAGAGGCGGCGGATGCGGTCGTTATTACAACCGGGCATCGTATTTTCGATTATCAACATATTGTGGATAAATCCGCATTGGTTGTGGATACCCGTAATGCGACGCGTCAGGTGCGGACGGGACGGGAAAAAATCGTCCTGTTATAAGGCTTGAAGGAGCGAGTGGCATGCGTCCGAAATTGGCATTGGTGGGCTGCGGCAAGATTGGGCAGAAACATTTGCAGGCGTTGGTCCATAGCAATATCGCCGAGTTGGTGGCAACCGTCGATGTGGACATCGAGCGGGCGCGAGCGGCCGCGGTCCCTTTCGATGCGCGCAGTTATCCGTCCCTGGAAAGCCTATTAGCGCTGGAACCGATTGACGCGGTAATCATTGCGACGCCGTCGGGGACCCACCGGGCTCTCACCGAAATGGCGTTACGGCGTGGATTGCATGTAATGGTGGAAAAACCGCTGGCACTAACCGGTCAAGACGCGACGGCGATGGTGGAATTGGCGCGGCAAAAAGGTCGGGTCCTGACGGTCACGCAATTTAACCGCCTGTTGCCGGCGGTGTCGCACGCCATTCACGCCTATAAAGACGGGAGGCTGGGCCGTATTCTCGAGGGGGGCGTATCGGTCCGTTGGGCACGGCCCCAAGCCTACTACGATCAAGCCCCTTGGCGAGGGACGCGGGCGATGGACGGGGGCGTGTTATTTAACCAGGCGATTCATGCCTTAGACGTGTTGCTGCAGTTTGTCGACCCCGTCGTCGAGGTGTTTGCCTATGCCGCGACCCTGACTCATAAAATTGAGGCGGAAGATACGGTGGCCGGCGTGATGCGAACACGCTCAGGCGCTTTATTGACGGTCAATGCGACCACGTCGGTGGCGGAAACCAATTTGGAAGAGCGCGTGGTGGTGGTCGGCGAAACCGGGGCCCTCGCCATTGGTCCGACCCCCCAACAACTCGAGTTTTGGCGCGTACCGGGCGACGACGAGGCGCTTACACGTCAGACGCTGGCCGAACGGCCTGCGCGACCCGGCTGGCAAAGCCATCTGGAAGCCTTAAGCGATTTCGTCAATGCGATTGTGGAGGGGTTGCCGTCCCAATTGACGGGAGCCAGTGCGATTCCGGTGATTCGGGTGATCGAGGCGTTAATTCAATCGGCCATGAACCATCGGCCGGTATCATTGGAGGAGGGACAGGCGGCGAATGGCGTTTAAACAAGGCATCGGTTGCGTCATCGATCCGGGCGCGACTATTGGTGAAGATGTCACATTAGGTCACTACGTGGTGGTCCATGCGGGAGTGGTGATTGAGGACGGCGTGATCGTCGGTGACGGCACCATTCTCGGCAAAATGCCGCAGGCCGCTCGTACCAGCACATTAAAGACGACGGAATTGGGGCCTTTGGTGATCGGGCAAGGCACCGTCATTGGAGCGCATGCCATTTTGTATCGAGGGAGCGTCATCGGTCCGGAATGTTACATTGCGGACAGTGCGCAAATTCGCGAACGCTGTGAATTGGGTCAACGCGTCCTGGTCGGCCATCTCGCGACGATAGAAAATGACACGCGTGTCGGGGACTTTACGAAATTACAAACCGGGGTCTATCTCACGGCCAAAAGTGAGGTCGAGGATCATGTGTTTTTGGCCCCGATGGTGACGACAACCAATGATCCCTATATCGCGCGAACCGAGGCGCGCCATCAGGCGATCCGCGGACCGCGGATCCGACGGGCGGCCCGGGTGGGCGGGGGCGCGGTCTTACTGCCCGGTGTCGAGATTGGGCAAGAAGCGTTGGTGGCGGCCGGGGCGGTGGTGACCCGAGACGTACCGCCCTACCGTGTCGTTATGGGCGTGCCGGCCCGGGTGGTGCGCCATACGCCAGCCGAACAATGGCTGTTTGCGCCGGAAAAAGGAGACGATTTATAATGCGGATCCCGGCATTTGATTTATCCCGGCAAACCCGCCAACTCGAGTCGGAATTACAGGCGGCGATTGCCGAGGTGGCCTTATCGGGCCAGTTTATTTTGGGACCGGCGGTCACCCGGTTTGAACAAACCTTTGGGGAAGCGTTCGGCGTCCACGCCATCGGCGTGGCCAACGGTTCGGACGCGCTTTATTTGGCGCTGCGTGCCTTGGACATCGGACCGGGGGATGAGGTTATCACGACCCCTTTTACATTTTTTGCCACGGCCGGAAGTGTTCTGAGGACAGGCGCTCACCCGGTCTTTACTGACATCCAACTGGATACGTTTAATATGGATCCGGTTGAAGCATCGGCCCATGTTTCCCCCCGGACACGGGCGATGCTGCCGGTCCATCTTTTTGGGCTGATGGCGGATGTGGACACGTTACGGGTACGGTTTCGCGGACCCGTGATCGAAGATGCGGCCCAAGCCATCGGAGCCCGATTTCATGGACAATGGGCGGGGGCCGTGGGGGATATGGCCGGATTCAGCTTTTTTCCGACCAAAAATCTTGGGGCTTGGGGGGATGCCGGGATGGTGACCACGAAGACCCCGGGGTTGGCCGACAAGGTCCGGATGCTCCGGGTACACGGGTCTCGCCAAAAATATCACCATGAAGCGTTAGGTATTAATTCCCGTTTAGACACTCTCCAAGCGGCCGTCTTATCGGTGAAATTTACGCACTGGCCTGAGTGGACGGCACGCCGTCAAGCCCTGGCCGCCCGCTATACGGCGTATTTAAAGGATTTGGGGGTCAGTGAAGTGGTGCCCCCGACCATTCCGTCCGAAGCGGAGCACGTGTTTCATCAATATACCATCCGTGCCGACCGGCGTGATGCGCTGCAGGCGTATCTGAAAGATCAGGGGATTGGTTCGACCGTCTATTATCCCGTGCCGCTCCATTTGCAGCCGATCCTCCAGGATTTGGGGTATCGTAAAGGCCAATTTCCTCATGCGGAAGAAGCCAGTCGAACCGTTTTGTCACTCCCCATGTTTCCCGAATTAACGGAGGATGAGGTTGACCAGGTGGTGGAAACTATCGCACGGTTTTATGGACATGGAGGAACGCGGTGAAAATTGTGACCGTAGTGGGGGCTCGGCCACAGTTTATCAAAGCGTGGGCCGTCTCACCGATTCTCCGACAAGAGGCCGAGGAGATTTTGGTGCATACGGGTCAACATTACGATCAACTGTTATCGGGGCAGTTCTTTGCGGAATTGAACTTACCGCGCCCGGACTATGAATTGGGGGTCGGTCCCGGCTCTCCGCCTGAACAGATTGGTCGGATGCTGACCGGTCTGAGCGGGGTTTTGGCCCGGGAAAAGCCCGACGGTGTGCTGGTCTACGGCGATACCAATTCGACCTTGGCGGGCGCCTTGGCGGCGGCCACGATGGACATTCCGGTGGCTCATGTCGAAGCCGGGCTTAGGAGCTATAACCGGGCCATGCCGGAAGAAACCAATCGGGTTCTCACCGATCACATGGCGACCCGGCTCTATTGTCCTACCCCACAAGCGGTAAGCAATCTCGCCCGGGAGGGCATTCAAACCGGGGTCCTGTTGACCGGTGATGTGATGGCAGTGGCGCTTCGGCAGATGCCGATATCGCATGACGTATTACAACGGTGGTCGCTTCGTCCCCAAGGCTATTATGTGGCGACGATTCATCGCAAGGAGAACACGGATAATCGGGAGCGTCTGGCGAATCTCTTGCGCGGGTTGGCGTCACTTGATCACCCGGTGATTTGGCCCTTGCATCCCCGCACGGAGCAACGGCTTTTGGCTTTTGGGCTAGACCGGTTGCTGGTTCCTCCCATTCGAGTGGTGCCGCCCCTCGGTTATCGTGAGATGATTAGTCTAGTGGCCGAAGCTCAGGCGGTGTTAACCGATTCCGGCGGACTTCAGCGGGAGGCCGCTTATTTGGGCGTGCCCGGGTATGTGCTGCGGGAGGAAACCGAGTGGGTGGAATTGGTGGAGACCGGTCAAACCGTGCTCGTCGGGACCGATCCGGATCGCTTAAGATCGGCGATTACGGCACGGTTAGCCAAAGCCGGTACGGGCGATCCGGGACCGGAAGACCCGGTCGGCCTGATTGTGGCCGATCTGATTACTGAGTGGGGGCATCGCCATGCGTGAGACCTTTTTACCGTATAACTTACCCGATATCGGCACCGAAGAAATGGAAGCCGTGTTAGACGTCATTCGATCCCGCTGGATTACGCGGGGTCACGTGACGGAAGAATTCGAGGCGGCGTTGCAGGCGTATTTGGGGGTACCTGCAGTGGTGGCCGTTTCGTCTTGCACCGCGGCCCTTCATTTAGCGTTGGTGGCGGCGGGCATCGGCCCCGGCGATGACGTGATTACGACGCCTTATACGTTTGTGGCGTCGGTCAATGCGATTTTATACGCCGGGGCACGGCCGGTACTGGTTGATATAGAACCGGATACCGGTAATCTGAATCCGGAGTTGGTGTCACGGGCGATGACGTCCCGGACTCGGGCGGTGTTGCCGGTGCATTATGGCGGGCATGCCGTGAATATGCCCGCGATTAATCAGATCCGGGATCGGTTCGGATTAACCGTGATTGAGGACGCGGCTCACGGACTCGCGAGCACGGTCCACGGACGGTTGGTTGGCCAGTGGGGGAACTTGACGGCGTTTTCTTTTTATGCGACCAAAAATTTAGCGACGGGGGAAGGCGGGGCGCTAGCGGTGCCCGACGCCTCCCTGGCCGAGCATATTCGCGTATTGGCGTTACACGGGATGTCCAAAAACGCTTGGAATCGATACACCCAACAAGGGCATTGGGGCTATGATGTGGGAGTTTTAGGCTACAAATACAATATGACGGACCTCCAAGCGGCGCTGGGGCTGGTGCAATTGAAGAAATTGCCCGCAATGCAGGCCCGCCGGGCCCAAATTGCCGAACGTTATCAAACGGCATTCGCCGGGTTACCGGTGGTGTTACCGGTGGAACGGCCCGATTACGGGCATGCATGGCATCTTTATCCTTTGCGGCTGCAATTAAATGAATTAACCTGTGACCGGGCGACCGTAATTGAAGACTTACGGCAAGAAAACATCGGCACCTCCGTGCACTTTATTCCGGTGCACCATCACACCTATTATCAACGACGGTTTGGATGGAAAGTCGGCGATTATCCCGAAGCCGATCGATTCTTTGCGGCCGAAATCTCTTTACCTCTCTATCCGTCGATGACCGATGACGATGTCAATGATGTGATTGAGGCGGTTCAACGGGTCTTGGCGCGTCGGGTGAGATAGTGGACAAACCGGATTTCCTGGTCAAACGGGCTTTCGACATGGTGGTGGCCCTGGTGTTGTTTGTGGTGACGTTACCGCTTATGGGGTGGATTAGTTGGCGCATCCGTCGGGAATCGCCCGGGTCGGTGATCTTTCGCCAGACTCGGATTGGTCGCTATGGTCGCCCGTTTGTGCTCTATAAATTCCGCACCATGGTCGAGGGGGCGGAAAAGTTGTGGGTGGCTCCCCAAACCACCGAGGCCCTGGAACATTATCGGTTTCAAGATGATCACGACGCCCGGATTACACCGTTTGGTCGGTTTTTGCGCAATACGTCACTGGATGAGTTGCCCCAATTAGTCAATGTATTAAAGGGAGAGATGTCTTTAGTCGGGCCGCGGCCGGAAATCCCGGAAATCGTGTTACTCTACCCCCCCGAAGCCCATCGTCGCCATCGATGCCTTCCGGGCTTGACCGGATTGGCCCAGGTGATGGGGCGCGGTGATCTGACGACTCAGGAATCCTTACGCTACGATTTGCAGTATTGTCAGGAATGGTCATTGGGACTCGACTTGAAGATTTTATGGCTAACGGTACGGGCGGTATTTAAACGCCAGGGAGCCTATTAGAGGGGAGGGAACGGCGCTGGCGGAGGCGGCGGTCACAACGCGAGAAGCACTTTACGCCAAAGCCTGTCAACGGGTGGTCGATACGCTCGGGATGCACTATGCCTGGATTGGCCGCCTGGAACCGACCGGTGGATGGACGTGCTTGGCGGAGGCAGGGGAGCGGAGTGCCGGGCCTTGTCTTTGGCAAAAGACCCCGCCGCTCCCGGATTCTGACCAGACCCTTCGGCTTTTTCCCGAATGGATGGCTGACTCCCGGTTTCAGCCGCTCGAGGATTGTTTCCCCGGGCATTCCGTGCGCTCGGCAGCGGCTTTGCCGATTTGGCATCGCAATCGGCTGGATGCCTACTTCTGGCTTTATCATCGCGAGTCGAATCCCTTTACGGCGGAGCAAGTGAGCCTCCTTCGGGTCATCGCCGAGGACTTAGGGCGCGTGTTGGACCGGATTCACCTGACGGACAGCCTAAGTCAGGCCCAAAGTGAACTGGCGGTGACGGTCGCACGCTTGACTCGGACCCAAGGGTTATACCGGGCGTTGGCCGCGACGAGCAATGTCTTGATTCGGGCGTCGAACGAGCGGCAGTTATTGACTCGTGTCTGTCGGCAATTGGCGCATAGCGGGATTTTCCAGGTGGCGTGGATTGGTCGGCCGGACCCGGCCGGGATCTTTCGGGTGTTGGCGGCGGCCGGACCCGGGTCCCAAGAACTTAAGCAATTTCGCTTGTCGTTGGATCAAAATCCCGGCCCCTTGGTAGTCCAAGCCTGGCGAACCGGACGCATTCACTTTCATAATGATCATCGGCATGCGCCGGAAATGGCTCCCTGGGAGGATTTCCTCAAGAAAAAAGCCTGGGCTGCGGGAGCGGCGGTGCCTATTCTCCGCAATCGCCAACAATGGGCGACATTGGCGGTTGTCAGTACCACGCCCGACATTTTTGATCATCAGGTGTTGAATTTAGTGGCGCAGATTGCCCGTCTGATCGGGTTAGGATTGGACGAGCAGGATCTGAAAGCTCGCTTAAACGAAGAACATCAACGGCAATTTTTTCTAGCGCGGCATGACCCGTTGACCGGATTGGCTAATCGACTGGGATTAGCCGAATATCTGGACCAAGCCCTTCGTGAAGCGGACGCGAAAGCGAGCCGGGTGGTGGTCGGCGTTTTGGACTTGGACGATTTTAAACACGTGAATGACACCTGGGGCCATGAGGCAGGAGACCAGTTGCTGCGACAGGTGGCCGATCGCCTGCGCCAAGCGGTCGGACCGGATAATTTGGCGGCCCGGTTAGGGGGCGATGAATTTGTCGTCGTGGTCACCGATGCCGGTGACGAGTCCGCCGTCGACACGCGGTGGGCCGCGATACAAAAAGCCTTTGAGGCGGTAAAATTTCCCGACGGAAGCGTCCGCCAAATGGGGCTCAGCATCGGGTTGACACGGTACCCCGACGATGCCGGTGATCCGGACGGTCTTCTACGCCATGCCGACATCGCCCTTTATCAGGTGAAGTCTCAAAAATCTCGGCGCTCCGTCTGGTGGCAGTGGTGGACACCGGGTCAAGACGGGTAATCGGGAGAAGGCCTAGATTTTTAGCCGGCCAGGGGACAACGATGGCGGTCAATGTGAGCGACGAATTCCTCTCGGAAATGTCTCATGGCACTGAGCATGAACGGTAGCGACGCATCGCCCAATGGACACAGGCACTTTCCGCCGACATTGTCGGCAATGTCGGGCAACAGGTCGAAATCGCGAGAGGTTCCTTCACCTCGTTCGATGCGATCGAGAATATCCGCCATCCAATAGGTGCCTTCGCGACACGGGGTGCATTTGCCGCATGATTCGGTGCGGTAAAATTTCATCAGGCGTGCGGCGGCGCGCACGATACAGACCTGATCATCGAGCACGACGACACCGCCTGATCCCAGCATCGAACCGGCTTCTTGTAACGATTCGTAGTCCAGTAAAACATCCAGTTGCTCGGCCGGCAGTAACGGAACCGAGCTTCCGCCGGGAATGACCGCCTTGACATGACGTCCTGGGCCAACTCCTCCTCCGTAGTCTTCAATTAAGGTCCGTAAGGGAGTGGAAAGCGGCAGCTCGTAATTACCCGGTCGCATGACCCGCCCACTCAAGGAAAAGATTTTGATCCCGGGAGATGCTTCCGTCCCCCATTGACGGTACCAGTCGGCCCCATTGGATAGAATGGGCGGCAAGTTGGCGACGGTTTCGGCATTGTTTACCACCGTGGGCTGGTTATAAAGCCCGGATTGAGCCGGAAACGGCGGCTTAATGCGGGGATGGCCGCGTTTGCCTTCGAGCGATTCCAAAAGGGCCGTCTCTTCGCCACAGATGTAGGCGCCGGCGCTTCGATAAATGTACACTTCGGCCGTAGAGGGGCCGATGAGGCCGGCGGACCGGGCCTCGTCACGGGCACGGACCAAGACTTCATAGGCCGTCAGGAGTTCGCCGCGCACAAAAATGAAAGCCGCCGGCGCTTCTATGGCATACGCGCCAATCAAGGCGCCTTCGATGATTTGGTGCGGATTATGCTCCGCTAATTCCCGATCTTTAAATGTTCCGGGTTCGGCCTCGTCGATATTCACCACGAAATAGCGCACCGGGGCCTGGTAATCCAGAAAGCTCCATTTACGACCGGTAGGGAATCCCGCTCCGCCGCGACCGCGAAGACCTGAGCGGGTCACCACATCGCGGACGGTGGCCGGAGCCATCTGGTGTGCTTGGCGTAAGCCTTCGTATCCCCGGTGGGCTTGGTAAACGGGGAGACGATAGAGGTCGGGAATGTCCCGATGGCGCAAGAGAATATGCATAGTACTCACCGCGACTCGTCCGGGACCAAGCGGGCGATTTCATCGGCACTCAGTACACGTCGGGCCAGCGGGAACAAAATCAGATTTTCTTTTTGCATGTGCGCCGAAAAAGTGCCCCTTAGGGTTTCGGCAAATGTCACCCACCGGTTAAAGGCGTCGTCATCGCCGTCCCGCCACAAGAGATACCCCCTGGCGAACCCTTGACTCGCTTCGCGAATGGCCTCATGGTCCTCTAACATGACCGGTATGGGACTGTCAGGGGCCCTCTCTAAGATGCGGGGAAAAAGAAAATCCTCTTCCCGACGGGCATGGTCGTCTAACTGGCTGGTTAAAGGCACCAACAATCCATCTAGAGTCTCGATGAAATAATCGCCGCGACCATTAATCCGGATCCCCTCAATGGTTTCGGCCAAGGTCGAAAGCTTTATGACGTAGTCCTGATGTTCTTCGGTCAAGCGAGCAATGAGGTCCATCAATCTCCCCTCCATTTTCGTAAACTGGTGTTGGCAATATCGGTGTCTATGGCCTTGCTTTGATGTTCACTTTCCGATGTCCGTGTGGTGTCGGGGGGCTACTTAGTCTAGAGGCCCCGATTTATCGACGGCGACGTAGACATCGCCATCGACGACTTTAACCGGGAACACCGTAATCGGACTCACGGCCGGCATTTTGACCGCCTGACCGGTGCGGATGTCAAACTGGCCGCCATGTCGCGGACACGTGACGATATATCCGGCGTAGCTGCCCTCGGATAACGACGCCTCCTGGTGAGAACAGGTGTCGTCGGTGGCGAAGACATCGTCTCCCACTCGGTATAAGGCCAGGGGCTGGTTATTGATTTCGACAAAGTAGGGGATGGCCGGGTCAATATCGTCCACCCGGCAGGCCCGAATCCAGGGAGCGGATGTTGTCATAAAGGACCTCCTTACCAAAAATGCCGTCATCGTAGAATAAGTATCTCGCTCGAGCCGGGCCCCTATCGTGATCCCGGTCACCATTTTCGGGATGCCAAGGGGAGTAAAACGGGCGGGCCCTTTAGTGTGATGAGGATCACAGTACGGGACGGGGCGGTTCCCTACGGTTGGGGATAGAGATAAGATTCGGAGGGGGATGAATATGGCGACAGACGACCGATGGGGACCGTTTGAGCCAGGCAAATTTGGGACATCGCAAAAGATTCTCGTCGAGCGATCGGGAGGGGCGGTTAAGCTGATGAAGTTTGAGGCCGGCGCATCTTTTCCCGCACATACCCATCCCGATCGGACCGAGTGGATATGGGTCGTAGAAGGCAGATCGAAACCGAAGTGGAGGGCGCAATCGTCCGGTTAGGACCCGGCGATTATCGCATTTTTCCCCGCCAGAGCCGCCATCGGTTGGCCGCGTCCGCGCTGGCGTTAGCGTTGGTGGGGGCGTTAAAAGATCTGTAGACCCTTATGGAAGAGGGAGGCCAGCCTATGCGGGTAGGACAGATCCATACCGACCGGACCGCCCGATTGGTCGTTCCCGTTGTGTTTTTTCTCACCGGCCTTGGCCTGCTGGCAATAGGGCTCGCCGTGGTGTTCACGTCGGGCTCGACGATAGTCGAGCTTCCCCCTTCGTCCTGGCCCGTCGTCGCATTGGTACACGGGTTCACCTTGGGCTTTTTAACCTTGGTCATGATGGGCGCCTTATATCAATTGACGCCGGTGCTGACGAATCAGCCGCCGATATCGCCCCGGTGGATATGGCCCCAGGGGATAGGGTATCTTGCCGGATTAGCCGGGTTTATTGGGGGATTGGTGCGTGCTCGGCCGCTCTGGCTTGCCGCCGGGGGAAGTTTGCTTTTATTGTCGATCTTAGGCTTTGCCGTTCTTATCGCAAGCCGTCTGGTGAGACAAAAGATCTGGACCATACCGCTTCTGTTTATCGCGACGGCGGTCGCCTATTTGGTTTTGACGGCATGCATGGGTAGCTGGCTTGCGTGGGGATATCTTGGCCTTCCCGTGACGCCTCTTAAACCGCTTTGGGTGCACTTTAGCGTGGGACTCGGCGGCTGGCTGGGATTTTTGTTGATGGGTGTGAGCTATCGCTTATGGCTGATGTTTTTGCCGTCGCGCAAACAACCGCAGTGGTGGCAATGGACGTATGGTTTACAACAAAGTGCCGTGATCACCGGCATCGTCAGCGGCTTTATGGGGTGGCGGGCAGGCTTTATCGGCGCCTGGCTATTGGCAATGGGGGCTTGGGGAACTTGGGCCTGGGATATCTTGGGACTGGTCCGGGCTAACCGTCTTTTTCGCCATGAACCGGCCTTATGGTTACCGGCAGTCGGTGGGCTTTTTGCCGGTTTTGCCTGGATCGGAGGCCTCATGACGTGGCTAAACGTGGTTCAGTGGTGGCGTGCGATATTGGTCGCCTATGTCGTGGGGTGGGTCGGTCTCTCTTTTTTAGGTTTCGTGCAGAAAATCATCGCCTTTTTGTTGTGGCTTCATCGCTATTCCCACGTCCATGGGCAAGGCAAGATGCCACGCCTGACCGACATTTTTCCGCCTCGCTGGTCATTTGTCGTGGCCGCGTCGACCATTCCCGGGGTCACTTTGTGGGTCGTCGGGTGGACGATTTCTGCCGTTGACGTCGCCCGGACAGGCGTAGCCGTCTTGGGACTCGGCGTGATCATCCTGACGGTCGCTATTTTGGTGGCCCTTGTGCGTAAGCTAAAGCCGCGTCCTTTATCGACATCCGGATAAGCAAAAAGCGCCCGAAGGCGCCAAGAGGGGAAGCTCGATTCTAATTCCGCGTGAGCAAAATGGCAAATCGTTCCGGCCCACGTTCTTGATATTCGACCGAAAATACGCCGGGCTGCTCGGCCTCTAATTGGTATAAAAGAGGTTTGGGATCGTGGTCATTGATCAGAAGGGCCGAATGACCGGACGGTAACGCGTCAAAAACCGCCAAAATAGTTTGATGCTTAACCGCCTACAGTAGGGGGCATATCTGGGCCGGCAATCGGCAACAGAGGAAGAGGCTTTACCTCGCTCCAAGGGGCCGTTCTTTCCGGCTCTCCGTGTCCCCCTCTTATAAATTGGCTGATTATGGTTATCTCCTGAGGGTGGATGAGTCCGGAAGATGCGGCCATCGGTATTCACGACAATGATTATGGGCCGTACGGATATCGCCATACCGTCGGACCTTGGGTGCGTGGTCTCTTGACGCTTCACCCCCGAGTGGCATTGATGGCGCATGTACCGCTGTTGTTCCAGATTCACATTGAATTGGCGTTTTTGCTCTTTGCCGTTTCGCCGTTTACGCGTCTCGTGCATATTTGGAGTGTACCCGTGGCCTATCCGCGGCGAGCCCCCATGCAATATCGCGCCCGGAACCAATATCGCGCCTAACTTCAGATACGGAAACGCCGTTCGGTCGCGTGCAGGATGCCCTAAGGGTACCTTGCACGCGTTTGGTTAGCATGCCTCACCGATGGGACCGCCTAGAGGAGGAATGTCGCGACCAGGCGGCGAGAACTTGGACGTTTAGGCATTAAAATCTTTTGTTCCGCTCTTTTTGCGAGGGACGGGCACCTTGACCCCCACGGAATTTCGCCGGCCGTGATCTGGATCACGATGTTTTCGCCCTGAAAGCGCCATACTCAAGTCACGTTAAAGAAGGTGATGGCATTGTACGGCGTGAAAGTCTCCCGTTGGAGCGTACCTTATTTTATTGCCGCCTTGGGATCGTTGGTGCTGGCGGAGTTGTTATGGGTGACGGGCATTTCCGATCCCTTGGCCGGCCTGGCGACCGGTTGGGTGCTGGTGGCCGTTCACCTGACGACGATCGGGTGGATGACAATCCTCATGTTAGGGGCCTTACAACAATTCGTGCCGGTGCTAACCACTCAGGAGTTGGCAAGCCAAGCGCTGACCGGATGGACATTGGCCTTGATTTTGGGAGGGCTTGCCTTCTTGCTGGTCGGATTTTTGTCCCTTCCAAGCGGCGTGCTCTTCGGTACAATGTGGACCTTGCCGACCGGCGGCACCTTGATTGTGCTGGGGGTAATCCTGGCCCTGGTTAATTTGGGCATGACGTTGGGACGGGCCTGGCCTTGGGCCTTTCACGAATGGCTCATTGCCGGCGGGCTTTTTTTCCTCTTGTTGACCGTATCGCTCGGCCTCACGTTCGCCATCGGTTTCCAAAGTCCCGGCGCGTTAGGGCCGGTGGTGGGACCGGCGGTTTTCGGTCAAGGGTTGGTCGCGCATGTGATCGGCGGCATTGTGGGTTGGCTTACGCTGACGGCGTTGGGAGTGTCTTACAAACTCTTGGCGATGTTCACCCTGGCGCCGGAACATCGAGGATTTTGGGGCTGGGCGGTCTTAGGGCTCACAGGATTCGGCGTGCTTCTGGCCTGGATTGCGCAATGGGGTCCCTGGTCCTGGCTTAATCAGCTCGGTTGGACGCTCGGATGGCTTGGATTGGCGATGTTTTTGGTGGATATGGTCCGGCTGTACCGTGACCGCAAGCGCCGACAAATGGAATTGAACGCGCGAAACGCCCGGTGGGCATTGGCCACGTTGGGGATCGCCCTGATTCTGACCGCTATCGTGGGCATCTTGCACCAATGGCACCAATGGGCCGCCGCGATGGTCTTGTTATGGCTCTACGGGTGGCTCGGGGGGCTGGGGCTGACCCAGTTATATAAAATTTTGCCGTTTCTCACGTGGATCGAGCGGTACGGCAAGAAAATGGGGCGGCAACGAACCCCCCGGGTGCAGGATTTAGTCCGGGAATCGCGGGATGAGCCGGCTTACGTCGTTTACTTTGTGGCGGTGGTGGTCGCGGCGGTCGGCTTGGCGCTAAGACGCGAATGGCTCTTTCAAGTCGGCATGCTGGGGACCTTGCTTGCCACATTAGATATTGCACGGGCTTTATGGCACGTTCGGCACGGTCAGGAACCGGATTTGGGCATGGCCGAGGGTTCGCCGGCCGTCCCGGCGGTTAAGAATGGGGGAGGTTCAAAAAGATGAGCCAGCTGACAGAAGATGTGATCCGCGAAGCGCTTAAAGACGTGATTGATCCCGAATTGGGGTACAATATCGTCGATTTGGGACTGATCTACGGTATTGACATCAAGGACGACGGGGTCATCGATTTGGTGATGACCATGACGACACCGGGGTGTCCCGCGACAAACTACATTAAAGAGGGCACTTACGAGCGGCTGATGGCTCTGGACGGTGTCAAAGAGGCGAACGTCAATGTGGTCTGGTCGCCGCCCTGGGATCCGTCGATGATGTTGGACGATGCCAAACGCTATTTTGGATTTGTGTAAACGGCGGCCTGTGTCGTTGGTGGCGCGGGAACCTAATTGTGCTGAAGGTGCGTTTTGGCACGATCTATGGTTCCCCGATTGGCCCTTGGCACTTGGAGTCGGGAAGACGGACGCTCGTTGCCCCCGCCGGATTGCGCGCACATTGGCCTTCGTAAGCGTAAACACCGATAGTGGGTGACCCAAACGACTCTGAGTCAATGGGATACCCAAGATGTGGTTGATGCCATTCGTGCCCGGTATTCGTCGGTTATCGTGTTTAACGAAATTTGCCCGGCTACCCAGTTACGGCAGCGTGCAGTATATGACGTCAGTCGCCGGGTCGACGCAGTGGTCGTTGTCGGCGACGAGCGCAGCAATAATACCAAAAAGCTTGTGGAGGTCGCGTCGCGCCAAGGCGGTATCCCGGCATTTCGCGTGGACTCCGCCCATGACTTGACGCAGTACGACTGGAGCCGATTTCGCCGGATTGCGATCACGGCGGGCTCATCAACGCCGAGCCGATTAACTCGTGGCGTCATTCAACGGCTCACGCAATGGGCACAAGCAACCGAAGAGGAGGGACCAGATCATGAAGCCCCTATCGTTGGAACGGCTGGCGGGGACGACGGTCGTTAAAACCGGCCGGGTGGCGAAGGGGTCAACCCTCGACATCCCGGCGACGTCGCCGCTTTGGCTTTGGCTTACCGAGGGCCGGGCGCATCGGATGGATCCCCGGGCCCAGGGGGGTGGAGGTGATTCGGGCCCCGGAAGTCTACCCGCTGGATTCGTCGGCACGGCTCGAATGCCTGGAAGATTGTACCTATGTGCTGCTGGAACCCGGAAAGGATCCGCTAGGCTTCGGGGAGCGTGTGCAAGGATATCATGCCATGATGGAAGAGCGTAATCGCGCCGTCGGGAAAGCGCTGGCCCAAGGATTGACGCTCCGGGGCGGACAAATTTGGGTGGATGTGGGAACCGGAACGGGCGCGATGGTTGAAGCCATACGGGAGACCGCTCAGGAACCCCTATGGGTGTTCGGCGTAGATCAGGCGCGGCGGATGATCCAGCACGCGTGGGAACGTCAGGATCCTTCGTTTGCCGCCTGGTACATAGAACGGGACGTTTTGCGCCTGCCGTGGCCAACGGCCATGTTGGACGGGGTTACCGCCTTATTGGTGTTGCACCTGGTGGAAGACATCGACCCGTTGTTGCACCAGATCTTTCGCGCCCTGAAACCCGGCGGCACCTTTGCCTATGCGGTGAGTGCCGACGGAAATCCCTTCGTGCGGATGATTATGCGCCAATTAAACGGCCCGGGCGACTTTTTCCAACGCGGTCAAAAGCGGATTCACGATGCGCTTTTACGGACGGGATTTCAGATTGGCGCTACGGCGGTTTACCGCGACGAGATCCGGTTGGACAGCCCGGAGGCGATGCGGGCCCTCATTCAAAGTATCGGTGGACCGGCTAGTCGAGGTTTGCGGGAAGATGTCTCCCCGCCGCCGGTGGTTGAACGGGTGTTTGATTTGATTTGGGCTTTTAAGCCGGGAGCCTTCTAAAATGCAGGCGGTAATCGATTAGTTGGGACGGCCGTTGCGGGATCTGCGAATCTCTCTGACGGATCGGTGCAATTTTCGATGTGTCTATTGCATGCTTCGGGAAGTTTTCGGTACGGCCGCCCATTTTCTGCCGGATGAGGCCTTACTGACGGGCAAGGAAATCGTTCGCTTGGCGCAGATTTTTGTCCGACTGGGGGTACGAAAAATTCGGCTCACCGGGGGTGAGCCGTGGTTGCGGCCGGACCTGGAGGACTTGGTGGGCGACCTGGCCCGGATTGAGGGGATTGAGGAGATCGCCCTGACAACCAACGGCGCGACCTTGAATATGGCCAAAGCCCTACGGCTTAAGGCGGCGGGATTAACCCGCGTGACCGTGAGTTTGGATTCTCTGGATTCTCGGCGTTTCGGCCGCATTAACGGAGTAAATTTTCCGGTGGAGCGGGTTCTGGCGGCAATTCAAGCGGCGACATCCGCCGGCTTGACCCCGGTTAAGGGTAACGTGGTGATCAAACGAGGCATGAATGACGAAGACATCGTGCCGTTGGCGGACTACTTTCGATTTAGCGGCCACGTGGTGCGGTTTATCGAATTCATGGGAGGTGGCGGTCATGGCGATTTCGGAGGGCGATTGGGTGGCCGACCCGCGAGATCCGGAAAGAAAACGAATCGGTAAAGTCGTGAAAGTCCACGAAAACCCCGCCTGTCTCATGCGGAGCTTTGAGATTCGATGGACCGACAATCCATTTCGGATTGAAGAATTGGACGCGCTGCAGTTTGGCGATTTAGACGAGGTGTAACGATGATAGGTTCCCAAGACAATACTATCGCATCGTCCCTTCCAATGCACTGCTGGACGGCGCCAGGCGGCCGAGATTAAATATCGGCCGAATATGTGACGACCGAAAGTACCGCCGGCCCGGTCAAATGGGGTTGCCAAGACGCCAGGGTGCCGTTACATCGAGTTCTTGCCTTTTGGCGGGTGTTTCTCTGAAGAACCGCCGGATCCTCATCATGGTGGCGCAATATCCGTTTCGACCGTACAAGATTGTATAGCCGTCAAAATCGGGGTACCCCTGCTTGGCGTCAGAGTTTATAACCGAGGCACGTAAAACGGCTCGACACGATTGATCGTATTGCAGGATGGCCTCATTGATGCGGCTGTTGGGGAATACCGAACGATTCTGATCGTTACCGATACCCGCCTTGTATCAAGCCGTACAGTCGCCGTTGGCTCTGGAAGACCCCCAAGAGGGGGCTTCAACGTATGAAGACCATTCTGTTAACCGAGCAGGACGTTGATCAGCGAAGGATCTGCCAGCGTCTTTAGAATGGTCCCGACGTTTATTCCATATCCCCACATCCAGCGGTACCTCCATCCCGCAAGGTATTTTTCTGGTCACGGGTGGCGGAGCCGCTCGTTTAGGCGAGAACCAGACCATAGATGGATATCCATCCCGGGTGAGCCGGCCACGATGACATCACATCACGAAAATCTGGCGTTTTTCGGTCGAGCGGATAGGGCGATAGGCGTTTGTGATTGCGATCACGGAAGGGTTTGACGGGGAAGGGGATAGTGTTGAGGAAAAGAGGCCTTGGCTAAGGAGGTTTTTCTTGATGCGGACTACACCCTGGATTTCTCTTGCCGTTACCGCCGCACTTGCCGCCGGGTTAACCGGATGCGGAACCAAAGGGCCGACGTCGTCGGCGCCGTCTGCGCCCTCGACGAATACCATGGGGCTTGGGGCGATGAATATGGGCATGGCGGCACTCAATCAGCCGATCAAGCCCATGACGGAAGTCCGTCACGGGCAAAACGTGACGATTAATATGTATACGGAAGAGCGGGTGGTGACGATCGCCCCCGGTGTGCGCTGGGCCGCTTGGACGTTTGACGGCACGGTACCCGGGCCGGTCATTCAGCTCGATCAAGGGGACCACGTGACGTTGATTCTGCACAATATCGATCCTCGGATGCCCCATTCGATTGATTTGCACGCGGCTCAAATTGCCCCCAGCGCCAACTATGTCGATGTATTACCGGGTCAAAGCCGGGTGATTCGATTTGTGACGGAGGTACCCGGCGTGTTTATGTATCATTGTGCGACCCAGCCCGATCTGTTGCACATGGAAAAAGGCATGTATGGGGAGATTATGGTGAATCCGGCCCACACGACGCCGGTGATACCGCAATATCATCTGGTGCAAAGCGAGTTCTATAGCAATTGGGACGCGCTTTTAAACGGATCTCCGACGTATGTGACGTTTAACGGGATGGCCGATCAATATCTGGACCATCCCCTAACGGCTAAAGTGGGACAGCCGGTCCAGTTTGCCGTGGTGAATGCCGGTCCCAACGAATGGTCGGCGTTTCATATTATCGGGGCAATTATGTCGTCCGTTCAGCCCAGCGGCAGTGTGGAGACAGTCTTTCATGATTTGCAAACCTACTCCATTGCGCCGGGAGACGGGGCTTTGATTACCGTGACCTTTCAGCAACCGGGCACCTATAAGTTTTTGACCCATTCGTTCCGTGATGTCGAGAAAGGCGCGGTGGGTGAAATTGTGGTCACACCATAAGCACGGGAAGGACCGGGGACACCGGGGACCATCGGTTCGGCACAGGCTACCGCATCCCTACACATCATTACGTCCATTGGCTGCATTTGCGAAGAGAAGGGGATAGTCATCGCACTTAACGGTAACCGTAAAACGATTCCCACCTTGGCGGCGGGAATCGTGTGTGATTGATGGGCATTAAAGTATTGATGGGATAGGCTCGGCTCGTGAACCGATAACGTGGCCGACCAGGGTCAGCAATCAGCCCAGCTCCGGCATCCGAGTTGGCGCATATGAAAAGGATTGATCATGATCACGGTCACGCCCGGTTGTTGTCGGAGCCAATGCGCCGCCAGCGGCGGCCCATAGGCGCCGGTGGACTGGTGCCCCATTCGATTCGAACCCGCTTGTGGGATGTAACACGGTTCGGGCTCGCGGTCCTAGAACGGGTCTGGCGTCATCCAGGCCTGAAACAGGGGCACCATAGCGGCATTGGCCAAAGGCACGCGGACTTACCCAAATCGGGCGTCAAGCCCCGGCCTTTAGGCATAGGAATCTCAGAGCAAGCGCTGAAATTCTTCGAGCGTCAATTGGCTTTGCCGCAAGATGGAAGACAAGGTACCCAATGCGAGTTCATGATGCATGGGCACAATGACTGTACGTCCATCGGGGTGACGAAGTTTCAGATGGCTACCTCGTTGGCTGATAGGGATAAATTGTGCCCGTTTCAAAGCCGTTACCACCTCGTGTCCCGAGAGAATCGGCAGACGTGGATTCATGGTTGGGGCAATTCGATCGTAACCGGGGCTAAAATCGGGGTCATTGGCAACTCGGTCAGCGGCTTATCTTCAAAATATAATTCTAACGCTTCGCGAAGATTGTCCAGGGCCTGTTCCAAAGATTCTCCTTGACTGGCAATGTCGACTTCCAAACAGCGCGCCACATACCACGGTCCTTCGTGCGTAATGGCTGCCGTAAATCGTACAGGATAGCCCATAACCCTTATCACCCCTTGATCTCAGTATATCGCAATTTTCCGCAACTTACCCCGGAACGTCTGCGTCGGATCAAACTGGCCGCCAATCCAGACACCCCGCGCGATGACGCCGGTTAGGCGCCGGGCTTAAGCCATGGCGTTGTCTGGATGTTAGTCTAAATTGTGGACACCTCGAATTGAACGGGATGATACAATAATTTTCAACTCACGCACAGCCGGCCGGCGTGCTGCATCATTGGATCGCGGCATCCCCATTCCATAGGCCGCGGCGGAACGGCTTGAGCAGTTCGGATGACCGCGACAACCGGATTCACATACAAAAAACCCAGGAGGAGAGACCGATGTCCGCGATTGATTGGGGAAGTATTTTGCCGGAAGCGCGACAAGCCATGCTCAGTTTGGAGGCGGTCAGTCATCGGGCCGGATTGTCGCGGCGCCTTTTGGAGTTGGTGAAAATCCGAGTATCCCAGATGAATGGGTGTGCGTTTTGCTTAGATATGCATACTAAAGAAGCCCGGCAACTTGGAGAGACGGAGCAGCGGCTTTATGCGCTAGCGGTTTGGCATGAGGCGCCATTTTATGACGAATCGGAACGGGCGGCCCTTGCCTGGGCTGAAGCAATGACGAATCTGTCCGCCGGCGTACCGGATGCCTTATACCAGGCGCTTTTGGCGCACTTTTCGGAGAGGCAAATCGTGGCTTTGACGTCGGCCGTCATTGCCATTAACGCGTGGAACCGCTGGGCAATCAGCATGCGGACCGAGCCCGGCTCGTATCGCCCGGATTTAGCTCGCTAGGTTAAGAAAACCAGCGCAGGCGCCGTCGGCCCGATGCCGTGGAGGTGCGGAGCACGTGATATGGGGTGTGGCGCGCGGTTCGCCAGCGTTCGGGAATGGCCACGCCCCGGCTGGGGGCATCCCCATGGGCCGGCAACGATTGAAGCAAGTCCCTTAGGGCGCGTGTAATCCAATTGAGTCGGCGGTTTTGCCTGAGATAGCGCACCAACGGACGATCAAGAACTACGGTGAGAAGACCGTCTTCGTCCCGGTAATATAAAACCGCCAATTCTCCCCCTAAATCCGCAACGCCGAGCTGCCAATCGTCGGACCAGTATTCGCCTACGACACCGCCCCAGATAAGCCACCACCATTGCATTGCGGATTCCTCCTTGCCGATCCCGGTCTTTTTGACCATCGTTACTTTTATTGTACTGTATTGTGTCCATTCCCGTGTCGCCAGGATATGTCGGGGCAGGAAATCTCCGGAGAGAAAAAACTTCTCGCACATCGGCCGCATCCGGCAGGAAAATGCCGCCCTATCCGGAATTTCTCTCAGGAATTTAACATTTTCCCCATCAATGGTCCAACAACGAGAGGAGGCAGGGGACGGTGCGGTATGGTGTGCTAACGTCGGGCGGTGATGCGCCGGGGATGAATGCGGCTATCCGTTCGGTCGTGCGTAGCGGTTTGGCTAAAGGGCATGAAGTGTTTGGGGTTGAACGCGGTTATGAGGGATTGGTCAAAGGTTGGGGACATATGCTCGACCGATCGTCGGTGGCCGATATTCTCATGGCCGGAGGAACGATGTTACATACGGCCCGGTTTCCCGGATTTCGGGACGAAGCGGTTCGGCGTCAAGCGATGGAGCAAATAGGAGCTTGGCACTTGGACGGGCTCATTGTCATCGGCGGCAACGGATCGTTGGCCGGTGCCGGAGCCTTGTCGGCGGCAGGTATTCCTGTGGTCGGGATTCCCGCCAGTATCGATAACGACATTGCCGGGACCGATTGGAGTCTAGGATTCGACACCGCGGTGAATAACGTGGTCCAATCTGTCGACAAAATTCGCGATACGGCTTCGGCCCATGAGCGGGTGTTCGTAGTCGAGGTGATGGGTAACCGTACCGGAATTTTGGCCGCGGTCGCGGGATTGGCGGCGGGCGCCGAAGCGGTGATTATTCCCGAGCGGCCGGTTGACCTGAACGAGCTGGCCGATCGACTGACGGAAACGCAACGGCGCGGTAAAAAACACAGTTTCATTATCGTGGCGGAAGGTGCTGATCACGCCGATCGAGTGGCTCGCGGCATTCAAGAACGGACGCAATTCGATGTCCGCTGGGTCGTGCTGGGTCATACCCAGCGAGGGGGACCGGCCAGTGCGACCGATCGTATTTTAGGCGCCTTATATGGCAACAAAGCGGTTGACGCCTTAGACGCCGGCCAATACGGGGTGATGATCGGCCAAGTGCAGGGGAACTTGACGCTGACGCCGCTTGCCACCGTATTGGCGGAAAGTCCCCGGGTACCGATGGACTGGGTCGATTTAGCGGAGCTGCTTGCACGGTAGGACGAGGGGGATATATGGCGTTACGGATTGTCGTGCTGGGAAGCCTGGTTGTCGATTTGCCGATTTGGCTCTCGCACATACCCGCTAACGGGGAAACCATCCTGGCCGAGCGGTCGGGTTTCTATGTCGGTGGCAAGGGCGCCAATCAAGCGGTGCAGATACGACGATTAGGGGGCCATCCGGTTTTAATCGGCAAAGTCGGGACGGACCCCTTAGGGCAATTTCTCCGGGACGGCTTACGTCAAGAAGGGATGGATGTCACCACGGTGTTACAAAGTCCCTCCGCGCCCACATCGTACGCCGTACCCGTCGTTGCCCCCGGGGTTCAGTATATTTTACATGTGCCAGGCGCTAACCGGGATTGGACGACAGACGATCGGGAGGGGGTCGCCGAGGTTTTGGGTACGGCGTCCATGCTCTTGGTTCAAGGGGAAATATCGCCGGAGATGTCGGTGGCGGCCATGGAGCGTGTGCGGGCACGCGGAGGCTTAATTCTCTTGGATCCGGCGCCCGTTACGGGCGTGACGCCCGCCATGCTCTCGCAGGCCGACGTTTTGACGCCGAATCAAGTGGAAATGGCCCAACTTTTGGGTCATCCCGAGTGGGCCTACGATGTCGACCGCCTCACCCGGCATGCGTCTGATCTCTTTTCGGTTTGGCCCAACTTACGCCTGGTCATGGTCACGTTGGGGGCGGACGGGGTATTGTTTGTCGAGCCGCCAGCGGAGGTGAGACATATCCCGGCTCCGACGATCGAGGCGGTGGATCCGACGGCTGCAGGCGATGCCTTCAATGGGGCTTGGGCCTGGGCGGTTGATCAGGGCTGGGATGGGTTTCGAGCGGCCCAACTGGGCGTACAGGTCGGTAGCCTGGCGGCCAGTCGACCGGGCGCATTACAATCATTGCCTTATCGACAGGATGTGGAGGGCGTGATTCGCTCCCTCATGGGTCAATAATCCCTATCGGATAGGGGCACTTTGGGTGGTCGTAGACTGCCCGTCGCGCCTTATGGTTGCGTCAGGTGGGCTTGGAATCCCTGGGGATGGCTTTGAAGTCCTCGCGAGGCGTTATGGGCGGCGATGCGCCTTTTCGGGTGGATAAGGCGCTTGTTTTTTGGCTGTGGTTTTTCGCGACGCCCGGCCGACAGGGGGGCTGTCGGCGCTTTTTATCGCCGCCATTAAGGCCGGCGACGGCGATCGTCGGCCTTCTTTTAAGCACCAGTGGGGCGATCGACCTCGGGGGCTTGGTTCTCCCAATCGTGGTGACCCTCTTCGTATGGCTCGGCATCGGTCCGGCGAGTTGTCGCCGCCTTCGGCCCAATCGGTTTCCGAGGATGCGCCGGGATGAGTGGGGCCGGCCGACCGAGATAGAACCCTTGCCCGCCGTCGACGCCGAGTTCGGTGAGCCAGGTTTTTTGCCGAACGGTTTCAATGCCTTCGGCAATGACAAGAATCTGTTGGTGATGCGCCCATTCCAGCAAGGAGGCCAGGAGCTGACGCGCAGCGAGATGGCGGTCGGCTGCATGGACCCAGGCCGAATCCAGTTTGATCCAATCCGGACGAGTTCTACTCAGTCGTAGCAAATCTTCGTCTCCGGCGCCCACGTCATCTTGGGCGAAAGATAACCCGGGATATGTATCGGCCAGTCGGGTCCAATCGGCATAAAGATGGGTTTGATGCTCTGTGATTTCCCAGACGACGGGGCGAGGAGAGACCGCGTCTTGGAGCGCCGTGGCTCGGGGTAAGAATTGCTCGGGGAAGGCGAGCGTGGCAGGGTGGACATTGACGAATAGCCGGATATCGGGAGGCCAATCGCATAGCCGGAGAGCGTCGGTTAAGGCATCGAGAGCCGATAAATCGGCATGCACCAGATCCCCGGTTTCGACCATGAGCGCGAAAAATTCTCCCGGTGATAACGGGCGTTGGTGGTAATCGGGCCGTAAGAGCGCTTCATAGCCGATGGTTTCCCCGGTCGTAAGCCGGACAACCGGCTGAAACACGTGATGAAAGTTGGTTTCGTCCACAAGCGAGCCGTGCAGGGGCCTTAGTCGTTGGTTGGTTTCGCTCAAATCGCGGATAACCGTCCAATAGCCGATGATCCGCCGGCCCTGCCGAATCGGCATCCAGTCTTCCTCGCTCCACCAATATTCTCCCGACGGGCGGCAATGCTCCAAAACCCTATGCCAGGTCTGGCCGATGAAGCTTGGAAAAGCCGGGGGGATAGGGGCTCGTTGCCCGACCAATTGGGGCTGAGGCCAACCTGTCACCCGCTCGGCGGCAGGATTTACCGCTACGATACGTCCTTCGGCATCGGTCAATAACGCGGCTTGGTTCCAAGGTGTCCAGAGCGGGGCGATGAATTGAGCCGTCCGATAGAGAATCGCCGTCGGATGGTATCTCCGGTAGAGCCAAAGACCCGTGCCGATAAGAAGGACAGCCAACACGCACCACGCGGGATGATCGATAAGCTCTGGGGTCAAGGCCATTATTGTCAAAAGGATCGAGATCGGCCATAACCTGAGACTCCGGTTCCATAATGCCTTGATGGGGGCTTGACGGACCAGCCGACGAAACATCGGGGCCATCCCTATCGCTCCTCTGTGATGGTGGCTCGGGGAAAGATGGGATTCAGGGGAAGGTTGCCACCGACTTTCAATTAGGCGAAATCCGTTCCCTAGTCTAATGCCGTCGAAAAAAGTCTTATACGGGCGTATGGTCACCGAAAGGCGATCGAAAGGTCATGCTCATAGGATCCTCCGGTCCATGCGAAAGCGACAAAAGACCCTTGACGCCCAACGAGGCCGAAGGCGCGGGGGACGGGGTGATCGATGTTCACCGGAGCGTTTTCGGACAACCCTTCCCGTTTTCTTATACCTATATAGGGTATCCTAGTTACGTAATAGAAAAACGGACTTAGTATTTATTAGAAACCTTGTTTTATAAGTGTTTTTGTGTCGGTTGATGTCCCGGAACTGTCTTGATTTATAGATACCATTAGGGGTATTATTCCCTCGTCGTCCAATGACCATTTGACGGGGGGTGTATTTGCGATCGAGACGTCACACGATTGGCCGTTATGGTGCCAAAAGGCCCTAAACGGAGAATTAGTGGTGCTGGATGTCCGGGATGATCAGGCGTATCAGAAGGGACACGTCCCCGCCGCTTACGGGTTCCCCTGGTCACCCGATTTTCCTCAACAACTTTCGAGAGCCTTACGCGGCTCTCGGCCCCCTCTCGGGATTTTTGGGGATCGGGACACGGCGGCGGAAGCCCAAAAAGCGCTGGCGGGTTTAGGACTATCGCCTCAGTGTGTCTGGGATGCCGGGCTTCATGATTGGATTGCCCAGGGACTGCCGGTGGTCGGGGAGGTCACCGCCCACGATTTATACCGTCAACGGGAACAGTTTGTGGTGCTGGATATCCGGGAGCCTTACGAACATCGCTCGGGCGTGGTGCCCGGGGCGGTATTAGTGCCGATGGGGCAATTGCCGCATAAGTTGTCGTCATTGAATCGTGATCACCATTATGCCGTGATGTGCCGGTCGGGAAACCGGAGTCTTAGCATGTCGGCGTGGCTGGCACTACAAGGGTACCGGGTCACGAACGTTCTGGACGGCATTAACGGCTGGCTGGCCGGCGGGTATCCCTTGGTGCGACCGGAGGAGGGTTAACGATGCGACGAATTGTCATTATCGGCGGCGTAGCCGGTGGAGCCAGTGCAGCCACTCGGGCTCGCCGACTCGACGAGCATGCGGAGATCACCATGATCGAAAAAGGGCCGTATGTCTCCTGTGAAAAATAGATTCCGGTGAGTACCACCGCCGGTAGTGTTAACTCGCCGCCGAGGTCGGCTCCACCATGACCCGATAGCCCAAGGCTTCGAGCCGGCGAATTTCCCGGCGGACCAAGGCCTGCCGATCCCGCTGATCATAATAGGTAGCGCCCAAATCTTCGTAGACAGCCCCCGGGGTCCGTAAGATCGCATAGACCGCGATCAAAATGTGGCGCCCGGTCGCCACGGCCGCGCGTTGCTTCCCGCGGCGGCCTGCGAGGCGGTGATACACCGCCCCCAGATAGGTCTGGGTCTTGCCGGCGGCATGGCCGCTTTGAGTCAAGGCGGCCCGCAGCGCTTTACTGCCCTTGCGGGTGCGCGTCGGTCGTGCTTTCCCCGCACTCTCGTTCTGTCCGGGGCTGAAGCCGGCCCAGGAGACCAGATGCCCGGCGGACGGGAACCGTTGCAGATCGGTCCCAATCTCGGCGATAATGATCTCGGCCGTGCGACGCTCGACCCCGGGAATGGTTTGCAACCGGGTGAGGGCGTCGTCAAAATTTGCGAGGCGCGTGGCGATTTCCTCCGACAGCGCCGCAATCTGGCGGTCCAAAAAGGCCACATGTTGGAGCTGCACGCGCAGCATCAGGCGCTGATGGGCCGTCACCAAGCCGGTCAAGGCATGGATCAGGGTGTCCCGGGAGGCGCGGATCCGGGGATCGGCCAAATCGGCGAGGGCCGCCGGGTCGGTCATGCCGTCCGCCAGGGCGGCGAGAATGCGCTGGCCGGTGACACCCAACACATCGCTGATGACGCTCCCGAGCTTGACATTGGCCCCTTCCAACACCTTTTGGATCCGGTTGGCTTCTGTGGCGCGGGCTTGCTGCAGGCTCGTCCGGTAGCGCACGATCTCCCGCAGCTCGCGCTGCGGGCGTGGCGGGATATAGCTGGCCTTCAACGCGCCGATCCGGAGCAATCCAGCGATCCATTGCGAGTCCTGCACGTCGGTCTTCCGCCCGGGCATGCCCTTAATGTGCTGGGGATTCACAACCATCACGGCCTCAAAGGGATAGGCTTCCAACAGGTTCACGACCGGCTTCCAATACACGCCGGTTGCTTCCATGGCCACGTGCGTGACCCCACAGGATTGCAGCCAATCGGCTAACGCCAAGAGATCGGGCGTCAGGGTCCCAAACGACCGGGTCTCCTTGACCGTCGGCGTCAACACCGTGGCCACAATGACCTTCTTGTGGACGTCCAACCCGGCGCCATGGGTCACGACAACCTCTAAGTCCATGCGACTCACCTCACACGTGTGGAATAATCGGGCCCCCGGCAGCCTCGGAGCGCTTAAGAATTCTCCTGTGCGTGCTACCCGTCGTCGGCGCAAGCCGACGGAGCGCAACAATCGGGGGTGCTCGACGAGGCCGGAATCCGTCTCCTTTGCGAGCTCGCAGCATCAGAGGGAAGCCGATCTCGGCCGGAGGTTGTCTTCAGCATAGCGCGATCACCCCCATTTTTCATTCCTGTGGGTGCCCCGAATGCGGGGCATGGGTGTCTCCTTTGCCAATTGCGGGTTGCCGTACTATGTCAGCCGCGAAATCGAGTCGGTGGACGACCTTTTGCTGGAGACGCCGGAAAGTTTTCGGGATCGGTTTGGGGTGCGGGTGTTGACTCATCAAGAAGTTATCGAAGTCGATACCGCCGGACAACGGGTTCTCAGCGTATCGCGAGACACCGGAGAATCGGCCTGGTTCCCGTATGATGCGCTCATCTTGGCGCCGGGGGCCCGTCCGATGACGCCGACCCTGCCGGGATCCGATCGGGAGCACGTGTTTCAGTTGCGGACGGTACCGGATGCGGTACGGTTACGTGATTATATCGAATCCCGACCGGTCCGGCATGCGGTGATTTTGGGGGCGGGCTTTATCGGTTTGGAAATGGCGGAAGTGCTGACCCGCCGCCAGATTTCGGTCACCCTCGTTGATCGGGCGCCGCAAATCCTGCCCCCGGTGGACGTGGATCTTGCCCAATATTTCTTGGCCCGGATTCAACCGTCCGGGATTGACGTGCGCTTACAACAAACGATTGACGCGATTTCGGATGACCATGTGCGATTGACGTCGGGCGAGGTGATCCCGGCCGATCTGGTGATTTTTGCCTTAGGTGTCCGTCCGGACGTGACGCTCGCCCAACAAATGGGTCTTCGGTTGGGTACCACCGGAGCCATTTGGGTTGATTCCGGCATGCGGACGTCGATTCCGCAGGTCTTTGCCGCGGGGGACGCGGTCGAAAAACGAGATCTGGTGACCGGTCAGCCGGCTTGGTGGCCGTTGGCAGGGGTTGCGAACAAAGAAGGTCGGGTGGCCGGTACCAATGCGGTGGGGGGCAATGCCGAGCTTTCCGGTGCGCTCGGTACGGCCATTTTACGGGTCGACCCCTATACCGCGGCAGTGACCGGGTTGACCGAAAAAACCGCGGCGGCCCGCCATGTGGCGTATCAAGTCATGTACACCGTCAAAGGGGATCATGCCGGATATTATCCCGGAGCCCAAGACCTCTTGACGAAGATCTTGTTTGATCCGGAAAGCGGACGTTTATTGGGTGCCCAAATCGCCGGTCGAGTAGGGGTTGACAAG
This sequence comes from Sulfobacillus acidophilus DSM 10332, assembly GCA_000237975.1. GTDB lineage: Bacteria > Bacillota > Sulfobacillia > Sulfobacillales > Sulfobacillaceae > Sulfobacillus_A > Sulfobacillus_A acidophilus. The sequence continues at coordinate 3,304,028 of CP003179.1, read as the reverse complement.
CGGGTTGACGTACTGGCGACCGCGATTGCCGCCCGGATGACCGTCGATGCGTTAGGCGAGCTGGATTTGGCGTATGCGCCACCGTTTGGAGCCGCCAAAGATGCCGTTATCATTACCGGTATGGCGGCCGACAACGTCCGGCGCGGATTGGTCAACCCCATCACGGCCGGCGAATTAAAAAAGTGGTTGGCGAACGCCGACGAGAAGCCGATGTTGTTGGATGTGCGAAACCCCGACGAAGTGCATGAAACGGGCGGTATCGGTTCTTTTTTCCATGTCCCGTTAGACGATTTGCGCCAAAAGGTGGAAGAACTGCCGTCGTCTCCCGATCAACCCCTGGTGGTCTATTGCCGAAGCGGCCATCGGAGCTATGTAGCGGCGCGGATGTTGATTCAACGAGGATATCGCCGCGTCTACAACTTGGTGGGCGGAATGACGGCCTGGCAAGCGGCGGGCGCATGAGGAACCCGTGTCATGAAAAAAACCCGGTTCTTTCTCAAGAAGTCGTGAGCCTGGTGCGCCTCGATGCATGAGGCGCTCCTTTGGGCTTTCGCGGGACATTTGGTGATCGCCGTCACGGTTATCTCCTACCCGTCTTACGATATTGAGGGATATGGGGGGATGACGATGCCGGGGGAGCGCGTCGAAGATTTTGAACAAGTCCGTGCCTGGTGGGAGACGGCGGAGGACGGGGTCCGCTTCTACAACATTCCCCAGGCTGCCCGTGCGGCGTTCGAAGAAGCCGGAGGGATTATTGGGGAGAACGGCGATCGGCTAATGGTATTGTTAAGGCCGCGCCGCTATCAAGAACACCAGCGTTTACGCGAAAAAGAATATGGTGCGTTGCTGAAGATTCTCGAAGACGCGCTGGTTTGGATTGAGCCGCACGATGCCGACCAGGCGGCCCGTTTGGCGGCACGAGCCTACGTGAATTTAAAGTCGGATCCCGTGCGGCAACGCCGATTCGACGGATTGTTGCACCGTTTTACCGGTGTCTATCATCGGCGATCATGACGGCGTATGTAGAAGGTGGCGTAAGGCCCGGTTGGCCGCTTCTAAGGTCTTCAGCTCCTGGTTCAGCCGCTCTAAAATGGTCGGTAACAACGGCGGGACACCCGCGACCGGTGCCGTGATATTCGGGGGCGATCCGGGTAACACGGATAACGTGTCGGCGGCAGGCGGCGTCGCCCGATTTTCGACTTGGCGAATGATGACGGCCAGTTGGTGATCGTCGGCGGGATTTTTGGCCACTTGGGCCACTAATTCGACGAACACCCGATTTTGTTGCGTGATGGCGTTAGTCAAGCGACGGATGGCGCCGACATCTCGAGGGGGTGAATAGGGGGACGCGAGGGGAATCGTCATGGACACCGTGGAATAGGCCGGTGCCGTGGCGGGGGAGCTCAAGAGCGTAGCCGGATTTAACGACCACAACCAAGCGGTCAGACTGGCCAGCCCAAGCAGGGACAATGCAATAACCCACCATTGACGGAAAAACATGGAAGAAACCCTCCGCATAGCTTCTGAGGCGCCGAATGTCGATTTATGGCGTTTAGTGCCCTTTGAGCGTCACCATTATGCGGAGATTCCGGTTCTTTGTCAAACGGGGGACAGACTCATGGGGATTTTGGTATGCTAATGGGCGGATGCCGGGTATCCTGGGACTTTTGGCCGGCACGGAGGAGGACGGGTTGAAGTTTATTTTGCTTACCCAATACTATCCCCCGGAGCCAGGTGCGGCGTCAATCCGACTGCAAGCGATGGCCCGACAACTGATTCGGTATGGCCACCAAGTGACGGTCGTCACCGCCCAAGCTCATCATCTGGGTGCCAAAGAAAAAGACGGACGGGGATCGCTCAGGGCCTATCGTGAAACGATTCAAGGCATTCCGGTGATTCGCGCCTGGATTTGGCGGGTCAGGCCAGGCCGGTTTTGGTTGCGGCTGATCAATTACTTTTCTTTTGTCGTGACCTCGTTTTTTGCTCTCTGGCGTGCCGGGTCAGCCGATTATGTGATTGTCGAGTCCCCTCCGTTATTTTTAGGGATGACAGCCTGGGCCTATCAAACGCTACGCGGAGTCCCCTACATTCTTTCGGTATCCGATTTATGGCCCGAATCGGCCGTGGCGTTAGGGTTGGTGACGCAACCGACGGTGATTCGGCTCGCGCGGCGTTTGGAATGGTTTTTATACCGGCACGCCGCGTTTGTCTCGGGTGTTACCCAAGGTATTTTGGATGGGATTCGGGATACCGGACAAGTCCCGCCGCATCGCCTGCTTTTTTTTCCTAATGGTGTAGATCCCGCCGTATTTCGACGGGGGGACCCCGACGGCGAGCTCCGTCGGCGCATGAAACCGGAGAACTATAAAATCTTTTTATACCCCGGCACCTTAGGCTATGCTCAGGGACTTACGATAATTTTGGATGCGGCCGACCATCTCCGGCAGCGCCCCGACATCCGGTTTCTTTTGGTGGGGGACGGCCCGGTGCGGGCCGAATTGATCCGGCAGGTAGAGCAACGGGGTTTGACCAACGTTTGGTTTGAGCCTTTACAGCCGGCCGACCGGATGCCGCAATATTTTGCCCTGGCCCGAGCCGTGGTGGTTCCGCTGCGGCGGCATCCGCTGTTTCGCGGAGCCAGGCCCAGTAAAGTGTTTCCGGCGTGGGCTGCGGGAATCCCTGTAATTTATTGCGGCGAAGGGGAAATGGCGGAATTGGTCGAAGAGGCGCGAGCCGGACGGGTGGTGCCTCCGGAAGACGGTGAGGCGTTGGCGCAGGCCGTGGTCGAGCTGGCCGATTTGCCGGACGCCGATTGGACGGTGCTCTCTCAAAACGGGGAGCGGTTCGTGCGGGAGCACTATACCTGGGATCGCATCGGGGATGCGTGGATCCAAGCCTTTCACGCGGGACTGCGGGCATGAAACCGTTACGCCGGATTCTCTTAATCGGCCATTACCCGCTGGATCGGCTTGACCGGGCTCCGAAAGTCAGGATTTTTCACATGGCGCGTGCACTGGCCCGTGAGGGGTGTCTGACCGTAATTAGCGGAAGTCGCCGAGAGCGGTCGCGGTGGCTGCGGGATCGCCTGCGGGAAGGACTATTGGACCGGGTGGATCTCGTCTATATCGAAAGTGCCAGTTCCACCGCCACCTTTACCGATTTATGGGTATTGTGGCGCCTCGCCCGACGCCGAACGCCGGTCGGCATTTTTGTTCGTGATGCGTATCAGCGCTTTCCCCGGCTCTACCCCCAAACCGGGTGGAAAAGGCAAATTATGAAATATCTCTATGATCTCACCCTTTTGGGCTACCGACGGTGGGCCACGGTCTTGTTTTTTCCGACGGCGGGGTTAAGCCGGGTCGTCGGCGGACGTATGACCGCCCTATTGCCGCCGGGGGCCTTTCCGGCGTTTCCGCCCCCCGGGTGGGTCCGAAATACCGCCCAAGTGATCTATGTGGGGGCCGGCGGCCCGCATGACGGGGTGTCGTTATTGCTTGAGGCGATGGCGCGGGTGCGTCGACAGATTCCCGGTGCGTCGTTGGTATTGGTGATGCGACCGGAGGAATGGCCTCGTGAGCCCTGGCCGGACTGGGTCCATGTGGTCTCCGCCAGCGGGGATGAACTCTCGCCGTATTTATGGTCGTCCACGGTTGCGGTGATTCCCCGTCCTCACACCGCCTATAACGAAATCGCGTTTCCGGTGAAGTTAATGGATTATTTGGCTCACGGGTTACCCGTGGTCGTGACGGAGCCGGGTGAGGCGGCCCAATGGGTGAAAACCCAGCAAGTGGGCGAAGCGGTTTCGGCGACGCCTGACGCACTGGCCGACGGATTGGTGCGAGTCATGATGCGGGAGAATTGGGAGCCCCGGGTCCGTACCGTGGTCATGGAAAATACCTGGGAGCATCGAGCGGCCATGGTGATGGCGCTTCTTAGTCCGATGTCGGACGGGACGAGAGAGGCGCATCTTGGCCGATGAACATGGCTCCCAACACCAGTAGCCCGCCGATGACGAGGGACAGGCTTAAGCGCGTTTGGCCCAGGAATACCGATAAGAAGGCGCCGAGAAGGGGTTGGATAAACAGAAAAAGGGCCGAAAGGGTCATCGATTCCCGGCTAACCACCAAAAGCCAGAGCCAGTAGGCGATGCCGGTGCCGAAAACGGTCAGAAACCCGACCGAGGTTAAAAGGGCCGGTGTCACGTGCGCGGGGACCGGTGCTCCGCCCACGATCCAGAGGCCGACGGCCCCCATCGCGCCAAACCCGTAACTTAATGCGGCTGCAGGGCCTACCGCGATCGCTTGGGTTAACCGGGGGGAATAAATATTGTATATGGCATAGCAAATAACGGCCAAAATCAGGGCGAGATCGGCGCTTATGTGCGTCAGGTGGCCGGGGCGGGGAGCGCCGGTTAAAATCCAACTGCCCAAAATGGCCAGGCCCAGCGCCACCTGTTGGCCGCGATGAACCCGTTGGCCGGTGATTTGGGCGGCCAACAGCACCGTCAGTAAGGGTTCCAAGGCAACGGATATCGCCCCGATGGCGGCGTCCGTTCCGCCGATACCACGAATTTGCAGCCACATGGGCAACGTAAACCCGGTGACGCCCATGGCGGCGGAAAATCCCCAGAGTTTTCCGGATAAATGATGCAGTCCTCGCAGTTGAGGCCATAACATGAGAAACGCACCGACGAGGCGGACAACGGCCAAAAGGCTGGGCGGCATCCCTTCATGCAGGGCGACCGTCGTCATCGGGTATCCAATCGCCCAAATGAGATTCATGAGAACAAGCCAGACAATGGAAGATGGGCGGGTTCGGGGAACCGGGGGGTCGCGATCGGCTTGACTCGGCTGCACACTATCGTCCTCACTTTGAATTTAGGGTCATTCTCTCTATCATAGCATGAATCGAAACAGTCGAGGCATTGCCCAGCATCTCGTGCTATACTACCGTAAAGATGCCGAAAATCATCAAATCTTTCAAAAAAGGAGGCTTCAGATTGCCGGAGGTAGCCGATTTCATTCATCAACAGACGCTTTATCAGTTGCTGCATCGATCAGCGGTGCGCGATCCCGGCAAATTAGCCGTGATTGCCGGTGACACGCGCTGGACTTACCAGAGGTGGGCTGAACAGGTCGAAGGGATGGCGGAGGGGCTTCGTGAACGGGGTGTGACCAGCGGAGAACGGGCGGCGATTGTCTCCCGGAATTCGCTCGACTATGCCTCTTTAATTTTTGCTTTGGCGGCCATTAATGTGGTGGCGGTCCCGGTGAATTTTATGCTGACGGCGGAGGAAATGCGCTACATTTTTTCCCATGCCGGGGTATCGAGCGTCTTTGCCGGTCGGGAGTTTTTGGGGGTGGTGGACGACGCCGTCGGCTCGACGCCGGTGGCACGTTATGTGATGGACGATACCGGCCAACCGGCGGACAATCGGTGGCAACCGCTGTCGGCGGTGGTGCGTTCGGTTAAGGATTTTCAACCAAGCCTGGTAGACAGTCAGGCGCTGGCCCAAATTTTATATACTTCCGGTACCGAATCCCGCCCGAAAGGCGTGATGTTAACCCATGCCAATTTGATATCGGAGTATGTCAGCACGATCATTGACGGGGGATTCACGGCCGACGACGTGGTGCTGCACGCCCTTCCGTTCTATCATAGCGCCCAGCAACATGTATTTTTGGGTCCCTACACCTATCTGGGAGCCACTCATGTGATTGTGGACCAACCGCGTCCCGATATCGTGTTGCCGCTCATCGCGCGCGAACGGGTGACGGAATTTTTCGCACCTCCGACCGTGTGGATTAACTTGTTGCGGTCACCGTTATTCGATCATACGGATTTATCCACGTTAACCAAAGGTCATTACGGTGCGGCCATCATGCCGCGCGAGGTTTTGGTGGAATTGGCGCGGCGGTTGCCGCACACCCGATTTTGGAATTTCTATGGTCAGACCGAAGTCGCGCCGCTGGCCACGGTGTTGAAACCGGAGGATCAATTACGGAAATTGGGCTCGGCGGGGAAACCGGCGTTAAATGTCGAAACCCGGATATTGGATGAAGACGGTCGGGCGGTACCGCCCGGTGTCGTAGGAGAAATTTGTCACCGGACCCCCCATGCCATGCAAGGCTATTACCGGGATCCGGAAAAAACGGCGGAAGCCTTTCAGTTCGGCTGGTTTCATAGCGGCGACTTAGGGGTAATGGATACCGACGGGTATTTGACCGTCGTCGATCGCAAAAAGGACATGATTAAAACCGGGGGCGAAAACGTTTCGAGTCGAGAAGTGGAAGAAGTGATGTACCAACATCCCGCCGTGTCGGAAGTGGCGGTGATCGGCATTCCCGACGCTTATTGGATCGAGGCGGTGGCGGCGGTCGTGGTGACCCGACCGGGAATGACGGTAACGGACGACGAGTTGATACGATTTTGCCGGGACCGGTTAGCGGGCTATAAGGTGCCTAAACAGGTTCGGTTTATGACAGCCTTGCCGAAAAATCCGAGCGGTAAAATCCTCAAACGGGAATTACGGCAAGTCTGGGATCATCCGACAGCCGATGAGGCTTAAAGGGCCAGATAGACGGCGATGAGGGCGCTAAAAACGAGCATCACGACGGCTAGCACGGTCGGCATGGAGGCGGTAATCCGGTTCTCCCCCTGGAAGAAGCCCTGGAAGATTTTCCGGTAGCGGATGAGAGCCAATAATTGGACAGCCACCGCGAAAAATGACAATGCGCCGCCTAAATAGGGCCCGATTCGGATATGGTGGGGGAGATATCCGCGGTATTGCGGAGACACCAGGTATTCCAGAAAGCTAAACTTGGTGATCACAAAACCGAACGTAATCAAGGCAATACCGGTTCGAATCCACGCCAACAGCGTGCGTTCATTGGCTTGCAGAATCCGCGGGTCGGTATATTGCGCGACTTTTTCCGGTTGAGACTGCCGTTGTTGCACGAGTTACAACTCCTTTGCCGCTAACCGGCCCAATAGAGTACGCCGATTAGCCAGATGGCGACGATAATCGCTTCGAAAAACGCCGGAATATGAAATCCCCGGCCGTCCTCCGCCCGGTGCCATCGCCGTTGGTTGGCGACATAGCGGATTAAGGCGGCCGTTTCCATGGCGAGGACGGTGAGCGTCAGCACAAGCGCCAGCCGATGCCCGGCGTGAATCATGGGCGCCAGAACATCATGATAGCGAAGCCCCATAAAGCGATCGACAATCGCCAATTTGGCCAACAAAAAGGCCAAACCCAGCAAATACGTCCCCAATCGAAACCAACTGAGTAAACTGCGCTCGTTGGCCAATAGCACACGGGGATCCGTATAATATTCCCGCCGCTCGTCAAAAGTCACCGTCATCCTCCCCTTTAAAACGCTCATAGAATATTGTAACGGAACGTGTCTCTCCGGGAACGGCAATTTTGTCAAGGCCCTATGGTATTTACTAATGGCGGGTATCGGCTTGACCGACCCGAACGCCTCGGACTACAATGGGCCACAATTCATCCCGATAAAAGGACGAGCACGAATGGCTGACATTGTGGTTACCCGAAAAATCGCGCCGGTTGCCTTAAAAGAGCTCGAGTCTGTCGGAACGGTCAAGCTTTGGGAGGAGGACCGATCTATTTCGCCGGCGGTATTGCGCGAGTGGGTGCGGACCGCCGACGCTCTCTTAAGTATGTTGACGGATCCCATTGACGACACACTCTTGGCTTCGGCGCCCCGTCTTCGGATTGTCGCCAACATGGCGGTCGGTTATGACAATATCGACGTCAAGGCGGCGACCCGTCGGAAGATTGCGGTCACCAACACCCCCGACGTACTCACGGAAGCGACGGCCGATTTAACCTGGGCGCTTTTACTGGCGCTTTTACGAGGGGTTTTGTCGTCCCATCAGGCCTTGCGGCAGGGGGCCTGGGACGGATGGCGGCCGGACGGATTCTTAGGCACGGAGGTCCATGGAAAAGTGCTGGGGATTGTCGGCCTCGGACGGATTGGGCGGGCGGTGGCCGAGCGCGCCCGGGGTTTTCACATGCCGGTTATCGCTTTGGCCAGTGACCGGGCCCGACCCGACGACGGGATCGGCATCAAACGGATGGCGCGGGACGAATTCTTGGCCCGGGCGGATATCGTAAGTCTTCATGCCCCGCTCACGCCGGATACGCGGCATATGGTTAACCGACAATGGCTATTTGACATGAAACCTGGCGCTTTTCTCATTAATACGGCCCGTGGGGCGTTGATTGACGAAGCCGCCTTGTTGGAGGCACTCAACCGGGGAAGGGTGGCTGGCGCCGCCTTGGATGTTTTTGAACACGAGCCGGTATCGCCAGACCATCCCCTGGTCGTCCATCCACGGGTGCTGGCCACTCCTCATATCGGATCGGCCACACGGGAAACTCGCGAGCAAATGGCCGTCATGGCGGCTCGCAATATCGTCTGGGCCATACAGGGACTGAAACCTCCACAATGTTTAAATCCCGAGGTCTGGTCGGATTAGGGATCGATCCCTTCCCGGTCGAGGGACTGTTCCAATAGTTCTCGGGCCGCTTCGGTTAACGAATCAAATTGTTTCGCGTGTTGGTAACGTTTCAGCCGTTCAATCAATCCGATGGGAAGCCACCACTGCACCGGCCGAAAGTGTGGACGCTGACGCATCCGGCGCACCCCCAAGGAAAAAATTTTCTGTCAATAAAGTATACACGATCATGACCGGGTGTGCTATACTAGGACACACCAGAAATAGCAAATAGAAAAATGATTTGGCGCAATAGTCGGACTCGGTCGGTCGTAGGCGTTTTCCCGAGGAGGCGACGGCCTTGGATCAAATAGGACACATTTACCATGCGCCATGGGATCTCAACCGCAAAGGATCGCTTGATCAAGCACGCCATTTGGACAAGCTGAAGGATGCTCTTCGTCAACAATTGCCGCATATTGTCCAAGATCTCCCGTTAGAAAACGGGCCTCCTAAAGTTCGTGTGCCGCTCAAAATTCTCGAGTTACCCCGATTTCGTCCCGCCCCCCCTGTACGGCCGCCGGACGGCATCGGGCAAAAACCGGGTCGAGCGGGAGACATTGTGGCCCGGGTTCCCCGGCAGGGGAGCGGACGGGGTGGAGGAGCAGGCCCTCCCGGCAGTGCGCCCGGAGAACACACGATTGAAATTGACGTGGATCGCGACGCCCTGATCGCCCTCATGTTGGAAGATCTTCAATTGCCGCGCTTGCGGCCGGTTGCTCCCCCGGACGCCGTTCAGCCTCGTGACGAGTGGACGGACCGCCGGGAACACGGGCCGCTCAGTACTCTCGACAAACGCCACACGCTGAAACGTGCTCTATTACGTAGTCAAGCCTCGCACCAGCCTTTATCGTTTCTGCCGGATGATTTACGGTTTCGAAGCTCGAGAACCCGCGAACAGGTCGCGACGCGGGCCACGGTCTATTGTTTGCGGGATGTTTCGGGTTCCATGGGCGAAGAACGAAAGTTTTTGTCCAAAGCCGTGTTATTTTGGGTGATTGCTTGGCTTCGCCAACAATATCCCGATGTGCGCCTCGAATGGTGGGTGCACGATACCGAAGCGACCCGGCTCGAATCCGAACAACTCTTTTTCCAATTAAGTGAAGGGGGCGGCACGTTAGTGGCCCCTGCCTACCAAGCCATTCGGCAGCATATTGAACAGTTTAGTCCGCCTTCAATGAGCAACAACTATGTCTTTCACTTAACGGACGGGGAGATTTTACCGAATGATCCGGCTAGGGAGACCGCTCTCGAAATGATGTCATTGGTCCGGTGGTTCGGTTTGGTGGAATTGGCGGGGCTTCGACGGGGGGCGCTCTTTCGGGACATTGCGGCATTACCTTCTCCGCCGTTTCGGGCGGTTCGACTCGAGCGGCGGGAGGACGTGCCGGATGTCATTCGGGCCTTATTGGCGAGTCCTGGGGAGAGCGGGGGAGGTGAACCTCATGAGTCGGCTTGAAGACGCGTTAAATCGGTTTTTGCCGGACGTTTATGCGGCGATGGCCGACTGGGGGATCACGCCGCAGCCGATTGATTTTGAAATCGTACCGGCTGACGCGATTTATGAAATGGCCAGTTACGGTATGCCGGGGCATTTTAGCCATTGGACGTATGGACGCGACTTTTGGCGGATGAAACAACAATTTGAATCGGGCGCCGGCCGTTTATACGAAATGATCATTGATACGGAACCGCCGGTCGCCTATTTATTGGAGTCAAATACCTTAGCGGCGCAAAAATTGGTGGTCGCCCACTGTCTCGGGCATGCCGATTTGTTTCGCCATCATGTATTGGCCAAAGATCAGCCCAAGCAATTTCATCAGACGCTCGCCAGTGCCGCCGAGCGGTTTGATTACTACCGACAGCAATATGGTCCGGAGCGTCTCGAGACGGTTTTGGACGACGCCTTGGCCATTCAAGCCCAGGTGGCGGACGAATCCGGCTGGACGCCGCCCGCCGGGTCGACGTCAGCGGATTGGCCTTATCACGACTTATGGCCAAGCGGAGAAAGCGGGCGCCCGGCGCCCTCTACCCGTTATCGACTGCCGACGGCGGATTTGCTCGGCTTTATCGCCCGCTTTTCACCCGTGCTGGCGGAATGGGAGCGGGACGTCCTGGAGGTGGTCCGTCAGGAAGGGTTGTATTACCGTCCTCGACGGCAAATCAAAATGATTCATGAAGGGTGGGCGACCTATTGCCACCAGCGGTTATTGGCCGAGGTGGAGTTGCCGCCGGGAGAGCAAATCGAAGCGGCCCGGATTCATGCGGAGGTGGCGTGGCCTCATCCCTTAGGCGTCAATCCCTATTGGTTCGGGTGGCGGTTGATTCAATTGTTGGTGGCCGAACGGGGCCTCTTGTCGGCTCGGGCCGTTTTGCTGGAAGAAACCGACGCGAGTGTGGTGCGCAACTATCTTACGCCGGAGTGGATGCAAGCTCTCGACTTATTTGAATACCGGTGGACGGACGGCTTTCTGATGACACCGCAGGGGCCGCAAGCGATCTATGCGGCCGAGCGCCAAAAGATGGATCCTGACTTGTTACGGAACCGGTTGGCCAATTGGCTAGGGGAACGGCCGCCCGAAATTGTCGTGGAAACGGTGGATGCCGACGACCGGTTAATGCTGTCGCACACGGATGACGGCCATCCCTTGGATCGGGAATGGGCGCAATTGACATTAGAGGGGATTCGGCGGCTTTGGGGACATCCGGTCGTTCTCTATGACGACGATGCCCAATATTCGGCATAGGAGGGGAACAACATGGACCTCATGGAACGGTTGGTCGCACATCAAAGGGAGAGTGCGCGTCTGACATGGCGAGGAAGTTTTGCAGAGTATTTGGCGATTGTTCGTGAGCGTCCACAAGTGGCCCAGTTGAGCCATGCCCGGATTAACGCGATGATTCAAGCGGCCGGCATTCGAGAGACGCGGGAGGGTCGGGAATACCCCTTTTTTGACGGGCAGTTATTCGGTTTGGCGCCGCAAATTCGCCATATCATGGAGTATTTCGAAGCGGCGGCCCGGCGCCTGGATGTCCGCAAGCGGGTGCTGCTGTTAATCGGTCCGCCCGGCACCGGCAAATCGACGTTTTTGGTGTTGCTGAAACGGGGATTGGAAGCCTACACCCGCACCGACGAGGGGGCAGTGTACGGCATCGTCGGCTGTCCGATGCATGAAGAGCCCTTGCATCTGATTCCCCAGGCCCTCCGGGAAGAATTCCGGCGGGAACTGGGGGTGGTCATTGAAGGCGAACTGTGCCCGGTCTGCCAATGGCGGTGGCGGGAATCGGGAGAAAATGTGGAAGCCTTTGAAGTGGAGCGCATCGTGTTCAGCGAACGGGACCGGGTCGGCATCGGCACCTTTACGCCGGGCGACCCCAAGGACTTGGATACGGCCTTATTAACCGGGTCTCTGGATTTTTCCAAGATCGCGGAATACGGCAGCGAGTCCGATCCCCGGGCCTTTCGGTTCGACGGAGAATTTAACGTCGCCAATCGGGGGCTTATGGAGGAACAGGAGTGGTTAAAGCAGCCGAAAGATTTTATGGCCCTCTTGCTCACCCTGGCGCAGGAGCAAAATATTAAAACCGGTCGCTTTGCTCTCATCTATGCGGATGAGGCGATTATTGCCCATTCCAATCTCCATGAGTACGAAAAATTCATCGCCAATCCGGAAAATGAAGCGATGAAAAACCGCGTCTATGTCGTCACTGTTCCTTATACGTTACGGATAGCCGACGAAGAAAAAATCTACCGCAAAATGCTCGAAGACGGCTCGTTAGGGCATACCCACCTGGCCCCCGATACGTTGTCGGTTGCCGCTTGGTTGACCGTTCTTACGCGGCTGTCCGAGCCGAAAGATAAGGCCCATCTGACGCTTTTGGACAAGGCGAAGCTCTATAACGGGGAAGCGATTCAAGACTTCAAGGATCATCAATTGGACGAGCTCCGGCGGGAAGATCCGCGAGAAGGGATGGTGGGGTTGTCGCCGCGGGACGCCATGAACATTTTGGTGCATGCCATGGGGAAGACAGGGGTGCCTTGTGTCAATCCCTTGGATTATTTGCAGGCAGCCAAATCATTTGCGGAATCGGGGCGGTTGCTCAGCATTCATGGGCCGGAAGCTCAAAAGCGGTTTCTCGAGTTGATTCACCTAGTCCGCGGCGAATACGACAAAACGGTGCAAAAAGTCGTCATGAAAGCGTTTGTCCATGCGTTTGACGAATCGGCCCAAACCTTGTTTGTCGCCTACATGGATCACGCGGAGGCGGATATTGCCAAAACGCGGTTGCCGGACCCGATTACCGGCGAATTGCGGGATCCGGACGTCGAGTTTCTTCGCACGATTGAAGAACAGATGGGGGTCTCGGCGGGGGCCGCCAAGAGTTTTCGGGAAGAACTCCTCATTAAAGCCGGGGCCGCCGCCCGCAAGGGGCAGCCGTTTCGGTGGAATGACCACCCGTTATTGGCGGAAGGTATCGAACGCAAGCTGTTTTCGGATGTTCGCGCGTTGGTGCGAACAACCACCAGTACCAAAACCCCGGATGAGCAACAACGGGTAAAAATTGCCGCCGTGACCCGGCAGCTGGAAGAAGAGGGGTATTGTCCCCATTGTGCCGGGGCCTTATTGCAATATGCGGGATCCTTGCTCAACCGGAAATAAGAAGGCCAACGGGCTCCGTGGAGGAGCCCGTTCGCTTACCGGAATTGCCCGGTGAGAATCACCGGGGCGGCCGGGGGAATGACGCTCTCTTTTCGGGGAAGCACACTTACCACTCCGGGAGGAATGGTTTTCACTCCCGGTGAATAGCTGCCCGACCAGTCGCCGACGGTATTTACCGCGATCAGGGGGATTTCGGCGATGACTTTGCCGGTTTGGGGATCGGTATATCGAAAGCCGTATCCGTTATAGTCGCCGAATTGCCCGGGATCCGGGAGGGCATTGCCGGTCACGTTCAAGCTTTCAAACCCTTCCAATAAATTGCGGACATGCGCGGCAGACCCATAGGGATGCAAATCTTCGGTGGCGGTTTGTAGCGGTACCGAGACAATGTCGACGGCGGGGGCGCCGGGTGGCCAACCCACCGGGAATGGCCGCGGCGCGGCGACCAGATTGGTTTGGCCGAGGGCGGCAAAGGTATCGGGACCGGCTACCCCATCCACGGTTAAGCCCCGGCTCCGTTGAAATTCCCGGACCGCTTGGATGGTTGCGGCGTCGTAAAAGCCGTTGGTCGGTCCGGTGTAGAAGTCCAGCCGGCTTAACAGGCGTTGGATGAAGGCGACATCCAGGCCGTTACGGCCCGGCAAGAGCGCGCGGCCTCCTGCGAACGTATAGAGCCAAAGCGCGTCGTATACGGCAAATCCCACATGGGGATCCGCGCGAATTCCGGTATCGCCGTTGGCAGTGGCGTCGTCGCGGAACAGTTTGAGGGCGGCACTGACCGCCGTGTCGAAGCGATCGGTGACCGGCGTGCCTAACACGGTCACATAACGAAACAAATTCAGTCGGTTTTTTAAGATGGTGACATCCCCTCCCCGATCGCCGAGGGCGAGCATGCGGCTACCGAATACCGGACCGCCGTAGGTCGTATGCCGACCAATCCCTTGCCCCCAGAGCCAATAGGTGTCGGGACCGACAATGCCGTCATTGACGAGGCCAAAGTAGCTTTGCATGCGTTTGACGGCGTTGACGGTAGGGGTATCGAAACGTCCGGTAACGGGAATGGATCCCCCCATGACGCCAACGGGGGTGATGGTGTCGACCAACGTATTGTATAACACCTGCACCAAGGCAACGTCCGTACCTTGATTGCCGGATCGCAGCGTTCGGCTACCGAACGGGTGATAGGGCGGGAATTGTGTTTCAAAGCGTGCCATGAACGTTCTCCTTTGTGATGGACAGCAGGCACTGGGACCTCCCGACCGTCAAGAAAGGGAGGCTCATTTCAGGATATGCGGGATAGGCCACGACGGTGTCTCAATCCGGCCAAGGATGAAACCAGGGGGCGGCGGGATTTTGGCGCTCGACCAGGGTGGTAATGAGCCCGGCATGGGGAAACAGTTGGGGAAAATTACCGCGCGGTTCGCCGGTCTCGCGATCAATATGCTCGGCGAACAACCCTAAATCGGTCATGGAGGCAATTTGCGCGGAAATGAGGGCATCTCGCCGATCCGCCCGTCCTAGGCGATGGTAGACCCGGGCCAACCAAAAGCCGGCTAACGTAAAGGGATGGACCGCCGTGCCAAGGTTATCCTGCCGATAGCGATAGACGCGATCGTCGACCACCAGCGCGTTTTCAATTTGGGTTAAGGTTTCCCGAAACACCGGATCATCGGGCGCGAGGAAACCATATAACGGAAGAGTCAATAGCGCGGCATCCAATTGCGGGTGCCGCGGACCCTGGGTTAGATAGGGTAGCCCGCTTTGATGAAAACGGTCCCAGACGGCCTTTCGGACGTGTTGGGCTTGAGCGGCCCAGTGATTGGCCAGGCCGGGCAGGGCGAGCGCTTTCTCGGCAAAGACTTGCCCGGCTTTCAGAGCGACCCAGCACATGACTTGTGAATGGGTATAGCGATCATCGTCATCCCGAAATTCCCATAAGGAGGCGTCTTCTTGTTGCCAATGACCGGCCACCCAATGGACCAGGGTTTCAATGGCCCACCAGTAATCGCGAATAAACGTATGATCTTGGGTGGTGAGCCAATAGAGGTAGACGACCCATAGAAAGTCACCCGCCACGTCCAGCTGCAGCTGACCGGAGGCGGCATTTCCGATACGGACCGGTCGGGTATTCCGATAGCCGGCGAGCCACCCGATTTCTTGCTCACCGTGGCTTACGGTCCCGTCGACACGATAAAACGGGGCGGCAAACGGTTTGCCGACCAAATCGACCGTATTGAAAATAAATTCCAGATACCGACGGCAACCGACCGGGTCACCGGCCAGTAATAGGGCTTCCGCACCGTAGGCCGCGTCCCGGACCCAGACGAACCGATAATCCCATTGCCGTTCGGCCCCGATGATTTCGGGCAAAGAGGTCGTGGCGGCGGCCACCATGGCCCCGTTGGTGCGATAGGTCAATCCGCGCAAGACCATGACGCTTTGATGAAACGCATGGGCCCAAGGGCCTTGATAGGGGAGTCGGTTCAACAGCCAAAATGTTTTGGTGCGTTGGATCATTTCCGATTCGTTGGTTAAAGGCTCGGTTAATTGGGGCACTTCCCGCTCGGCATCTTGAGCGTAACGGAGGACGACCACGACGTGACCCGGTCCGATTGTCCATTGGTCGCGTTGCTCCCGTTTTGTTTGCGGCCCGTTAATCATCAGTCGTAAGGCTTCCGTACCGGCCGGATGAAGGAACAGGGCGCCGGTGTCCTCGATCTGATAGGCGGCATTACATGAGCCGAAGTTAAACGTCGGTCGGCAGGTGAGGACGAGGGGAATGGGGGTCTCGACAATTCGCCAGATCGCCGTGCGCCCGATAGGCAAGAAGTCGAGAATGGTCGCCTGACCGTCCGGGGTTTGAAACGTGGTCACCAAGAGGTTCGTTTGATCAAGATATTGTTGGCGGGATTCCCAAGGGCCCTCCGGTCGTATGGCAAAAAAGCCCCCGCGCGCGTCATCCAGTAGGCGGCAAAATACCGCCGCACTATCGAAACGGGGGCAAGGAAACCAGTCGACCGACCCGTCCGGTCCGACTAAGGCCGCAGTATAGCTGTTGCTGATAAAGCCGTAGAAACGGGGAGCGGACATCCACCAAGCCTTCTTTCCCGTGATTCCGTTATCCCATTAGGGTGCGAAATGGGCGGCAGGCGACTTGGCGCCCGCTAACAACACGGTATATGCGGACGCCGGGGGCACGATGACCGTCACGTCACCGTTAACCTGAGCCCCGGAAGGAATTTCGACGGTCGTGGCGATCGGGTCTTTCGGGGTTAACGGATAGGGAAAGAGAGAATTTTCCGAGGTCAATCCGCGACTGGCCATATCGTTTTCGGAATAAAGCGTCGTGTGATCCGGGGCGACCACGTTAAATTCATTGAGCGTGAGCAAAATCATGGACGAGGTGATATTGGTCAAGCTCAAATCCACCAGGTAGACCTTCTTGTTCCCGCTTTGGCCGTCCGGGGTCACACTGAGCACGCTAACTTTCAGGCCGGCCGGTGATCCGACTCCGGCCGGCGCGACCGGACTCCAAACCGACCCGGCAAAAGACGGAGGCGGTGCCGCCGACGTCGATGAGGCTTGGGCGGGAGATGATGGGGCCGGGGTGGCACTCGGGGGAACCGAGGGCGCCGGGGTAGACGACCGGACCGTCGCATGTCCGGTCGCCGCCGGCTTACCCGCGCCGCAGCCGGCGGTAATTCCCATCACCAAAACCAAAAATCCCATACGCCATCTCATCTTACGCATGCATCAAACGCCTCCCTTGGCGATATAACGCCATCCACTAGTTATGGGTTACTGTCGCATATTGAGACAGCATGGTCCAGTAGTCCGGGGTTTCAAACGGCAACCGCCAGGGCGCGACGCCGGCCAATCCTTCTTGAATGGCATATTGCAACCGATCTTTAAACGACCGGGCGGTGTCAATCCAATATTGGTTTTGTCCGATCTGCCATTGATTGATGACCGCGGTGAGGGCTGTTTGGGTGGCCTGGTCATAAACTCCCGGCGTGGCTCCCTGGACATTGAAGTCTTGTTGGAACAACTGCACCGCCGAGGAGGTCATCGGACCAAAATAGCCGTCTTGCGCCAAAAGGGCAGGCGGCGACTGGTTATTGGTCACCGCGTAACGGAGCAGAATGTAATTGAGAAGCCCCTGTAAGTTGGCCACTTGGGGGGAATAGGTATTTTCGTTAGCGGTCGAAAACGTTCCGGTGGGAGCGACCGCCGGCGGGCCCGCCATAAACACCTCTTCTTTTTGAACCGGATCCCATACCGGGACAATCGAGGGGGTGTTCGCCAAGAGAGCGGCCGCCGCCCGTTCACTGACGTCTCCTTGGCCTTGAATCCCGTTTTGGTTGGTAAACGTCCATTCGTGGCCATAGGGCGCGACGCCCAAGATGATCTGGCTGGGCGCGAGTCCGGCACCTAAAGCCGCTTGCACCGCGTTTTGGACATAAGGGAATCCGGAGGTCGGTCCGGCCTCGCCTCCATAGGCGGAGTTTTCCGGGTAGTCCATGATATTGATGTAATCCACATACGGGGCGATCGCCGAATAGTTGTAGATCGTATAGGGGTAGGGGGCCGGATAGACGTCCACCATCAGTTTTTTACCGATGGCATGTAAAGCCGGGCCCAATTGGGCCACGAAGTTGACATATTGCTGAGAGGCCTCGGCCTCGGTCATGCCTTTGCTTAAATAGGCCGAGCTATTTTCAAAGTCGATGGTTATCCCGTCGAAATTATTTTGTTGGACTAAATTGACGATGTTGTTGACCAGTGTCGATACGTCTTGGGCCGTCGTCAGGGGACCGTTGGCCGGGTCATAGTATGCTCCAATCATGGGCCATACTTGAATATTTTCACTATGCGCCTGGCTTGTCACCTGGCTGACAAACGACGGTCCGCCGGTCATAACCCAGGTGTTATTCGCACCGGCTTCCATGTAGTACCAGGTGGGGTTAATCACGGAGATTTCTCCCCCGTTTTGAACGAGATCTTGGTAGGATCCGGACGGGTTATAGGGGTTAAAGTCTCCGTAGGCCATCGACAAAAAGGTTCCGGCCGGCAAAGACGCCATCGTGACGGCGATCGTAGAGTTCGGGAGATTAGTGTTGGCCCAGGCATCGCCGTAGCTAAAGACCTGACCTTGGTTCGTGATGACCAGATATCCGCCGCCGTCCGGGGTGGGAACCAGGGCGGTCGCGGTCTGCCCCGACATCTGAGAGGCGGTCGGCGAGCCTAAGTTGGGCGCATCGCCAAAGGCTTGGACGGTGCCGTTTTGGAGTAAAATCCAATAGCCCTGGCCGTCGGCGCTGGGAACTAAGGCCATCGCCGGGTTAGCCGTGACGTTGGCGGAGGGGGGCGGATCGGATGCAGCCGGTAGGGTGGTGGAACCGACCGCCGGTCCGAGTGGGAGGCCGCCGGCGGTGGGAATCGACAGGGGAGTAATCCCGGTCAATCCGAGACTTTGCAGCATCGTCGACGAAATCGGTCGAAGCATGCCGCTTTCCACCATGTAGTCACTGCCGGTATCAGCGGCTTGGAGTAAGGTCCCGGACGGATAGGCGGCGATGGGAGACGTTACGTTGCCCCCAATCGGCAACGGCAAGCCGGATACCACGCGAATTTGTGACCACTGATAGCCCATGGCCAAAAAGAGCGAGGCGGACAAGATGTGGTGCAAAGCCCCATTGAAGGCGACATAAACCGGGGCGGTGCTGGCCACCCGGTAGAGGCTGCCGCTCGGCACATAGGTAAACGGGCTCGTGATATCCGGCCCGACCGGCCAGTTGGGCTGAAGGGCGGGAACGGTTTGAATTTGATTCCACGTATACCCCATCCCTAAAAATACCGAAGCGGAGGCGATATGGTGGAGCACGCCGTTTTGAACGAGATAGACGGCCGGCTGATTCACCACTTTTAATAACGAGCCGGAGGGATAGGGTACCACCATCGGCAGACCGAGGGTATATCCGGCCACACTGGATACCACTTGGATTTGTGACCAGGTATACCCCATGCCCAAAAATACGGCCGGATTGGGGATATGATAGAGCGTGTTGCCGGACACCCAAAATACTGCCGATGATCCGGACAAGCGGATCACCGACCCCGTCGGCCAGGTCGGATTGGCGGGGGTGGTGGAGGCGGTGGATACGGAGGATGGCGCGACCGCCTGGGCATTGCCAAAATTGGCGGCGTCGCCAAAGCTATACACGGTGCCGTTTTGGGCTAACACCCAATAGCCTTGGCCGCTTGGGGTGACGGCGATTGCACTGACGGCCGTGCCGTTCGGGGGACTGCCAAAGTTGGGGGCATTACCGAGGGGATAGACGGTGCCGTTTTGGGCCAATAGATATCCGCCTTGGCCGGAAGGCAACATGGCTAGACTAATGGCCGTAATATTCGTGGGACCGGAGATACTGGGGGCATCCCCAAAAGCATAAATGGTTCCGTTTTGAAGTAAAATCCAATATCCCCCTCCATCGGAGGTTGTAACCAGCTGCACCGCCGGAGCGCTAGGGGTTATCCCGAGCGTTGACAAATCGCCATAAAATTTGACATTACCGACCGGGGTGACGGTTCCGGTGCTGCTCAGTTCATAATACCCGCGCTCAATCCCGGAAAACGTCAACACATTGGACGAACCGTCGGGGGTCGTCACGTCGACTAGTCCCGGTCCGGCATTTTCCGGGATGGCTACCGTGATTTGGGTATTACTCCACGTCACCACGGATGCCGGGGAACCGTCGACCGTCACGGAATCACCGGTGCCGCCGGAGCCGAAATTATTGCCGGTAATCACTAAGGTGGGGGGATTTCCGGATTGTACCGAAAGGCTTTGAATCAAGGGCGGCGACTGGGCAAAAGCGGTGGCCGGCGCCCAACACCCGAAGAGGGCGGTGGCGGATAACAAGGCGAGGGTACGCCGACGCCAGGGCCGACGGGAAGTCATGGTAACCATAATCGGATCCTCCTAGGGTATGCATTCGAAGGTACGTATTGGTTCTATTAGTCGAGGTTGGTCGATTTTCCTGCTTCAAGATCGGGAAAAATCGCGCGCCGAACTGGAGTGTGGCTGAAATTGCCCACAGGCTGCCAATCGACCGAACGAGGTCTGCTACAATGGAGACTGGTGAATATCGTTGAAACAGTTGGTGTGGGCTTATGGTCGGCATATTAACCGAACCGTGGAAAATTTAGGACGGGCATTCCAAGAACAGGGCTTTGAATTATTTCCCTTATCACTGGAGGTTCCCCGGTATCGTAAATTATGGGTCATGTTGGCTACGCTGCAATATGACCATGGACGGGTGCGGGCGTATTCGTCGGTCGATCCCAGGACCTATCGACGATTGAAAATGCCGCGGGAATGGGAACACTGGCAGAATAAGCCGGTCATGATGTTCGGCGATGGCGTGATTTTAAGCCAAGCGCCGCATTTTCTTTATCGGGATCTCGATTATCAAACGGTATGGGACTACCGAAAGGCCGGGATACCGACATATATGTATGATCATTTTCCCGACCGGCTATTACGGCGGTTGATTGCCCACCAACAGCGGGTTTTCGATTCGGCCCGGGTGATTTTCACGATGAGCGAATGGATCCGGCAACGGATGATTGCCCACGGCGGGGTACCGGCGGATCGGGTGGTTACGGTCGGAGCGGGCGCGAATGTGGGGGCCCCGTACCGGGAGAATCCCTACACCGAAGCGAATGCCGAACGCGGACGCTTTGTGTTTGTCGGACGGGATTTTCGGCGCAAAGGCGGCGACTTGCTGTTGGAGGCCTGGCGCCGGGTGGCGCCACAATATCCGAAGGCGCGGCTGGTGATTGTGGGCCCCGAGGCCGGTGAGCCGATTCCCGGAATTGAATGGCGCGGACCCGCCCCAGCAGAAGTCATTCAGGCCGAGTTACGGCAAGCGACGGCGTTTGTCATGCCCAGTCTTTGGGAGCCCTTCGGGGTGGCGTTTTTGGAAGCGATGCGGTTTGGCGTGCCGTGTGTGGGCATGAATCGAATGGCGATGCCGGAGTTTATTCATCCCGGGGAGACCGGCCAATTGTTGCAAACCGAAAACCCCAACGAATTGGCCGCTATTTTAATACACCTGCTGGAGAATCCCGGGGAAGTGTTTCGGATGAGTCAACGGGCTTTTCAGATGTCGCAGAATTTTAGTTGGTCACGGGTGGCGGCAAAAATGCAGACGGAAATCGCTCGACGGTTAGGTGACGGGACGTCATGACGGTATCCGTCGTCGTTGCCACTTATAATCGGGAAGAGGTCTTATTGGAAACGGTGGCGGATCTGTTACAACAGTCCTATACGGATCGTGAGATTATTGTCGTGGATCAGTCGCCGACACATGAAGCCGCCACGAGGCGGCAACTGACGGACTGGCACCAGCAGGGCCGGATTCGTTGGGTCCGTCTGGAGTCGCCCGGACTGACGCGCGCCCGCAATTACGGGATATCGCTGAGTCAAGGCGAGTACGTGGTGTTTGTAGACGATGACGTACGGATTCTCGATCAGGATTTCTTACGGCACTATGTTACCTGCTTTCAAGAAACGGGGGCGGCGGCCATTGCCGGCCGGGTACTCGAACCGGATCGTCCGCCATTGCGGGTTAAACGTCGGATCGGCGATTTGGGTTTTTTTGGCCAACGGGAACCCGGGTTCGGTAGCGATTGGAGCGGTCCCGCGTATAGCGTCCGGGGTTGCAACATGGCGTTTCGGCGAACCGTGTTGGACGAGGTGGGCGGATTTGACGAAGGCTTTACCCGTTCGGCTTTTCGGGAAGACACCGATGTGGCGTGGCGCATTCGGGAACGGGGATATGCGATTTGGTTTTGTCACACGGCATGGCTCTATCACCTGTCCGCGCCGTCAGGCGGGACTCGCGACCGCTCGATCCAATTTTTTGAGGACGTGATTGAGAACGATATCCGCTTTGCGTCCCGGCGCCTTAAAGGAGCGCGGAAGTGGGCCTGGCTGGCTCGTTTATATGCGTCACGGGTGGCGAAAGCCGGTTGGACCACGGGGCACTGGCGATCATTGCATCAGGCCTATATGCGGGCGTTGAGCCGGCAACGAAGGGAGGCGAGCCCATGAGGGTTTTGGTGAACGGATTGGTGATCGACCGGGAAGCGGCGGGGGTGGGCCAATATGTGACGCAGTTACTGGACGCTTACTACCGATTATATCAGGATGAAGACGATCTTCGGGTGATTGTGACACCGGATGTGCCGGACTTCGGGGTTCCGCGGCTGACCGTGGATCGGCGGCTAGGATCCAGTATGGCTCGGCTTTATTATGAGCAAACCCGATTGGCGGGGCTGATGCGCGAGACGGGGTATGACGTAGCTCATTTCCCGGATTACCAAATGCCGGTCAGAAGCCGATTACCGCGTACCGTGGTGACCGTGCACGATTTGGTCGCCTTTTTATATCCCCAATTTTTCGAAAAGCAGCGGGCGCTGTTAAAGCGGGTGCTCATGGGACGTTCGGTCAGCCGGGCGGATTGTATTATCGTGCCCAGCCGCGCGACAAAAGAGGATTTAATACAAGTTCTGCGGGTACCGCCGGAGCGGATCCGAATTATTCCCCACGGTGTCAAACACCGCGGCACGCCGCGGCCGGATCCGTTAGTGCCGCCGCCTTATTTTTTGGCGGTGGGGACGGTCGAGCCCCGAAAAAACTTTATCGGATTACTGCGCGGATATCGTGAGTTGGCCGCCCTTCATTCGGATGTGCCGCCTTTGGTGATTGCCGGACGGATGGGCTGGATGTACGAGGAGACGCTGGCGACGGTATCTCGGTTGGGACTCGACCGGCAAGTCACGTTTTTACGGTATGTGTCGGAAGATGATTTGGCAACGCTCTACCGTCATGCGTTGGCGTTTGTTTACCCCAGTTTTTACGAAGGGTTTGGGCTACCGGTATTGGAGGCGATGGCTTACGGCCTCCCCGTGATTACGACCCGCCGCGGGGGGCTCGCGGAAGTTGCCGAGGAAGTGGCCTGGTTTACCGAACCCCATGATTTTGCCGGCATCGCGGAAGGGTTATTAGCCGCTTGGCAGGGCGACCCGCAATTTCTGGCGCGGGCGGCCCAAGGGCCGGCCGTGGCGGCCCGCTATCGCTGGGAAGACGCCGCCCAAAAGACGCGGGAAGTCTATCAAGAAGTAGGAGGGACGGTATGAGGGATCGCGCGCCCCTCCTCGGGGGCATTTTCCTGGTGGCGGTCGGCATGGCTCTTGAAACCGGTCATCCGCTCCTAGGGGCGGTTTTGATCTTGGCCGGAGGGATTTGGCTCATTCGGGAGTCCTTGGCCTGGGGAGCCGCCGTCTATATTGTGACGGCGCCTTTTCCCTGGCAAATTTTGTTTCATCATCATCGGATTGCCGTATCTGATGTGGTGGCCATGATTTTAGGCTTGTGGCTTTTTTGGCGGCATCGAAAACGCCTGCTTTCGGGAACAACTTGGGGGAAGTTATGGATTCCGCCCTATTATCGATCCCCCTTACTATTATTGTTGGGGTTGGCCGTTTTGTCTCTTGGCGTGTCGCTGTCCCGGACGACAACCGTCATTAAGATTTTGGAGTATCTGGAGTTCTTTGTGGTCATGCCGGCGGTTTTGCGGGCTTTAGGGTCCGAACGCCGGCCTTGGCAGGTGGTGCTATGGGCACTTTTTGGCGTGGCGGGGGTGCTCGCCCTCGACGGGGTCTATCAATTTTTGTTCCAGTTGGGCCCTATCGCCAATGTGGTCGATGTCCATCATGTGCGGGCCGACGCGACCTTCGGCCAGCCGAATGCGTTTGGTGGGTTTGAAGCGGATACGTTCCCGTTGATTTTGGCCTGGATTGCGGCCGGTCCGCCTGCCTGGCGAAAGAATGTTTGGGCTTGGGTGGCCTTGACGGCGGTGGCCTTAGGGGTGATTTCGTCGTTTTCCCGCGGGGCGTGGGTCGCCGATGCCGGAGCCGTATTTTTTATGGGGGTGGCCTGGATTCTAACCCGCGGGTGGTCGGGGATCGGCCGGCGGGTGGTCATCCCGGGCATTCTGATTCCGGTGGCGGCATTTTTGGCGATTGATCTCCTCGGGAAGACCAATCTGAGTCACTCGGCCGTCTCCTTGTCGTATCAGTCGACGCTGGAACGGTTAACGTCCAGTGTCACGGCGGTATTTAACCCGAACGGCCATTATGATACCCACCAGCGTTTACTGATTTGGCAAACGGCGATTCGGGCCATTATTCATCACCCCATCTTGGGAGTAGGACTGGGAGGGTTTCAGCGCTATATTACGCTTCATCGGCCTCCCGGATTGGCGGCGATTCCGCCCATGGCGCACGATCTCTATTTGGAGTGGGGGGCGGATTTGGGGGGTCTCGGTATTCTAGCGGGGATATGGATTGAATGGCGTTGGATTCGAACGCTGATTCAGGGAGTGCGCCGGCTGCCCACAGCGGGCACCGAATGGCGGTGGGCACTGGCTTGGGGCGGTTTCGGGACGACGGTCGCGTTTATCGTCCAAAATTGGGTCGACTTTTTAATTGACCATGGCGTGATTGTTCCCTTGATTGTGGCTTTGGCCATTGGCTGGCTGGTTTCCGAGTCCTGGCGAGAGGATCGGGGATAAGATGCGGGTGGCGTTAGTCCATGATTGGTTGGTGACCATGGGGGGCGCCGAACGGGTGCTGGAAGTGCTGGCCGAACTCTATCCGGATGCCCCCATTTATACCGGGGTGGTCGATTATCGCGCCCTGAGCCCGACGTTACAAAAGCGAAAGATTATTCCCTCGTTGGTTCAAGGCTGGCC
Organism: Sulfobacillus acidophilus DSM 10332; assembly: GCA_000237975.1. Classification (GTDB taxonomy): domain Bacteria; phylum Bacillota; class Sulfobacillia; order Sulfobacillales; family Sulfobacillaceae; genus Sulfobacillus_A; species Sulfobacillus_A acidophilus. Next base: position 3,279,022 of record CP003179.1, on the reverse strand, counting down.
GCGGGCGACCCGTTGGTACAACCGCTATCTGCCCGGTTTGGCGTATGCGATGGAACAATTTGATTTGCGGGCCTATGATGTCGTGATTTCGTCGTCGTCGGCGGTCGCCAAGGGAGTCCTGACGCCCGCCGAAACGCTGCACGTGAGCTACGTTCATACCCCCATGCGCTACGCTTGGGATTTGTATCCGGTTTATTATCATGAGGAGGCGCGCGGCCTGACCCGGCGGTTGATGGGCCCCGTCTTTCATTATCTTAGGCTTTGGGACCGCCTCAGCGCGGATCGGGTCGACGTGATGGTCGCGAATTCCCATACGGTGCAACAGCGCATTCAAAAGCACTATCGGCGGTCCGCGTCCGTCATTTATCCCCCGGTGGCGGTCGATCGGTTGACGGTCAATCCGGTGCCCGGACGCTACTATCTCGTCTTGTCCCGGTTGGTCCGCTATAAGCGGGTGGATCTGGCCGTTTTAGCCGCCAATCGCTTGCGGGAGCCCTTGGTGGTGGCCGGCGACGGGCCTGAGCGAAAAGCCTTGGAACGGCTCGCCGGGCCCACGGTCCGATTTGTGGGACGGATTTCGGAACCCGAGAAAATCCGGTTGATGCAAGAGGCTAAAGCCCTTATTTTTCCGGGCGAAGAGGATTTTGGCATCGTGCCGGTCGAAATGCAGGCCGTCGGTCGGCCGGTAATTGCTTTTGGCCGTGGAGGCGTATTAGATACCGTAAAGCCGGGGGAAACCGGCTGGTTCTTTGCCGAGCAGTCGGTGGATGCGGTCGTCGAGGCGATTAAATCCGGCGATCGGGTCAATTGGGATCCGGAGCTTATTCGCCGCCATGCTCTCGCGTTTGGGACCGATCGGTTTCGGGACGAGTTTTCCCTTTTAATGAAACGGGCGTTGGCTCGCGAGTCGCCGGACGATAGGATAAGATTAGAGACACGGGTAAAGGACGGGGACCGGGGTTGAATATTGCCATTGACGTATCCCCCATGGCCGAGTTTCGCACGGGGACCGAAGAGTATATTGAAGGACTCGTGTGGGGGCTTCAACGGGCGGGCGTCTCCGTCGTCGGGCTGGGCCGACCGGATGCCGTCTTGCTGCCGGACAAGCCGGGTCTGGGTTTGCCGCCGCGTCCTCCCTTGACGCCTTGGAAAAAGTGGTGGTGGGAAACCTACGGCGTGCGCCGGGTTATGCCGGGGACAGACTGTTTACATATTCCCTATTTAGCGCATCCGCCGGTGAAACTGGCCGTGCCGACGGTTGTCACCGTCCACGACGTGATTCCGTTTATTTTGCCGGAATATCGGCACCGCGTGCGGGAACACGCCTATTTTGCCCAAGTGCGTCGTCATTTGCCCCGAGCCGACGCCTTGGTGGCGATTTCCGAGGCGACTCGGAGGGATATCGCCGCGGTGATGCCCGAATTGACGGATCGGGTCACCGTCATTTTAAACGGGGTACATCCGATGTATTTTCAGGGCACCGAGGTCCAAACGGTAGACCATATAATCCGCCGATTAGGCCTTCGGCGGCATCCCCGTTTTTTATATGTCGGCGGCTACGATGAACGGAAGAACGTGCCGCTATTGATACGGGCGATGCGACCGGTGTTCGAGAAGCTGGGAGACGGAGAGCTTATTTTAGTGGGAGCGCGCAATTTTTTGCCGGTACATCGGGTGATTGCAGACGAAAAACTGCAAGAACGCGTGATTGTCACCCCCTATCTGGCCCGAGAGGACATTGTCGCGCTTTACCAAGCGGCGGATATTTTTGTGTTTCCTTCGCGGTACGAAGGGTTTGGTTTGCCCCCGGCCCAAGCGTTGGCGATGGGCGTGCCGGTTGTGGCCGGCAACACCCCGGCGGTGGCCGAGGTGGTCGAGGACAGTGCCGTGCTGGTGCCGCCGGATGCGCTGGACGACTGGGTGGAAGCCCTCTACCAGGTGGCGGTCAGTCCGGCGCTGGCGCATAAGTTGGCGGCGCAGGGACGGATCCGGGCGGAGGCATTGAAGTGGGAAGCGGTGGCACGCGCCTATCAGACACTGTATCAACGGGTCATCCAAGGAAGGCGGTAAACATGCGAATCGTCATTACCGGGGGCGCCGGATTTATCGGCTCGCACGTGGTCGAGAAAGTACTGGAGCGGGGTTGGGAACCGATTGTCGTGGATGATTTATCGGCCGGATCCGTCCAGAATCTTCCGGAGGGGGTGTTCCTCCTTAAGGCGGATGTGCGGGATCTCGATCAATGGGTTCCGGCCGTCGGTTCCGCCGACGCCGTCATTCATTTAGCAGCCCAAATCAATGTGGCCGTCAGTGAAAAAGAGCCGATGCGCGATACGGCCATTAATGTGCTGGGTACGGTAGCGGCGCTCGAAGCGGCTCGGCACTTGGGGGCCCGGGCATTTCGGCTGGCGTCGTCGGCCGCCGTTTATGGCGATAACCCGCGTTTACCGCTTCGGGAAGAGGAAATACCGGCGCCATTTTCCCATTACGGGCTGAATAAATGGATTGCGGAACAATATGTGGATTACTACCGCCGCGTGCACCAGGTGCCGGCCACCATCCTCCGTTTGGCGAATGTCTATGGACCGCGTCAACGCACCCAGGGGGAAGGTGGGGTGGTGGCCATTTTCACGGAAGCTTTAGTGCGCGGGCAGCCGATCCAAATCGACGGCGACGGGCAACAAACGCGGGATTTTGTTTTCGTGGGCGACGTGGCCGAGGCCTTTTTACATCGATTGGGCGAAGCGGAAGGAGACGTCTATAATGTCGCAACGGCCCGCGAGGTCACCATTAACCAGCTGTGGGAACGGCTTCGGCAGCTGAAAAATGACCGCTCGCCGGCGCCCCGATATGGGCCGCCCCGAGCGGGTGACATCCGGTTTAGCCGGTTAGCCACCGAAAAGGCGGGGGCATGGGGATTTTGGGCCAAAACCCCTCTGGACGAAGGGCTCTCCCGGACGTGGGAAGATTTCCGGCACCGCAACTAACCGGACGGGGCCGATGCCCCGTCCGGCTATTCGTCTCGTAAAGCGTCGACCGGATTGAGACCGGCCGCATGAGACGCGGGAATGGCTCCGGCAATAACCGACACCCCGGTCCCGAACGCCAACCCCAACCCAATCAACCACACCGGTAACACAAAAATCGGTCCCAGTTGGGCCGTCGTATGGCGCAAGGCGAAATCGATAATATGGCCCACCCCGGCTCCCAAAAGCACGCCCACGACGCCGCCCGTGAACCCGATGATGCCCGCCTCGCTTAAAAAGAGACGAGAGACATCCCGTCGGCGGGCGCCTACGGCTTTCAGCACGCCGATTTCCCGGCGACGCTCCAATACGGCCATGCTCATGACCACCCCAATCATAAGGCCGGCCACGACCAGCGCAATGCCGCCGATGGCCCCCAAGGCGGTTTCGATCACCGAAAAGCTTTTTTCGATGGTCCCGAGCGCCTGCTGGAGCGTGGTGGTGCTATAGCCCATTTTTTGAATGGCATTGGCGACGGGGGTCACTTGGTTCAAATTAGCGGTAATCACGGTCAGACCGGGATATGTCTGGCCTTGACCGGGGGGCACAAAATCGGGCGTCAACCGGGCTCCCAGCGGATATGCGAGATATCCGACTCCCGCCGTCGAGACGAGTCCGGTGATGGTCAGGGTGAGGGGCGGGATGCGTTTGGTGGGAGGCGAAATGCTCTGGCCTCCGGAAAATAAGCCGGCGGTCATGGCTTGAACCGTGACGGTCAAATGACGGCCTAAAATCGTACGAGGGGCGTGACCCGGTCCGACTAACGCTTGGGCGATGGTTTTGGACAATAAGATATCCTGGTCGCCCGACCCGACCCGGCCGGCCGCTAAGGTGGGCAAGATACTCGGAACGTTCCATAACGACGGGGGCGGGAGTAAAAGAAAGTCAATGGTGGTATTGCGATTTTGAAAGCGGGCGTTAGTAAAATACGTCAAATTGAGATAGACGCCGCGCACCCCGGGAATTTTTCGGATGGCTTGGATGGTTGCGGGCGTAATCGGTTTCACCGGCCCTTGGCTGACGGCCGGTTGAAAGGGTGAACTATGGCCTCCGGAAGGACTGACATTGACCGTGGTCAACGGGCCTAAGGCGGTCACGTTTTTGACCACTCCGGCTTCTAATCCGGAGCCTAAGCCGATAAAAAGAACCATGGCGGCGACGCCGATGGCAATGCCCAATCCCGTCAAGATCCCTCGACCGATACGCCGGGTAATGGCGGACCACGCCATGCGGACCAATGCGAAGAAGCTCACATGACGGGTCGACAACGGCCCGGGCCGTTCGGGGGATTCGGGCACACGTTTGACGTCGTCTTTGATCAATTGGCCGTCGCGGACACGTAAAACCCGATCGGCGAGCGGCGCAAATTCTTCATTGTGGGTGACGACAATGACGGTACGCCCGTCTTGATGGGCTAAGCTCCGTAGTAATTCAATAATTTCTTGCCCGCTTTTGCTGTCTAAGTTGCCCGTCGGTTCGTCGGCCAGGATAATCGGCGGATCCGCCGCTAACGCACGGGCGACCGCCACCCGTTGGGCCTGACCGCCTGAGAGTTGTCCGGGCTTATGATGGGCGCGATCGGCCAGACCGACCCGGGCCAATAAGGCATTAGCCCGGGACTGACGCTCTTTGAGCGGGGTGCCGGCTAAGAGCAAGGGCAACGCAACATTTTCTTCGGCCGTCAGACCGGGTAAAAGATGAAACGACTGAAACACAAACCCGACATCCCGGCGCCGATACGCGGCAAGCCCGTCAGACGTCAAGGACTCCAGATTACGTCCCAGGACCACGACCGAACCGTGACTGGGGCGATCCATTCCGCCCATGAGATGCAGCAGGGTGGATTTACCGCCCCCCGACGGCCCGAGAATGACGACAAATTGACCCGCCGGAATGTCAAAAGTGACGCCGTTTAAGGCATGAACATCCTCACCGCCCCGGTGATAGCGTTTTTCGACGTCTTGGAGCGAAATGACCGGATCAGACGGGATCGGGGGTGCCGGGTTTTTTGACATAAAAACCTCCAATTGAGCCGACAATTAAAGCGAATAGCCCGAACGTCAAAATCGAGACAAAAGCCGCCATTAGATGAGCGCCCGGGGAATTCGCCATGTGGAGCAATAACGCGACTTTTTGGGCAGATAAGGCGCGCCCGAATTCTAAACGGATGTCACGCCGGCTGAGATGACTAAAAAACGCGTCAAAGCCTTCCAACAGGCCGAAAATGGCGCCGATCAGCCCGCCAAACCACCCCGGGTGGCCACCCCGAAGTTTAGCCGCCCGGCCGGCAAAAAATGCCGTGACGAGCATGGCGGCGGCCAGCACGATGGCGATATAGCCGAATCCGACCGCATTAGAGAGAAAGATATGGTTCAACAACGCCAAGAACCCTAATAGGGCAGCAATGGCCACGTACCGGGTCAATCGTGGTTCGGTCATGCGGTGATCGCCCCCTTCCCCACGGGAATTCGTTCTCATCATGCCGAGATTCCGGGCTGGTGTCAAATCGCCGAACGGGTTAGATCAAATTGGGATTATCTCACGACATACGAATCGAATGATATGGATTATAATCAAAAAGAATGAATCAGGGGAGGTAATCGATGTTCCGGGGACGGACAAACCGGTGGGATGAACTGGCCGTTTTCGTGGATACGGGAGCGGCTTACATCGCGTATTTGCTGGTGGTGCATGCCTATCTGACGTGGTTAAATCCCCGGGTGGCCACGGTTCAGCTGCTGTCCCATTATTTTTCGTTTTCGGTGGCGGTCTTGGCTACGTCCTGGATGGCCCTGAAATTAAATTTTCGCGGCTATTCCCGGCGATGGAATCAATTGCCGGCCGAAATGGTCATGCTGTTCATTTCGAATGTGGAAAGTGCTATCGGGCTGGCCTTGCTCATTTTTGTGTTGAAAGCGACCTGGTTTTCCCGCGCGATTTTTGTCCTCTTTCCGGTCGCGGCGATGCTTTTACAGACCGGCGTCCATGCGACGATTAAACTGTCGTTAGGGCATTTTCGGCTGTCGGGTCGGGATCAGCGCCGGCTCATCGTCCTCGGCTACCCGAAGCGGGCCCGGATTTTTGCCGATACGGTGGCCCATGTGCCCGAAGCCGGCATGCACGTCGTCGATTTGATTCCGATTGAACTCGGGCACCCGGACGAAAGTGCGGCGGGCGTGTCGCGGGTTCATCAGTTAATTTTGTCTACGGTCGTCGACACGGTGGTCATTGCGTTACCTGTGGCGGACGAGGTCTTGATGCCGGTCATCGATATGGCGCGACGGCAGGGGAAAGAGGTCCGCCTGATTTTGGACGAGATGGGGGTCTTGGCCCATCGATCCCGGCTCTATGATTTTTACGGAAACTCGGTGTTGGTGGTCGACGCCTCCTGGGCTCACCAGACGTCGCGTTCGTTAGTGAAGCGGGGGATCGACATTGTGTTGTCGGGTTTGGCCATTTTGGTCACCGCCCCGATTATGGCGATCATTGCTTTAGCGATTAAATTGGACGATCCCCACAGTCCGGTCCTCTTTGTTCAACGGCGGGTGGGGCTGAACGGACGCACATTTCCCTTATTAAAATTTCGCACGATGGTGCCCAATGCGGAAGAGTTGAAGGCCCAGCTGTCTCATTTGAATGTGATGTCGGGGCCGGTATTTAAAATCCCGGATGATCCGCGGGTGACGCCCATCGGCCGTTTCTTGCGGCGGACCAGCCTCGATGAATTGCCGCAGCTGTTTAACGTGTTTGTAGGCCAAATGAGTTTGGTGGGACCGCGGCCGGCTTTACCGAGCGAAGTGAAGTTATATGGCGAGGATTATCGCAAACGGTTGTCGGTTCGTCCCGGTATCACCTGTTTATGGCAAATCTCCGGGCGCAACGAAATCGACTTTCAGGATTGGATGCGGCTCGATATGGAATACATCGAGCATTGGTCGTTAGCCCTCGATCTCAAGATTTTGGCCAAAACGATTCCAGCGGTGCTCCAGCAACGGGGCGCGCATTAAACGGCCTTTAGGGTACGGTCGGACAACGGGCCAAATGGAAATTCTGCCAGGGATCTTGCCCACTCACACAGAGCGAAAGTCCAAAGTGTTGATTAATTTGTTGGATCACCAGTGAGGCAATGAGTTCATTGCCCGCCGGAGGGGCGATGTGCACACCGTCCGGGTCACGGACCATGACGGATTGGCCGGCCGTATCCGGTAAATATTCGGTAAATTGCCCGTCGGCGTTTTGAAAAAGAGTCCAACTCGAGACGTAGACCACGCCCGGGTGAAGGCGGGCTTGATCTTGATAGACGGTGTTAAGTGCTTGCATGGCGGTATTGGACAGCACCGAAAAGGACGCCATCACCGGAAGACCGACCCACACGACATAAGCGCCGGCTTGACGTGCCTCTTCCATCATGTGGGCTACGCGCTCGCCGTAATCGGTCTGCCATAAAGGACTACCGAAGGGGACATATTGCGGGCCTTGGTCAAAACTGACCGCATCGTTGCCGCCTAAAAGAACGACGACGATTTGGGGATGATAACGGGCCAATTCTTGGGATAGGGCCAGGGGCCAATTATAATAGGCGACATTGGCCAACCCGGTTGAACCGACTGCCGCTTCCACGATATGGACCGCCGGGTTGGAACCCATCAGATCCGCGAGCCCGTATTGGAGATCTTCCCCTAACGAATCGCCGATGCACAAAATGGTCAACGGCTGTTGACCGGTCGGCATCGGTACCGCCGGTTGAACGGTAGGGGTTTTCGGATGGGCGGGCGGCAACGAGAAGGCCGGTCCCGAGGGTTCTGAACGATGGCGGCGCAGCGCGATTTTTGGGGTTGACCGGGGAACCGGGTGATTCTCAATGAGGCCAAAAATCGGCCCCGCGATGCCGATAACGAAAGCCAGTCCGACCCACCAACCCGCTTTCATCGTCTACGCCCCCTTGTGAGGAAAAATATCCCATATTCTATATGAGGGTCGGCCCCGCTTTAGACTACCCGTAGGTTGAGATAGATCGCTTCAGCGGCGCAGGGATGTCCCGCCAATTTTACCCCTAGGCTATGGAAGGGATATTCCGCGTGATAGGAATGTCTAAACACATGGGGGATTTGGCTTTGTAAGGGATTTTAAACTCCAGTGGCTTCTACCACATATCATAGGGAACAACGGTTAGTGGCAAACGGGTTCCTGGTAGTCTAGGGAAGTACCATGCCATACATGGCAATTGGCTTGCATGGTCCTTGAAGCATTGGCTGTTCGGGCGGTGTTTTTATGCAACATATCACAAAGGTGGTCTTTGGCAATTAGATGTTCGTGTTAGTTGCATGTCGCCGCTTTGCACAAATTCGACGGCGGATTAGGTAGAAAGGAGACACCCATGCCCCGCATTCGGGGCACCCACAGGAATGAAAAATGGGGGTGATCGCGCTATGCTGAAGACAACCTCCGGCCGAGATCGGCTTCCCTCTGATGCTGCGAGCTCGCAAAGGAGACGGATTCCGGCCTCGTCGAGCACCCCCGATTGTTGCGCTCCGTCGGCTTGCGCCGACGACGGGTAGCACGCACAGGAGAATTCTTAAGCGCTCCGAGGCTGCCGGGGGCCCGATTATTCCACACGTGTGAGGTGAGTCGCATGGACTTAGAGGTTGTCGTGACCCATGGCGCCGGGTTGGACGTCCACAAGAAGGTCATTGTGGCCACGGTGTTGACGCCGACGGTCAAGGAGACCCGGTCGTTTGGGACCCTGACGCCCGATCTCTTGGCGTTAGCCGATTGGCTGCAATCCTGTGGGGTCACGCACGTGGCCATGGAAGCAACCGGCGTGTATTGGAAGCCGGTCGTGAACCTGTTGGAAGCCTATCCCTTTGAGGCCGTGATGGTTGTGAATCCCCAGCACATTAAGGGCATGCCCGGGCGGAAGACCGACGTGCAGGACTCGCAATGGATCGCTGGATTGCTCCGGATCGGCGCGTTGAAGGCCAGCTATATCCCGCCACGCCCGCAGCGCGAGCTGCGGGAGATCGTGCGCTACCGGACGAGCCTGCAGCAAGCCCGCGCCACAGAAGCCAACCGGATCCAAAAGGTGTTGGAAGGGGCCAATGTCAAGCTCGGGAGCGTCATCAGCGATGTGTTGGGTGTCACCGGCCAGCGCATTCTCGCCGCCCTGGCGGACGGCATGACCGACCCGGCGGCCCTCGCCGATTTGGCCGATCCCCGGATCCGCGCCTCCCGGGACACCCTGATCCATGCCTTGACCGGCTTGGTGACGGCCCATCAGCGCCTGATGCTGCGCGTGCAGCTCCAACATGTGGCCTTTTTGGACCGCCAGATTGCGGCGCTGTCGGAGGAAATCGCCACGCGCCTCGCAAATTTTGACGACGCCCTCACCCGGTTGCAAACCATTCCCGGGGTCGAGCGTCGCACGGCCGAGATCATTATCGCCGAGATTGGGACCGATCTGCAACGGTTCCCGTCCGCCGGGCATCTGGTCTCCTGGGCCGGCTTCAGCCCCGGACAGAACGAGAGTGCGGGGAAAGCACGACCGACGCGCACCCGCAAGGGCAGTAAAGCGCTGCGGGCCGCCTTGACTCAAAGCGGCCATGCCGCCGGCAAGACCCAGACCTATCTGGGGGCGGTGTATCACCGCCTCGCAGGCCGCCGCGGGAAGCAACGCGCGGCCGTGGCGACCGGGCGCCACATTTTGATCGCGGTCTATGCGATCTTACGGACCCCGGGGGCTGTCTACGAAGATTTGGGCGCTACCTATTATGATCAGCGGGATCGGCAGGCCTTGGTCCGCCGGGAAATTCGCCGGCTCGAAGCCTTGGGCTATCGGGTCATGGTGGAGCCGACCTCGGTGGCGAGTTAACACTACCGGCGGTGGTACTCACCGGAATCTATTTTTCACAGGAGGAGTTCCTATGGTGCCATAAGGATTCCAAAGGTGCCTGATGAAAGGATTGCTTCTGGTTAGGATTCGCCACTGTGGGATCTAGTCCATGTCGCCGCCAAAAATCGTTTCCGGGCAGGTGGTCACCATTTTTGTGAATAACCAAGGCAGTGAGGTCTGGTATCTTATTTACGCAACAATAGGCCTGGATGCAGTCGAGAGCTTGTTGCCCAACAAAATGGTAATTGCCGCACTGACTCAGGGATTGGTTGAGATTTTTAGCTAGGTCCATATACGTTATACAAGCGTCGTGAACAGACTGTGCTTTCTTAAGCCGATCGACTAGGATTTTCCACGCGGCGTTGTTACATTGACAACTCATTTCATGCAAAACCTCCTTATTTTTATTAAACTTCTTCGATAACCCGTTCCACATCCCCTTTTTCCGACTTGTTGATATTTTCCACAAATAGCTAGGGTCAAGGAATAAGACCGACGCTATGGGTTTTCCCAGAGCTTCCGCTTCATTCTTCTCACGTCATTCACGGTACGATGATCACAGACTGGCCAATATGGCCAGCTTGTCTTCTGCCGCGTAATGCGCCCAACATCCGACTCAAGGGGATGTCAGCCACCTCCTGGTACGCCGATCGTCGCATTGCAAGTTAGCCAATGTAGCTAGCGTGCGCGCAACGGTCTCGACTAATTGCGGGTCGAAATTGGGACTCACCCGAATTTCCGTTCGACCAACGCTAATCGTTATGTTGCCCGAGGACCGGCCATGCCACCAAGGATGGTGGCGTGTTGGCCCCGGCAGGCGTCCGAGACTTATGGATCCAATATTGCAAAATTGATGTATCGTCACTCCATGGGCCGTGGCCCATTGTGTCCGGCTTTGTCCATTTGCTTGAAAATTGGCACCCGATGGGACCGCAGGCGGGCTGACGCCTCCCGTTCGTCTGGTGTCATTCCCGATCCCCATACCACATTTTGGAGGATTATTCATTAGCGGTCTCGAAAACGGTAGATGGGTAGGATTTGACCATTACGTCTCGATAGTTCAGAGAATCCGCCGACGTTGTTCCGGCGTTGCTAAAGGGTAAGCCGTATACTAAGTTTATACGCGCGGTGGAGGGAGGCGGAATTCATCGAAAACGTATTAGACTATCAACAAGAGGGCCCGATTGTCACCATTTGGCTGAACCGACCGGAGGTTCACAATGCGGTCAATGATGCGTTGGCGGAAGCGCTTCGCGTCGCCTGGACCCGCTTTCGTGACGACGAAACGGCCCTCGTAGCCATCTTGGCGGGACGCGGGCCTTCTTTTTCGTCGGGGGCGGACCTCACGCAGCTTGAGAGTTTAAATCGGCCGGATACCTACCTAAATGCGGATTTTATCTATCGGGGCACGGGGTATCTCGGGTTTACCCGAATGACCGACGTATTTAAACCCACAATAGCCGCCATTCACGGCTACTGCGTCGCCGGGGGACTGGAAATGGCCCTTTGGTGCGATATTCGCCTCGCGACGGCCAATGCCCGCTTCGGCTGTCTCGAGCGTCGCTGGAACGTACCGTTAGTCGACGGGGGCACTCAACGCCTACCCCGGACTATAGGCTGGGGGCGGGCCATGGACTTAATGCTGACGGGACGGGAAATCGATGCGGAAACCGCTTTGGCCTGGGGGTTAGTCAGTGCCGTGACGACCGAAGACACGGCGTATCCAATGGCCCGGAAGTGGGCCCGAAAGATTGCGGATTACCCGCAAGGGGCTTTGAGGACCGACAAGCAAGCGGCGATGAGAGGATGGGGTTTACCCTTGGAAGAGGCGTTACGGACCGAAGCCATGCTAGGCATGACCCAACTAAATTCCTCCGAGTTAACGGAGGGATTGCAGCGTTTTCGAACTCGTCAGGGAAAGGGAGCTGAGAGTGATGCCACGGATTGATTTATTGCATGTCTTGGGTGAAGCCCCCGAAGGGCCGTGGGCCATTTTTTCCCTACCGAACGACGATGGGACGGACATGGTATCGGTGATTATTCCCCGTTCTTTGTGGATGTTATTGACCCGCGCCCAACCGTTTTCCAGTGAAATCACGCTGATGGAGCAGGTCGGTACGCGGCTTATCGAGCGTCGGTTGGCAACCGGAGAACCGATTGTGGGTCCGCTGCTGGCCAGCCGCGAGGATGTGGGCGACTTATTGCCGGCGGAAGACATCCCCTGGTTTAAAGTGCTTCGCATGTGTCAGACCTGTGGTCAAACGGTGCCTCCGGGTGAGGTTCTTGAAGGCTTGTCCAATGCCCTACCGCCCGACTCGCGGGGCCATGTTGAGGTCAAAGTGCTCTGCCCAACCTGTCAGGTGCAGTCGATCCATCGACTGACGCCCTGGGGCGTGGTAACATAAGGAACAAACTGGTAGAAAGACCATATAGTACCAGAAAGGTGGTGACTTATTATGCGTTTACCCGGACATACGTTATCGCGTGCACCGGAAGGCCATTGGGAGACCCGACTCATCGGGCCGGAGACGGTGACGGTGGCGTTTGTTTTGAAACCGCGACAGGATTTGGATGCCTATCAAGGTCCCCCCTTAACCCCTCCGTTGTTTGACAAGGCCTTTGGCCTCTTGCCGGCCGATCGGCAGGCGATCCGTGAGTGGTTGGTACAAAAGGGATTTCGGATTACGGCGGAAAGTGAGCTCATCATCTGGACGGAAGTCACCTTAAGTCAGCTGGCCCAAGCCCTTGACTTGGAATTTCGCTTCAAACTGGAAGATGGGCATCGGCTTTACCATTCACTGGTCGATCCGGAGTTGCCGGATTGGATGGCCCCTCATATTCTTGCCGTCATGGGCTTACAAAACGTCACACGGATGACGCCCAAATTCCGGAATCCGGTCGATACGGAGCAATTAGCGAATAATGGGCAAGGATTTTTCCCGCAAGACCTCGTCACGGCCTATGATTTTCCGCCGCAATTTGACGGCAGCGGTCAAACCGTTGGACTCTTGGAGTTTTCCAACGGCTACAATCCGCAAGACATCCAGACGTTTTGGCAGACCATGGGAATTCCGGTGCGGCCGGTCACTTTTGTGTCGGTGGACGGTACGCCGAATGATGGGGGCATTAGCTCGGTTGATATGGAAGCGACGCTCGATATCGAATGGGCGGGGGCCATGGCGCCGGGCGCATCCCTGGTGGTATATGAGGCCTCTGCCGGAACTAGTGACCAGTCATTCGGCGCGTCGCTGCTTAAAGCATTAGATTATGCCTTACATGATCAGGTGAACCGGCCGTCGATTTTATCGATTAGCTATGGTGACGGGGAATCGCAATTTCCGGTCTCGGAAATGATCGCGTGGGACACCATCATGGCCCAAGGCGCGGTTCAAGGGGTCACCACGTTTGTGGCATCCGGGGATCAAGGGGCATACGGACTCCATGGTATCGGGTGGCCGGCGCCGCACGTTGACGCTCCGGCTAATTGCCCGCATGCGGTGGCCGTGGGAGGCACCCATTTGGTCCTCGATTCGCATAACCAAATCGCTCAAGAAACGGGTTGGACCAACACCAACAACAATGGAGCGTCCGGCGGAGGAATCAGCCAGGTGTTTCCCGTGCCCTCCTATCAATCAGGGCTTTCCTTGCCGGTCAAACCCGGAAACCATCCGGGCCGGGGGGTACCGGACGTGGCGGCCAATGCCGATCCGGATACCGGGTATGCCGTCTATTTTCAAGGCGCGCCGACGGTGGTCGGCGGTACGTCGGCGGCCGCTCCCTTATGGGCGGCTCTCGGGGCACGCTTAAATCAAGCGCGGGCGGTGGCCGGTCGGCCTCCGCTGGGCTTTCTCAATCCTTGGCTTTACCAATTGGGGCCGACGGCGGCCTTTCATGATATTACCGTCGGTAACAACACCTATAATTGCGTCGAGGGTTATGTTTGTACGCCGGGATGGGATGCCGTGACCGGCTGGGGCAGTCCTGACGCCGCCAAGATTATTCTTGAGCTGCAAACAGTATAGAGAAAGTGCGGGGGAGAAAAACCTTCCCCCGCTCATGCTTATTTCGCGCTCAGGGACGCGGCATCGTCCCAGGAAGCCTTCAACCAGGTTTCGAATAGTTGGCGGGCGGACGGGGGAGCATCCGGATTGGCGACAATCCGATAGTCGTTCGGAGGAGCGTCTTCGAGCACGACGGTAACCGTTTTGAGTTCCCCGCGGCGCACGACGGTAACTTCCACGGTGTCGCCGCTGTGGTAATCCAGCCGTAAACGGCGACCGAGTTCGTCATTGGAGGGTATTTCAAAACCGTTTAAGGCCAGGACCCGGTCACCGGGATTGATCCGATCGCGGGCGGGGCCGTTTACATAGACGTGTTCTACCACCAAGTCTTGACCTTTGACGTTGCCGGTGGCAATGCCGAGCCAAGGCCAGGACGGCGGGGCCTCGTTTTCGTCGCCGTCCGGATTTTTATAACGGCGTTCCAGCAGAAGTCCGGCATAGGCTAAATAGTGGTCAAACGGAACCGGATCAGTGCCCCAAATATATGATTGAAAAAATTCCTCAAAGGAGGATTGAGCCACCTCCTCCACCGTGTCTTGATAGACGGATTCCGGAAAGCCCACCCCGTGTTGGCCATAACGGTCATATAGTCGCCGGAGGACGTCATCCAAAGAGGCCCGATTTTCTGTGCGCTGCCGGATTTCCAAGTCTAAGCAGGTGCCGACCAGGTCCCCCTTCAGGTAATACGAAATCGTCCGGTTCGGCGAGTCGGCATCCGGTTTATATAATTTAATCCATGTATCGAAACTCGACTCGCCGAGGCTTTGGACAAATCGCCCGGGTAACTGCTCATAGCGTTGCATGCGTTCGGCTAACCCGCCACAATAATCTTTGAGGGTAAATAACCCGGCGCGTCGCAGGGATAGATAGGCGTAATAGTCGGTAAATCCTTCCATGGCCCACAATAAATGCGTATAGACTTCCCGGTTATAGTCGAAGGGGCCTAGCATCTCGGGGTGTATGCGCTTGACGTTCCATAAGTGGAAAAATTCATGGGCAATCAGCTCCAGAACCCGCCGATATTCTTTCCACGGGCGGAAAGAAAACCGGTGGACGCTGCAGGTAGTGGAGTTGAGGTGTTCTAACCCGCCCCCGCGACGGTCGCTCAAATGCAGAATAAACGTGTAATGCGCATACGGAAGCCCACCAAACAATTCTCGCTGGGTGCGGACAATGGCTTCGATATCGTTGAGGAGACGGGTGGTATCCTCGTTGCCATGCCCCCAAATGGCGACTTCATGGGGGACGTTATCGACGGTAAAGGTCAACCGTCGGTGGGTGCCGACTTCCACCGGGGAATCGATTAAGAGATCGTAATTCGCGGCCCGAAAGCGATAGGGATGGTCCTCCAGTCGTTCCAGTCCAGTGGATACATGCCATTCCGGGGGCGCTTCGATGACTACCTCAATGGGCAGATCTTTATAGTCATCCACTAAAAAGAAAAGTTGTGCACCGTTCCAATAGGCGTGGGTTTGATCTAAATGGCTCGTGTCGACACCGAGTTCGTAGGCATACACCTGATATCGAACGATCACGGTTGCCGTATCGTAGGTGTCAAATTCCCACACGTTTTTAGCCGTATGGGCCAACTCGAGCGGGGTTTCGTTCAGGCTGGCGTCAATCTGAAAGAGATGACGGGCGAAATCTTGAATTTCGTAGGCGCCCGGCGTCCAGACCGGTAGGGTCAGGTGATGTTTACCGGCGGGGAGGTCGGTGATGTGAAGCGTGACACGATAGACATGTAAACCGGGTTCGAGACAGTTGACCACAAATTGCAACTTTGGCGTTGCCACGGCAGATCCCCCTTAGTCGATGAAGGTCTTCGCCTGACAGCGTATCATGAAACCCGGCGGGAGAAAAATTTGCGGCCGGTCACAAAACCGGCGGGTTTTCCGTTGACCACACGGAGGGTTGTACATCAGTGATAAGGGAGCGTGGCGCATGGGTTTTCTATTCCATCTATGGGGTGCTATCTTAGGTCTTTGGATTCATATTGGCACCCGGATTTTTCCGCCGACCATTCATCCCATGGTGGTGCATTTCCCCATTGTATTACTCTATCTCAGCCTGTTGACGGCGATTTTGTCATGGTTATGGCCGGTGCCCGACCGCTTTTTTGACCGAGCAAGTTTTTGGCTTTTGGTTTTAGGGCTCCTGGCGGGTATCGTGGCGGCGGCGATGGGGGTGGTGTCCGAACACTTCGTCCATTGGACGGCAACAACCGATGCGCTCCTCAGCGCTCATCAACGCGACGCGGTATTGACCGGCTTTTTTGGTTTGGCGTCACTGGCCCTACGGCTCTTGGCCCGCTATCCCCGGGCGTCGGGAGCAGGATGGTCGTTTGCCCATACCCAACGTGGGCGGCAAACTCTGTTGTCGTTCGTCTTATTAATTGGGGCGGTTGCCTTGGTTACTCTGACCGCTTCAATCGGGGGCACGATGGTTTATCAATACGGGGTAGGAGTGCACTAGGGTCTCCGACGTGAAAGGAATTCGCGGATAAGATCGCGAATAGCGCTTTATAAGAGATGAGTACCGGGTAGTGGGTGAGGCCATGGGGCTGACGGTTAGCCGGTTGTCCAAAGCATTTTTATCAAAACCCGCCTTAAACGGGTTGTCTTTTGAGGTCGCCGAAGGGGCCGTTCACGGCATCATTGGGCCCAACGGGGCGGGAAAAACTACCGCGATGCGGATGATTCTCCGTATCATGACCCCTGATCAAGGGCATATCAGTTGGCGCGGACGCCCGCTTGACTCGGTGCCGCGGCATCACTTCGGCTATGTTCCCGAGGAACGGGGACTTTATCCCAAAATGCGCCTTTCCGAGCAGTTGGAATTTTTTGCCCGGCTTTGGGGCCTCGGGGCTCAAGATAGTCGAACCCGGGTGGCCGAATGGGTTGACCGGTTAGCGCTTCATCCCTATCTAGACCGCCGGGGGAGCGAACTGAGTAAAGGGAATGCCCGTAAAGCCCAGATGGCCCTGGCGCTATTAGGCTCTCCGGAACTCTTGGTCCTGGATGAGCCGTTCGAAGGGATGGACCCGGTCAATGTCCGGTTGATGAAAGACGTCATCCGCGAGATCCGGCGCCAAGGCACAACGGTCCTTTTGTCGAGTCACACGATGGAATTTATTGAAGATTTGTGTCAGAGCGTGACCGTGATTCAGGCGGGGCGGGCCGTTGCCCATGGATCACTGGAAGCGGTGCGCCAAAGTCTGGGGTACCGGGTGTTGAAAATCGCGTGGGACGAATTAAACACAGAGCTCCTGAAGGATTGGGAGCGTGCCCGGAGACTCACGCCCGAAAAAGTGGTAGACGGTCAGGAGCGGTGGTATCGACTCTCCGAGACGTTAGACAGTCAAACTCTACTATCCGAGATCGGGGCGATAGGGGACGTCCGTTTCTATTCGGTCGGGCCGCCCGACTTGGAAGAAGTCTACGTGGCATTGGTCCAAGGACCCTTGACGGAGGAAAAATCATGATGGAATTTCTTCTGTTATGGCGGCGAGACGTTAAGGAAACATTGCAATCGCGGGCATTTATCGTGACGACGGTGATTTCGGCCGCTGTCGTCGTGTTGGCGATGGCGCTTTTGCCGCGACTACAGGCTCTGGGAACCGCCCGCTCGGTAAGCACCTGGGCGGTTGTTTCCCCCTCGCCTACCATTACGGGGGTATTCGATGAGGCATTAAAACGCCTGGGTAATCAAGCCGGGGAGAATATTCGTCTAGAGTCTTCCGACCGGGCGGCCTACGTCATTCAAGTCATACCGGGATCGCAAGGGGTTTCGGACGGCCGATTTCATCTACTCATTCGGGGTACGGACCCCGAAGCGGCGCCGTTGGCGAAGGCGGCAATTGATCAGGTGGTGATGACCACCCGTCTAGCGACGTTAGGGATTCCGTTATCCCGGTTAACCGACGCCCTCACCCCTCCGCCGATTACGGTCACTACCGTGTCTCACGGACCCCAACTGGCCAAGGAGGCTCTGACCTATGTGCTGATCATTTTTCTCTTTGTCACGCTGGTCATGTACGGGCAAATGTTGGTCTTAAATGTCAGTGCGGAAAAAGCCTCTCGCGTCAGCGAGGTGCTATTGGCCCGAGTACGAGCCGAATATCTTTTGCTGGCCAAATTGGGTGGTACCGGCGTGGCCGGTTTGGTGCAAGTGAGTGTCGTGGCGATAGTGGCCCTCGGGATGTTGGCGGGTGACCCGACCGCCCGTGAATTGGTCCGTCAAATGGATCTAAAATCGGCCTCCATCGCCGAGTGGGGGGATTTACTCGGGGCTTACATGATAGGGTTTCTTCTCTATGGTGCGCTTTTTGCCGCGATTGGGGCGTCATTGTCCCGACCCGAGGATGCGCGAGGGGCCATGGGATTGCCGGCGATGCTCTTAGTGGTCGGCTATGGACTGGCTATTGCCGGGTTGAAAATGGCTCATGTCCTTTGGTTTCAGGTGGTTACGCTTATCCCCCCGCTTTTTCCGCTATTGATGTTCGAACAAGCCAGCTTAGGGATGGCTTTATGGTGGCAATGGCTTTTTGGTGTAACCATCAGTCTAGCGACCGGGATAGGGCTATTATTCTGGGCCGCACGGATTTATCGAACGAATTTAATCAGCGAATCTCCGTTCGACCTATTGAAGCTACTTCGAATACGGTAAGGGACTCGTCGGTCGTGGTGGTAATCCTGTTAAAATATACTTTTGGGACTTCGACCGGCCAGACATAAACACTCCAAACCTATTGCCGATAGTGGTCGGAACGACTTTGTGAATCTGGGATTTGGTCTCGACTGACGGCGGTCCTTCGATCGTTTTGGTGCTTTGTGTAATCCGCCAATCTTTAACTTTAGGTTATCTCACGTTTCGCAGCTGGTTGAAGCTATGATAGCGTTGTAATTCATTTATTCAAATGTTGTCGATGACCATTTGTGCAAAAATCCCGGGGGATCGACAACACCCATGATTCGGGGCTATAAGGCAAGAATTATAAGCACATAATAGCCGTTTTGGATTTCCGGTTAATATTAAAAGCATGGACGACTGTTCTTGACGATCTGTGATTTATCAGCGCAAAATGGGTTTATAGCCTACCTATGAGGAATTGAAATCTCCGGAGAATCCATCCGTCATCCTGCATCGCCAAGGTTTATAGCCTACCTATGAGGAATTGAAATCTGTATACGTGGATGATCCCCCATGCCGCCGACGAGTTTATAGCCTACCTATGAGGAATTGAAATACGATGGACGTGATTGTCCGGGCCATGGAAGAATGCGTTTATAGCCTACCTATGAGGAATTGAAATCCCGAACACAACCTCACTGACCACGACCGTATCGTGTTTATAGCCTACCTATGAGGAATTGAAATCCGTAGCGGATTAGAGCGCCAACAGGCGGTTGCGGTTTATAGCCTACCTATGAGGAATTGAAATTTGTTCCGCCTTCATCGACGATGATACGACTGTTAGTTTATAGCCTACCTATGAGGAATTGAAATTTCAAGCCGTTCAAACGCTTACCCGAGGAGAAAGGTTTATAGCCTACCTATGAGGAATTGAAATTTGCATTGACGTCGGCTGCCGTCAGTAACTCGGCCAGTTTATAGCCTACCTATGAGGAATTGAAATTGCAGTGGGAACACCAGGAAGTCCATACCCAAATCCGTTTATAGCCTACCTATGAGGAATTGAAATTCCTGTCCCGCCGGTGCTGCCGGTGCCGTCGCTCGTTTATAGCCTACCTATGAGGAATTGAAATCGTATGCGGCCGAACCCGGATCGTCGCCGGCGACTGGCGTTTATAGCCTACCTATGAGGAATTGAAATATCTCGTATCATGGGCAAGGAAAAGTACCCAAACGTTTATAGCCTACCTATGAGGAATTGAAATCATTTCCTCCGGCCCCGATCGTGATCTGAGCATCTTGGTTTATAGCCTACCTATGAGGAATTGAAATATCTCGTATCATGGGCAAGGAAAAGTACCCAAACGTTTATAGCCTACCTATGAGGAATTGAAATGTTCAGGCTTATCATGCATTACCGCTCCATAAAAAGACGTTTATAGCCTACCTATGAGGAATTGAAATATCGCGGAGCGTGAGGATCGCCACAGCCGCCTCCGGTTTATAGCCTACCTATGAGGAATTGAAATTCTAAGGTTACATCCAGCCAATTTTCGGCTAGATGGTTTATAGCCTACCTATGAGGAATTGAAATTGGTTCATGGCCGGCTCTCCGGTTGGCTGGCACTGGTAGTTTATAGCCTACCTATGAGGAATTGAAATCGAGTTATAGGCTTCCCACTCCGATGGGGTGAGATTGTTTATAGCCTACCTATGAGGAATTGAAATCCGATACGCCGGACGACGACTGGACTCCGGCAATAGGTTTATAGCCTACCTATGAGGAATTGAAATGTAGCATGATACTATGCAACAACCGGTCAACATGGTAGTTTATAGCCTACCTATGAGGAATTGAAATATGGAAACCCAAGGGACAACCGCCTACGACTGGAGTTTATAGCCTACCTATGAGGAATTGAAATGCATGTGCCGGCTCGATATGCACATCAATCGGATGTTTATAGCCTACCTATGAGGAATTGAAATCCACCTGATAGGAGGATACCCGATGACAATATCTGTTTATAGCCTACCTATGAGGAATTGAAATCGTAACGCTAGCGAATCGTAATTCGACGAATGCCCAGTTTATAGCCTACCTATGAGGAATTGAAATCCACCTGATAGGAGGATACCCGATGACAATATCTGTTTATAGCCTACCTATGAGGAATTGAAACATAGACCGTATTCACTCGGGTTAGGTTTGGCGATTATAGCTGTCTATTGGGATTGTTCAAGGCAAATTATATAACGGTCTTTGCATTACCGCTCAGCTTGTCGTATTTTAATAGAGGAAGATGCCGTTATATGGTACTTTTATCAAAATAGGGTATCAAAAGTTGATTGATATAATGATTGTGAAAGGGACCATAATATGCGCGTTATGATTACCCTTGAATCTGTTAATCAAGGCCCTTTAATCATTCCGGCTAGAATGTATGCAGATTGGGTTCAGGGCGCCGTGTATCAGGCGATGGGAGAACCTGTCGCTCGGGTAGTTCATGATCACGGTTTTGTTATTGAGGGGAGATCTCTTCGGTTATTTACATTTTCGCAGCTTTTTGGCACCTATCAACTCAAATCCGGCGTCTTTGCATTTAATTGGCCTATTCAGTTAGTGGTGTCGTCCCCGATTCGAGTGATAATTGACCAGTTTATTCAAGCTCTGTTATCCCGTCACCAATGGCGAATTGGTCCCACGCCTTGTCGTCTGGGAAGTATTACAGTACAAGAACCTCGAGTCACGGACAATAAGATACTGGTTCGGACTCTTTCGCCCATCACAATTCATAGTACTTTTGAAAAGCCCGACGGAGGTGTATATACCCAATATTATCATCCTCGGGAAGTAGAGTTTGGTCGTCTTATTCGGACGAACCTTCTTCGTAAATATCAGGTAATTTATGGCCATCCATGGGGTGGCGCGGAATCCGATTTCTCTATTCGGGCTCAAGGAGCCACTAAATTTCATTTGGTTCGTTATAAAAAAACCATTATAAAAGGATATGCCGGAATGTTTCGCTTGGAAGGATCCAAGGATCTTCTCCAAGTTGGGCTGGATGCAGGATTAGGTGATCGAAACTCCCAGGGGTTTGGACTCGTGGAATCAATTTCCGGGAACGAGGTTCGTTAAATGTTGATCGAGAATTTAATTCGTGTAGGCCGACCTCTAATAAGCGAAAACAACGATCTGACGCGTCTAATTCAGCAACTGACGGACATTGACGGACGTGCTCGTGACTTTTACCAACAAGTCATCATTGTGGAGCTGGGGGAGGGACAGGTCAAAGTTCATTCTCACCAGCAATGGGGTCTGATGGACACCGGTGGGAAAAAATTTATACCGGACGATCGGACAGCAATCGCACCCGTTGCGATTCCGTCGACAGGCAACCCGATTAATCCTCAGGGGCGTTATGGATTTCCGGCATACCCTTTTTTTAAGAAGGATCAAATCAATTCCGCATTTCAGGTTGAGAAGTTCCTACGGGGCCGATTAGTTAAAACTCGGGATGCCTCTTCTAAGTTTGATGAGTATCTTGCCCAAATTGCTCAAGGTATAGTGGATCAAATCGATTTCCTTGATGACGGTAAAGGCTTAATTCTGCTGTGTCATCCGGAATCTAAGGTTTATTATCGTGCGCTCAAGGAAGAACCATTGCCTCAGCAACACCGTCAAATTACAGCGAGCATAATTAATCCGACATGGGAAATTCGAGCCGACTTAACCCAGATTGTAGAGGGAATTTGGTGGGCCAAACTGGAAGAGGGTTCCCATCAAGGACGTCGCAGTCAAGGTCAATGTTCTATCTGCAAAAAAACTTCAGAAGTGGTGTCGATTTATGCGAAAGCATGGTCATGGTTTAGTGTCACGTGGACTGCTCCGTTACCACAGGATTTAGATTCACACCACTTAGACGAAGGAGTTGCTCTTTGTGGGGCTTGTTATGGAGCCCTAACGATGGGAGCCAAGTGGTTTGAACGAATTTCTCAACCGTTGCCGCCACGTATTATGCAGGAGGCATTTGCCGCAAGTCATCAGCATCGGAGCCTTACCCAAATTCCTGCGATACGGGGAACCGTTTTAGTGACTCCCTTGTTAGATGACGGGCTTAGTCAACAAGATTGGCAGCGTTATATTCGAGGCATTCAAAAAATGGAGAGTACAGTCGAAACATCAGGGGCAGTTAGACATCTCGATCAAGTGCTAGGCATCCCTTTGATGTTACCGGAGGAGTTAGATCAAGATACCTATCGATTAGCGACTATCTACTATTCGGTTAGCAACGCGGATGTTCAATTGTGGTCTTATGTAGACGACATTATGCCATCCGATATAGACCGGTTATCCGGATTAGTCGGTGATTTAAATTATGAGGCCGCAAACCTGGAACTACGTCCAACGTCTTTACCGGCTTTGTTGGGGCGCATGTACGGTAGTGGGGCTCTATGGGCTGCACTTAGCACCGTTCTTCATCATCGCCCGTTATCTCGGGAACGAGTAGTTGAGCGTGTCTCCCAAAATTTAACGGACTACGGGCGAACAATAGGCCTTGATCCCCGTCAATGGACGCTCTTTCAGGTCTTAGCGAAGCAATATGCGTTGTTTCATCAGTTTTGGTACCAATATATGTCAACCATAGAGTCTTTTGAGAGGGGGCAGGTTATGAAACCATGGCAGACGTTATTGACCATGTGGGGTAAAGACGTTAACAATTGGCAAATAGATAATTTGGAAGATCTAGGGTTCATGATGGGATTGACGGTTCACCAATTTGCCCAACACTACTACAACAAAACGCATAAAGATTATCTGCAAAGTCGGGTGATGACGTTTGGTTCTAACTTGACACCAGATGTGATAGGTCACCGTGCGTTGGGCCGAATCGAAGAACTCGCTTTAAAATTACAGATGCCCTTGAATCAACGTTTTGTGCAAAAAGTAGCTCTGTGTCTTTCGGAGTTTTTGCGGCAATCTGAAGACATTCAACGACATAAAGATCGTTTTATGTCGTCGTTTTGGGCAGGTTATGGATTGTATCGGCTTCCATTAGGCGGAGAAATTGACAACGAAGAAGTATTTAAGGAGGCATAATTCTAGTGTCAACCCCACGTAATGGCGAAATACTTTTTATTAAGTCTGTTAAAGATGGCATTCCCAATCGTGATCCGTTAGCGGATAGTGATGCACGCCGTATTTTTGGTGAAGATGACGGAAGGATCTCCCTTTCTGACGTTAGTATTAAACGAGATGTTCGGGACTACGTTTTAGCCAAGTATCCCGATGGTGGGCCGAATAAAGATCGGTTCGTGTTTGTTAGAGAGGAACGTACAGCTGATGGAAAACTTTTAGGTCGGGATAGTTTAGCCAAAACAATTTGGGAACGGGCTGGAGCCAATCCAAATGATGCCGTCGAACGCCAAAAAGCGCTTTTGGCCCACGCTTTTGATGCACGGGTATTCGGAACGGTATTTTCGGTCAAGAGCGTTAGCTTTCATGTTACCGGTCCGGTCCAGTTCGGTTGGGCTCATTCTCTTCATCCGGTTGCCACCCATTATGTGCAAGGTACGGTCGTAATGCCATCGAAAGATGAAACGGCTAAGGGCGACGGAGGAGAAAATGAGGGAAAGACTCAGGGAACAATTTGGACTACATGGACGACGCCCTTTGCGATGTTTGTGATGCCCGGCATTATTAATCATACATTGGCGGCTCAGTCGGGGATGACCGAGAGTGACGTCGACTTATTGTTGGAAGGATTATGGAATGGAACGTTATTCCGTCAGGCTCGTGGCCGCGGTTTGCAATCTCCCTTGTTACTCGTTCATGTAGAATATCACGATCCTTTTTTCCGATTAGGCTACCTCGAGGAAACGGTGCACACCGAATTCACCACCAGCCCACCAACGAACGTAGCGGATATCATACTTGATGTGGCAAGTCTTCAAGAACGGTTAAACGCCGCTCGAGCGAAAATTGCGCGGATTCGTGTATGGCATAATCCTCTGCTTCAAATGACACCTCGCTTAGACGCGGAATATCACGTATTTGAAGAGTGAGGCCTATTCGATGGACGTCATGGTTTTTGAGCTTCGAGGTCCCTTGGCCCACTTTCGTCGGCCTGATACCACGTCGACTCATGCCACTTATCCCTTTATTACGCGCACCGCTCTGAGGGGATTGTTAGCGGCTATTCTCGGGCGAGAGACATGGCCGGAGGATTCTTGGACAGGCGTATCATTGGTGCATCCGGTGCAAACGCGTGTTCAACAATTATCGATGTTAGGCAAAGGGTTTCTTGAATCAGGTCCTATGTTCAATCGGCCGACTGCCGTAGAAATGGTGGTCAATCCACATTATCGAATTTATTATAGTGGTCCACTTATTGATGAATTGGCAACATGGGTTTCACAAGGCCGTTCAACTTATCCCACCTATTTAGGGTCTGCTTTTGCATTAACCTATCCGGAATGGGAGGGGCGTTATCAATTACGGGAATGGGGAGCTGAGGGATTGGTTCCGAAACCACTTGTGACGGTAATACCTGTGCATGCGGTGACGGAAATAGAGCCTGAACCCGGTGTTTCTTTTGCGCGGGTGGGTGGAGTTTTATACCAAGCACTCGATGGGCGGCGGTTTCGCGGAACCATGGCATTTATTTATGAACGCAACTTACGTCCATATCGAGTAAAGGTAGCGCATCAGGTGCATCCAGCGGTACGATTTGTCTATACTCCGGATGAAACGGGATTAATAGCGTTATGGTAATGCCGAAACTTAGTGAATGTATCGCCAGACCTCGTCAAGGTGATCGGGAATTTTTGTTGACCGACCATTTGTCTACAGTGGGGCATTGGGCGAGTCGGCGCCTGACCGGGCATGATCGAGACTATCTTCTTTTAGCTGGCCTTTTGCATGATTTGGGGAAAGCCAGCTTGAGTTGGCAACAGTATATCCGTCAAAATGCCCCGGGCGTTCACCATGCATTTCTCGGATCTGCAGTATATTTTTATTTGGTAAGTCGTCAATCATTAAAAGATGCCGAGCGTCGAACTGTGATGTGGATTACTCGTGATTTAGCCCATCATCACGCCCCTTTAGGGGATATAGAAAGAACGCCGCCATGGATTGCTGGCTGGGAGCCGGCCGCTATTTACGAAGTAAACTGGGTAGACGTTCGCGAGTTCTTATCCCAGCACGTGCCAGATTATGCTGCTTTTTTACCTGCGGATCCCGCTAGATTAGATGGTGAGCTTCGTCGCTTAAGTCGAACTTGGCAGCAATGGTGGCTGAATTTGCCGCCATTGTCAACTCCTGACGAGTTTCGATTGCAGATTCAACGGGCATATACTAGCCGCCTGATTCAGGCCGATCGATTTGATGCGGCGAACATTGAAGAGGATCCTGGAATTTCTCCTCAAGCGGCCCGTCAAGCACTTGACAAAATAGAGGTTCATTTAAGCACCCGAGATCAGATTGGTAGTTCGGTCATTCAGGCATATCGGGAAGAGGCGCAAGATTTTGTGTTGAATCAATTAGCATTACAAGGATCACGAATGTTAACCATTCTCCAAATGCCTACCGGAAGCGGTAAAACGCTTACCGCAATCCGTCATGCCTTACAGGTTATTTCCGAGGGACGAGCCAATCGGCTCATATACGTCGCCCCCTATTTATCAATAGTAGATCAAACGGCATCTATATTGCGTGACATCACGGGCCTCTCGGTGATGGTTCATCATCACTTGAGCTTACCTGACCATCCGTCTGATATGCGTGAACAGCCGGAGGGGGTATTGTTAGCACTTGAGTCATGGCAATCACCAATTGTAGTTACTACATTTAATCAATTGTTTCGTGCAATTTTCCCCTATACTGCTCAACAATCGATTCGGTTAGCTGCCTTAGAACGGACAGTGCTTATTATTGATGAGCCCCAAATTATTGATGTAACTGTTTGGAATGCATTTCTTTTTGGTCTTGAAGCAACCTGTCGTTCAATGGATGCGTCAGCGTTAATCATGTCTGCTACAGTACCTCCCGTGACTCATGCCCAATTACCAGAACCACCGGCCATGATTGTAGCTCCTCCCCTACCCCCTACCCTTATACGCTATGTCGTGAATGTAGCCGATGATCCATGGACGGTTGAACGAGTTGTGGAAGAAGGCAGAAACGCAATAGTAGAAGGGTTTCCTAGTGTGGTGATCATGGTAAACACAGTGGGGGACGTGGCAAGAATTTATCACGCATGGGAACTTCAGTATCCAGATTGTTCGTGGACCGTTCTTACTCTACATGGTGCTATGCACGGACTCCACAAGGCTTACCAATTGCGTATCATTCGAGAAAAGGTAAACAAAGGGGAGCCTTTTTGTGTCATTGCTACACAAACATTAGAGGCTGGCGTTGATATTAGTTTTGCTAGGATGTTTCGTGCACGGCCAATTCTTCCGTCAATAGTGCAAGCGGCTGGACGGCTCAACCGTCATCATGAAAAAGGGGATCCCGGTCGAATTACGGTATTTGATTTGATAAGGGATGACGGGCGAGATTCACGTGGTATGGTGTACCGTGACGCTATCATGCGAGAGGAGACAGATCGGGTACTACGTCCCGGCATTCAATACGATGAAATCGATATGAATAAATGGATTGAGGACTATTATCAGACGGTATTTGAGCGTAACCATTATAGTGCGGTGATGGATAAAGTCCGAAAAGCCGCAAATGGACAATGGAGTCAACTAGCCGGGCTCGAACCGTTCTATAGTGTTTATGACCGTGAACCACTGTTTGTGCCTGTAGCAGGAGATGCGGAGAATCCGACCCTATGGCTCGATGACGACACGCGTAACTTATTAGGTAGCTTTTCGGTAACTCTCGATACGCTATATGAGCGTTGGCGAGATCCGAAAACCTATCGATCATTATCATTCACTAATCGTAAACGATTTTTATCGCTCGTCGAACGTTTTGTAACTTCTGTTCCTTATCGGGTTGGACGGGCCCTATCCGACATGGATCCTCTGGTGGCCATTCAGAAAATTGCAGATCCGCACAATTATTCCGTCGACCTTGGCTTAGCAGGCTGGTTTTTGCATGAAGCCCGGGAGGAAACCGTTATATGGTAGACGACTTGCCGGAACTCCGTATTCAAGGAACGTGGGTATGGTACTATGCGATTTGCCGACGTGAAGTGTGGTTGATGACCCATGCGATTCAACCCGATGAAGACGACCCCAACCTCGATTACGGGCGATTTTTACACGAGCGTGCGTTGACCAAAGACGGCGAGGAGGTTTTGTTAGGGGTAAATCGATTAGATCGGGTCATTGAGAAAAATGGAGATCTCGTGGTTATTGAAATCAAAAAAAGCAGTCAGGCTGTGGATAGTGCGCGATTACAGCTGGCTCACTATCTGAGGCAATTGGAATTACGAGGTGTCCAAGCCTCTGGGGAATTGCGCTTTCCGGAAGAGCGGCGGAAAGAAGTGGTCTACTTAACGGATAATTTGCGAGACCAATTAGAGATCATTTATCGTGGTATCCTGGCCATTATCGACCAACCGGTACCACCTGCTCCTGAGTGGATTAAATGGTGTGCTCATTGTGCCTACAGGGATTTTTGTTGGAGTTGAGAATATGGATCGAATATTGCATGTTTTTTCATCCGGTGAATTTCATCAGAAGGGAAAGACACTGTATTTCCAAAGTGCAACTGAAAAGCGTTACATACCTATAGAAAATGTGGGTGCCATTTACATTCATGGCGAGGTATCGTTTAATAAACGCTTTCTTGAGTTTCTGGCAGATCATGAAATTATCTTGCATTATCTAAATCATTATGGATATTACATAGGTTCTTTTTACCCTCGTGAACATTACGCCTCTGGGCATATGACGCTCAAACAAGCGGCTGCTTATTTAGATGGAGATCAACGTCGATTTTTAGCGCGAGCGTTTGTGATGGGGGCATCTCGAAATATGGGAAAGGTTCTTGAATATTATCATCGACGGGGTAAGCCGGTTGAGGAAATTCGGGAACGGATGGCTGAATTGGAGGTATTGATTGCCCATCAAGAATCAATTGATCAACTCATGGCGATTGAAGGAAATATCCGGGACTTGTATTTTGACGGCTTCGATCACATTGTTGAGCGCACAGAGTTTCGTTGGGAAGGCCGTAGCCGAAGGCCGCCCACAAATGCCCTCAATGCTTTGGTTAGCTTTGGTAATACCTTGATGTACACGACGGTTCTAAGTGAAATATATAAAACCCATCTTGATCCCCGGATTGGATATTTACATGCGACAAATCATCGCCGGTTTTCTCTGAACTTGGACGTGGCGGAAATATTTAAGCCTATTTTAGTGGATCGGCTCATTTTTACGTTGATTAATAAACGAATGATTACCGTAGATCAATTTCAGCGTGTCAAGGGCGGCATTATAATGGATGAAGCGGCCCGAAAAACGTTTGTAAGTCAGTATGATGAAAAATTGCGTGCCGTTATTTTTCACCGAAAGAGTCGTCGAAACATATCGTATCGTCGTCTTATAAGGATGGAATTGTATAAACTTGAGAAACATTTACTCGGCGAATCAATATATGATCCCTTTGTGGCCCTATGGTAGGGAGCTGTGACTCATGTATGTCATTTTAGTGTACGATGCTGGAATCAAACGGGATCCCAAAATTCTTAAAACCTGTCGACAATATTTAAATTGGGTACAGAACTCGGTCTTTGAAGGAGAAATAACTGAGGGTAAACTTCGTCAATTGACTCAACGACTCAGAGATATAGTGAATCCGGCTGAGGATTATATTTTAATTTATACTATACCGACTCCTCGATATGCTTCGAGGATGGCTCTCGGTACACCCAAAGTTTCCGAGGGAGATATTCTTTAAAAGATTACGGAAAAAATGTCCCATCCCAGCTAAACGCTATCGGTTGATTTTTCAATAATCTGCGCAGGTATTTGGGTAGGCAATTAATTGGTTTTCTTTTGCAAAACCTATAGTGGCGGACCAGGGTAAGCAGTCGGCCTCGCGGATCGTTCTGCAGCAAGTATTCGAAGAGATATTCCGATAGGCCCGTGGTTCCAAGCCGTTTTGGCCGTTTGAATGAGACTCAAGGTAAGTGTTAATGGCCCGTTTACCGCGGTTGTTTTCGATGTTCCATCCGTCCTCAATAAAGTGCGTGAGCGGTTTACAGTAATGAGACAGGGGCGCACGGCGTGCCATCTTAGATATTCCCAGGTTATGCCCTTCATCCTTCACGCATCATGCTGCATATAGGACAAATAAACCTTAGAAGGGAATTCGGGGTTAGGATACATTATAATCATTTATTCAAATGTTGTCGGTGACCATTTGGGCAAAAATCGCCGGGGGATCGACAACAATCGGATTTGGGGTTATAAACTAAGAATTTTAAGCACATTACCGCGGTTTTAGATTTCCGGTTAGTATCAAAAGTATGCACGACTGTTCTTGACGATCTATAATTTATCAGCGCAAAATGGGTTTATAGCCTACCTATGAGGAATTGAAACCTGTTAGGGCTCCATTTAACGTGGCTTCTGTGCCGAGTTTATAGCCTACCTATGAGGAATTGAAACCTCCTACGTGGCGATGCCGGTGAGGCCGTATGATTACGTTTATAGCCTACCTATGAGGAATTGAAACCGGATGTCAACATTTCTTTTTTTCGGGTTTTCTGGGTTTATAGCCTACCTATGAGGAATTGAAACCGGGCCACCAGTCCGAGCGAATGGGAGGAGGGATAGGTTTATAGCCTACCTATGAGGAATTGAAACCCCGGGAGGTCAGTCCGCATCATGGCAGTTGGCTCGCGTTTATAGCCTACCTATGAGGAATTGAAACCGCCGAATCATGGTAGATCTGGCTCATGGCCTTCGCCGGTTTATAGCCTACCTATGAGGAATTGAAACCGCGAGCAAACCGTGCCAGACGTGCCGGCCGAGTGGGTTTATAGCCTACCTATGAGGAATTGAAACCACTCCCTGGGGCGCGGGCGGCTGGGACAAGGCCCCGTTTATAGCCTACCTATGAGGAATTGAAACAATTAAAAATCCGTCAGAATACGGATCCGCCGCCACCAGTTTATAGCCTACCTATGAGGAATTGAAACCCACCATCGACTGGCATAGCGTGGAACCCGTCGACGTTTATAGCCTACCTATGAGGAATTGAAACGGATCCGTCACGCCTCGGCAATTCGGGTCGTCCAAGCGTTTATAGCCTACCTATGAGGAATTGAAACCCGCCAATCCCAATCCCACCGTTTCGCCGGAAGCCGAGTTTATAGCCTACCTATGAGGAATTGAAACTGGGAACCGGGCCACTTATCCTCGCTCGAAGTGGGTTTATAGCCTACCTATGAGGAATTGAAACTCTCAATTCACTATCATCGTAGCCTACCGTGGCTGGTTTATAGCCTACCTATGAGGAATTGAAACCTACCCGTTGCACAGCGCCTAATCGTGCGAGATACAGTTTATAGCCTACCTATGAGGAATTGAAACTTCCTACTGGGCCTTCATCGCCGAGACGATGGGGAGTTTATAGCCTACCTATGAGGAATTGAAACCTTTTCCGCCATCCAGGCGTCGTGAACGCGCTGATGTTTATAGCCTACCTATGAGGAATTGAAACATCCGACAACGTGGTCAGAATGTGCCGATAGGCCCGTTTATAGCCTACCTATGAGGAATTGAAACATTCAGGAAATCGCCGCGATTGTGCGGCGCATCCAGTTTATAGCCTACCTATGAGGAATTGAAACCCAAAACAGGCGGTCATGTTGGAAGGCGAGGAGCGCGTTTATAGCCTACCTATGAGGAATTGAAACTGAACGCCGTGGTGCCGATCACCGGGGAGCGGGGGCGGTTTATAGCCTACCTATGAGGAATTGAAACCGTCAATGAAGGCACCGGCCTCTTCGCCCAGCATAAGTTTATAGCCTACCTATGAGGAATTGAAACATAATCGTAGAGGCGGCCCTGCCAGCGAAAGACCGGTTTATAGCCTACCTATGAGGAATTGAAACATGATTACGGGACGCCGTCCACAGCACGGAACCCGATGTTTATAGCCTACCTATGAGGAATTGAAACTTTGCCGTTCCGCGCAGTACGCATCTTCGGCGATTTCCGTTTATAGCCTACCTATGAGGAATTGAAACTTTGACGCATATCGCCACGAAACCCACGGGCGTATGGTTTATAGCCTACCTATGAGGAATTGAAACACAGTGCGCCAAGCGACTGGCGCCAAGCGGTAGGGTTTATAGCCTACCTATGAGGAATTGAAACTCCCTCATATGGAGGAGCGAATAGATGCTCATGCAGTTTATAGCCTACCTATGAGGAATTGAAACTGCGTTACAGGTCGGCGGGTTGTTGATGAGTTGCGGTTTATAGCCTACCTATGAGGAATTGAAACCGACCCGGTGCCATTGACGGTGTTGCCCGGCTGTTGTTTATAGCCTACCTATGAGGAATTGAAACCCGGCATCGTGGTAATCTACGCTGTCGGTAACGCATAGTTTATAGCCTACCTATGAGGAATTGAAACGTCTTCCCAGCCGGCGAACTGTTGCTGCGCTAACAGTTTATAGCCTACCTATGAGGAATTGAAACTGGTAAGGAGGACAGAACATGGCTGAGAAATCCCGTTTATAGCCTACCTATGAGGAATTGAAACCAAATTTCTGTCCGGACCCTTGGCGGTGGATTTTGGTTTATAGCCTACCTATGAGGAATTGAAACTAGATTCCCTTTCAGCGTACCGTACCGTGGATGTTAGTTTATAGCCTACCTATGAGGAATTGAAACTGTTCAATTTTGCAAGTGGGGTGATTTGTTGTGAGTTTATAGCCTACCTATGAGGAATTGAAACCGGTATCACGTCTAACAGTTCGGTAACCAAGTCGGGTTTATAGCCTACCTATGAGGAATTGAAACCGCGATTGGAGGGAGTGGTTGAAGGATGACTCATCGTTTATAGCCTACCTATGAGGAATTGAAACTCTCTCCGTTCACGCAGGTATGTGTCCAACAGGCGGTTTATAGCCTACCTATGAGGAATTGAAACCCGCCTAACCAAGCGGGAAAAAGAACGCCTGCCGGGTTTATAGCCTACCTATGAGGAATTGAAACTTTTTTGGTGCGCCTTCATCGTATCATGTGGCTGGTTTATAGCCTACCTATGAGGAATTGAAACAGAGTGGCGGCCAGGCTAATATGACGACAGGGACGTTTATAGCCTGCGTATTCCGGCTTAATCCACCAGGTATTCCAGTAATTCGCCACCAGGGTGTCCGGTAATTTGCCACCGGGTAGTCCGATATATCGCCACCCCATAGGCGAGTTAAAATTCTATTATACCGGATGCTGCCCAATTTGGAAAGATTTCCGCAAGGACTCGCCCCAGGGTTCAATCTGATAGGCCTGATGGCCGACGCGGTCGAGGATCGCGTCGGCGATAGTGGAATCAGCAAACACGCCGTGCCACTGGGCTGATAATTATGATCGCGCGTTGATAGCGAATTTCCCACATCCAATGCCCCGCAAATAACTGGCGAATCAATTCGTATTCCATTGCCGAGGAGTATGATAATCGATATCTTCAGGGGTCGCAGGGAAGCGCCACTGCGCTTCCCGCAATCGTCGGGACAATTGACGTTTTTGGCGGGCAGCCCATTCTGCATCCAACAACAGGCTCAACCGATCATCAAACGCCAATGCCACGATCTCTGGTGTTGCTGTGGGCGCCAGGCCAACTCAGCATAGGTCATAGCTTTTGGGGCCCGGCCACATCGTCGTAGCCAAAGAACCCAAAATCTACTTGTGCCTGCTGGCCCGGCTTGGTGTATTGGTGTCGGATTTCGTCATTCCGGCGATCTGGATCATTTTAATTCTGGCGTTAACACCTCCATTGAAGGTAGAAAGTAGTATTGAGTCTCACGCTTTGTGGCACCCAATTTCTCATGCTTCGTGTTGTTCAATAATATTAAACGTAGGGCGTGCCTAGGAAATCCCGCTGGAGTAGCCGTAATCCATGGATACTTTAAATAGGTTGTAACAACCGATTGGCAATGCGCTGGGCTGCTAGGGCCAACCGGTCTTCGGGTTCTGTGAGGGCAATCCGGACATAGCCTTCCCCGGATTCGCCAAATCCGGTACCGGGGGCAACCATCACCCCGGTTTCTTCGAGAAGTAGTTCGGCCCATTCCCAAGAAGTTTTGGTGGTCGGCACCGGACACCAGAGAAAAATGGACCCGGCCGACGGCGGAATCTCCCAACCGTTCTCCCGAGCCGATGATATAAATCGGTCCCGGCGAGCCTGATATAAGTTTCGCACCTCTTCAATCAGGGGGAGCGGAGTTTTTAAGGCGGCAATACCGGCTGCCTGAATCGCCCCAAATTGGCTGCAATGCAGGTGATCTTGCAAGAGCTCGAGATAACGGATGACGGTGGCATTGCCCGCCGCAAAACCTAATCGCCAACCGGCCATATTATACGATTTGGACAAGGTCGTGAATTCAACGCCGGTATCTTTACCGCCCGGGCGGGCCAGTAAACTGACGGCGGTCTTTTGGTCGTAGACAATGTCTCCATAGGCCAAATCGTGAGCCAAGACGGTCCCCGTTTTTACCGCCCGTTCGATTACCTGATCGTAAAACGCCGGGGGCGCCATACGCCCAGTCGGGTTATTGGGATAGTTGAGGAACGCTAAGCGGATATCTTCCGTAATTTCTGCTGGGTTCGGTAAAAATCCGGCCGCCGGATCGAGCCGCCAAGGTCTCATCTCGGCTCCGGCTAACGCAATGCCTGACCAGTAATCAGGGTAGCCGGGATCCGGGGCCAGAGCCGTATCCCCGGCGTTTAGCAGAGCTAATGAAACTTCCTCCAACCCAATTTTACTGCCGATGAGGATAGCGATTTCGGTTGCCGGGTCAAGGGTGACCCCATACCGTTCGCGATACCATTCCGCTACGGCGGCTTTTAAGGCGGGGAGGCCCCGAAAGGAAATATAACGATGATAGGCGGGATCGTCGGCCGCCGCCTTTAACGCCTCGATAATATGCGGCGGGGTGGGTTGATCCGGATTTCCCTGCCCTAAATTAATGACATCGACGCCTTGACGCCGCTTCTCTTCAATTTTTGCCACCAGACCGGCGAATAATTGATGGGGAAGGCGCCGTATGCGATCGGCCGGCCGAATCATGAGACAGCCTCCTCGTCGTAGATGGCCACCCAACCTTCCCGCGTTTGAAACAGGCGAATGGCTTTCACGTTTCGGGTCTCGGTTAAGGTAAAGTAATGGCGAGTGCCTCGGGGGACAGAAATCAAATCACCGGCATAGACCGTGACATCGAATAGATCCCCTTCCCGTTCAAGGGTAAAGACACCGGCTCCATCGACGATAAAGCGCACTTCATCTTCGCTGTGCCGATGAAACCGCTCAAAATTGGCCAACAGCTCATCGAGATTGGGGGTACTGACGGTGTTCAATACCACCACGTCGTGGGAGATATAGCCGTAATCCCGACTCATGCGTTGGAGTTCCGGGGCGAATGCCGCGATCACTTGGGATTGCTCTTCGGCCGATAAGGTTTTCTGGGTCCGCAATGAATCCGGCAGCCGATCAATCGGCCAATATTCATAATGAATACCGTGGGCGGCTAGATAAGGAATTAATTCAGATTCCGGTACCTCTTTTTGGTTCGTGCGATCGTAAACTTTGGCCATAGCCGTGAACCCTCCTATATCCGATTATTGAGCAATAACAAGCGATCCAACGCATCATGGAGCCGACTTTCCAGCGTCCACCGAAATAAAAACTCCCACGCTTCGAGATAGCGCAGCGCCAGGGCCGGAGACCGGCCGAACACATAGATCCCATGATTTTCGAGGAGGATCCCCGGCACCTTGGGGTCGAGACGGTCAACGATGCGCCGGGCAAGTTGGTCCATATCCAACAAATTGGGCAAAACGGGTAGATGCAATTGGGCGGTCTCTTCCCAATGGTCCAGGGCTTTCACCATTTCATGGGGACCGAGCGTGACCGTGCCGTGTGTGCCGTATCGAGCGATCAGGTTATTGGCGACAGTGTGGACGTGAAACACCGCGGTCGCGTCGGTTACCTGGTAAATGGCCAAGTGAATGGCCGTCTCAAAAGAGGGCTTCCCCTGGCCGGCTAATATCATACCGGAAGGACTCATGTGTAAAATGTCCTCGGCCGCCAAGACCTGTTTGTCGGCTCCGCTACGGGTAATCCAGACCGAGGTATCCGGAGCTTTTAGCGAAAGATTACCGGAGGTTGCGGGCAGCCAGCCGTATTCGGCCAACCGACGGCTTATGGTCATGAGAGTGGATACCGGCGTGAAATCCAGGGGAATCACCGTCCTTGAAAAATATCGGGATGGGCCAGGGCATCGCTTAAGTCCTGCCACACCTCGTTAAAAGTGTCAAAAGGCCGATAGGGCATGTGATGTGCGGTCATCATCTCGCTCAGGCGTGCGCGTGCGTATACCCGGTCGGCGACTTGGGCGCCGTTCCAATCCGTGATGCCGTCTCCGATTAAGACGACAGGCGCTTGATAGTGGGATTGAAGTTCCCGAATGACGCGATGTTTACATAAGCCGCACCCTCCCGGGCAAGGAGGTTCGCAAGGATATTGCCAATCGATTGTAATCACCGAGGTGTCAAATATGGCCCGATTGGTGATGCGGTATTCCCCGGCGGTCGGCGGTCCTAAGACGGCATCAATGATGAAATCCAGTCCGTTCGAAACCAGGTAAAAGGGAATCCCTTGGTCGGCCAGCGCTTGTCGAAATGCGTGATACCCGGTGCGCAGTCGCCCGTTTTGGGCACAGAAAGCTTCGTACTCGGTTCGGCGGCTGGACGGCAAGGTGGAAAACAGTTGGGCGAGCCCCGGCTTCAGCGCCAATTGACGGTGATTGATTTGGCGAACCCGTTCGATATTTGCGGGATCGACGAAGGTAGTGAGAGCAACCACCAGATCTTTTTCGGTGATCGTTCCGTCAAAATCCGAGACAACGACAAACGGAGGAGGGGTCATTGCGCTGTTACCTCCTGAAACCGTTGAGCGGCCTCGACCAGCACCCGGGCACCGGCCTCGGTGCCGTCCGGATGGCCATGGACCGCACCCCCGGCATTAATAATGACATCGGGACCAAAATCCCGAAAGAGCGTAGGTAGCATCCCCACATGAATGCCCGCGGAAGGGCCGGGCCACACCGGGAGATGACCATCGTCCGAAGCCCGGAGGTTCTCGGCAACTGCGAAGGAATCGGCCGCCGGTAGCGAAACGCTGCCGTAGGGCGAGGGATATAAGACGATGTCGGCCCCGGCCAGCCGTGGCAAAGTGCCTAGTAAAATGGCGGGATGCACGCCGAAATGGCTATCGGCGATTTGTCCGCCCACAAACGCCGGATGAAGGACCAAGATGCCCGGAATATTTTCTCGCCGAATATCGCTCAAAATGTCCAATCCTACCGTGTATCCGCTGATGAGAAATCCGTCGGCTCCTGCCCGCGCGGCTTTTTCACAGGTTTTGAGAATCGTGGCCGGTGACCCGTTGACATTGACGATGTAAAGGCCTTTTTGTCCCGTACGCTGGGTCCGTTCGTTCAGTCGATCACGGGCTACTTGAATCCGTTCGACTAATGGCGCGAATTGATCGGCCAGAAAGATTTCGTCGTCTTTAACCAGATCCACGCCGCCATTGATTTGCGCTTCAAAAGCGTCGGCAAACTCGTCAAGATATCGTCCGTTTTCACTCTTGAAGATCGACATCACCAGAGGACGTTGGGGTACGTTTAAAATTTGCCGAATACCGGGAATTCCCCAACGAGGGCCAGGAAATTGGTCCGTGTAGGCGGAAGGCAGCTCGAGGCCTTCCAGCCGAATTTGGCCATCTAAAGAGACTTTGCCGAATACCACGGTTAATAGCGAGGCGATGTGGGGCCGGACGTTCTCCAACGGATATTGGATGTCCATCAGCGCATCGGAACCGTCTCGCCATACATCTTTGACTTGGCCCAGATACCGCCGTAGATGGGGCTTTCGCGCATCCGGCAAATCGGTCCAGGATCCGACCGTCATACCGACGGCGATGTGTTCGGCGCGTTTCGTTACATCTTGCTGCCACGGCACTCGGTAGCGTGCCGTAATATAGACCGTGTTGTCATCTGCCATGGAAAAACCCCCTTTCCCTAGACGAAAGAGGGCCAAAACCTCTCTCATCTCCCGGCTCACGCCGTCGGAATTGGCACCGCACCGGTCGGCCGGTTGCCCAGGTTTCATCGGGCCGTTCCCTCCACCTGTCTGGATAAGAGTCATCGGATAGTATTTGTGAAATAGGTTACTAAGATATGAGGGAGATTGTCAATGCCACGAAAACGGCAATTGGCGGACGGCGTGTCTGCCGAGGGAACCGATGGCGCCTGCGCCCGGTTTGAAAGTGGACCATTTCGCCGAACACCGCATACCGGAAAGATTCCGCTATACTGAAAAGCAGAAGGAACAAGGAGGGGTGTCATGGCGATTTTTTCGGCAGGGGATGGCATTTGGGGGATCGATCTTTTCGAAGAGGGACGCCCCTATCGCTCCTCGGCGTACGTCATTTTAGCGGAAGAGCCCACACTTGTAGAAACCGGATCGGCTCGCTCTCATGAAGCCTTGGTCGAGGGATTGCGGGAAGTCGGGCTCTCGCTGGAACAGCTGCGGCATGTGATCGTTACCCATGTGCACCTGGATCATGCCGGGGGAGTGGGACAGGTCATGCAAAAAGCCCCCCAAGCGATCTTGCACTGTCATCCGCGGGCGGCCCGGCATCTGATTGATCCGAGCCGGCTTGAAGAAGGGGCGCGTGCCGTTTACGGGGAGCAACTGGAGGACCTGTTTGGACCCTTGGTGCCGGTGCCCGCCGCACAGGTCGTCATAGAAGACGATCAATCGGTGGTGAATCTGGGGGACCGAGAATTGGTTTTTTACGATACTCCAGGACATGCGAAGCATCATACCTGTGTCCTCGATCGGCACACCGGGGGGCTTTTTTCTGGGGATACGGTCGGCATTCGGTACCAGCCCGGCTATACCGGCTGGTCTTTTGTCTATGGATTTCCGACCACCACCCCGTCCGACTTTGATCCGGAGGTGATGCTGAAGACCTTATCCCGGTTAGAAGGGTTGGGTATTACCCGCATCTATCACACCCACTTTGGGGTGACCGAGCCGGCTGCGGACGCTTTTCGGTTTTCCCGCCACGGGATTCAGGTGATTCAGGAATTTTTACCCCGGTTGACACCCGATTCCTCTTTGGAGGAGGTACGTCAGACATTAATGGGAGCCATTCGGCAGGATTTGCGACAACACGGTCATGAGGTGGCGAATGTCAACCCGTTGTCTTTGGATATCATGCTGAATAGCCAAGGGATATTGGTGTACCTGCAAAAGCGGGCAGCCGGTAAGTTATAACCCGAAGGAGGATGTCTCATGAAAGTGGCGATTGCCGTAACCCCGGACGGAATGGTGGGCGGCGGGTGGGGCAAAGCCCGTGACGTCGCGTTGGCGACGGTAGAAAACGGGGCGATTCAAGATTGGCAGGTAGAGCACGTCGAGTGGGATCGGCTGCATGATGAGGGCGGCGAAGGCCAACACCATGCGCGGATTGCACGGTTTTTACTGGATCATCAGGTCAACCAGGTCATCACCGGCCACATGGGTCCCGGGATGGAACATATGTTAGGCCGGATGGGGATTCAAATCGTAACCGGGGTGAGCGGACCGGCTAAAGACGTGGTTTTGCAGCATGCCCGGTAGTCCACGCCATCTCGTTATCGGCGCCTCGGGGCAAGTCGGCGGAGCCTTATGGAAAGCCTTGTCGGCCGATTCCCGGCTGACCGTGACGGGGACCTATGGCAGTCGGGAAACCCCGGGACTATATCCCCTCGATATGACGGATGCGACTCGGGTGGAGGAGGCGTTTAGCGCGTGGCGTCCCGATGTCGTCTGGTTGCCGGCGGCTCAGGCCGACGTCGATGCATGCCAACGGGATCCCGACGGTAGTGCGCGGATTAATGTGACGGGTCCTTATACGGTGATGCAGGCGGCGGCCGAACGTCGTGCGACGTTGGTGTTTTATTCGACCGATTATGTTTTTGACGGGGAAGCCGGCCCTTACGACGAAACGGCGCCGACGCATCCTTTGCAACACTACGGCAGCCAAAAGACGGAAGCGGAACGGCTCTTGTTACAGTATGAAAAGACCGTCGTGATTCGCCCCGCCTGGATCTATAGTCGGGAGCCGGGACCGCGAAACTTTATTTGGCGGTTGGTCCACGCGGCCCGGACGCACCAGCCGATTCGGGCGGCCGTCGATCAAATCAGCACCCCAACGCCGGCCGATGCCTTGGCCACGATGTCGATTCGCGCCGTGGACGACGGTTTTCGGGGAATTCTTCATCTCGTCGGTCCCGAGCGGCTGAGCCGCTATCAGCTGACCGAAAATATCTTGCGTTTGGCAGGGCTGACGAACGTGACCATCGAGCCGGTGACATTGGCGTTGCTCAAGTTGCCGGCGCCCCGTCCGTTAAACGGAGGGCTCATCACCCAATATTCGACGTACCGTATCACCGAGAGCCTTCACGATCTGCCGTGGGATCAGTTTCGTTAAGATTGCCATGAGGGGGGCGGGTGCGCCCCCCCATTGATTTTTCCGCGGTGGTCCATAAAATACCAGACAGAAGGGGATTGATCCCCGCCTTCTTCCCAAAATTTCTAAAGATGGTTAGTTCGGGGCAGGAGGGGGCATGTTACCATGCGTCCTAGTTTTGCCGTGTTCGAAAATCCGACGGAATTCGAACGACCTTAACGGAATAAGACTACGGCTAGAGGAAGGATTGTGTGGAGGTGTCAGCCAAATGCGCATTGCCGAATTGCATTGGGCTTTTCCCCCGACAATTGGTGGGGTGGAGACCCATCTGTCGATTTTGGGACCGGCGTTGGTTCAGCGAGGGCATCAGGTCGCGTTGTTAACCGGACAACCAGGGGGGCTACCGGCTAAATCCGTGGTGAAAGGCATGCCGGTCTACCGCACGTCCTTATTGGATTTGAATCGGATGTCACCGAAACTGTTTGAGGAAAAGGCGACCGATCTGTTCAACGAAATCGGCGAATTTTTGTCGCGGGTCAACCCGGATGTGATCCACGTGCATAATTGGCACTACTTTTCTCCTATCCCCTTAGAAGCGGTATTGGCGTGGAATCGGCATCACGGACGGGGCCTGGTGCTGACCGCCCACAACAGTTGGCATGACGCGTTGTTTCAGCAGATGGCGCAATATGCGCCCGCTTACGATGCGGTGATTGCGGTCAGTCAACACACGCTCGACGACATGGTGGAATGGGGCTATGCCCGTGACCAAATGCGGGTCGTGCATCATGGGGTGACGACCGATTGGCTGCAAGAGCCCCCTAACCCGCAATATGTGTTTGCGGCGATGAAAGGGCGACCGGTGATTTTTCATCCCGCACGCATGAGTCTGGCGAAAGGATCGTTAGTGGTCGTGGAAGCGTTTCGGCTGGTACGGCAATATGTCCCCGACGCCTATCTCCTGTTGGCGGGCACGAGTCTCACGGTCGACTGGGATAGTGTGCAAAATCGCGAGATCCAGCAAATCCAGGACAAAATTCGAGAATATCACCTCGAAGAGCATGTTGGCATATATACTTTTCAGTGGCCGGAAATTCGGGCGGCGTATGACGCCGCCGATGTCGTCGTCTATCCGTCGGTATTTCCCGAACCCTTTGGGATTGTGGTGATTGAAGCGATGGCGCGGGAAAAACCGGTTGTCGTCACGCGTGCCGGTGGGATGCCGGAAATTGTCCGACATCGCCAAAGCGGGTGGATCGTGGATCCGAATCATCCGGAGGCGTTAGCCGAGGCGCTGAAAACG
This sequence comes from Sulfobacillus acidophilus DSM 10332, assembly GCA_000237975.1. Lineage (GTDB taxonomy): Bacteria > Bacillota > Sulfobacillia > Sulfobacillales > Sulfobacillaceae > Sulfobacillus_A > Sulfobacillus_A acidophilus. Next base: position 3,237,390 of record CP003179.1, on the reverse strand, counting down.
CTCTTGACCGATCGCCCGCTGGCCGCCCGGTTGGCGGCCGGTGCGCGGCAACGCGTGTGGGATTGGTTTACGGCGGAACGCATGGTCAAAGAGACCGAAAGCATTCTATTAGCGGCAACGGGAGTGGAGATATCACATGACCAGCCGGTGGCGCCCTGAACCGATTGGCGGACCCAGACAACTCGAGGTGGGAAATGACGGGGGGTTAATCGTCTTAAAGGACGGCCCCCTCTTTCTGGTCCAACCCGCGGACGGGCACGGGCCTTCGCCGGAAGCCGGACTCTATTTTCGGGATACCCGGTTTTTAAACGGGATTGAATGGTGGCTCGAGGACGAACGCCCGGTCGTTTTGTCTTCCGCCATTTATCATATGAACCGTGCCCAAATCGATATGACCAATCCCGACATGGTGATCGAAGGACGTTCCATCTTGGCCCATACGCTTCATCTCCGTCTCACGCTGGTCGTTGCCGACCGGCTTTATGCCCGGGTGCGGATGATGAATTTTTCTCGAGAAGCGGTACCTTTGACGGTCAGGTTTCGGTTTGCCGCCGATTTTCGGGATATCTTCGAGATTCGGGGCGTCGTAGAAAGGACCCGGCGCGGATTTGCGTTAGGGGTTGAAACCGACCAACATGAGGCCATGTTTCGCTATGCCGGTTTGGACGATCGACTGCGAACCACTCGCATCGTCATCGACCCCGAACCCGATGGTTGGCGTCCTGTCGATCAATTTTTGGAAGCCGTCTTTCACGTCATCTTACATCCCCGGACGAAAGTCTATCGTTATTTTTCGGTGGCGGCGGAGCTTGGCGCCGGCGCGGGGCTGTCCCCGGTACCCTTGTCCCGGCATTTTACTTGGGCGGCGTTACGCCAAGCCCGGGCGGTGAGGGATTGGCGCGATCAGTGTACCGCGATTGAAACGGACAACCGGGTCTATAACCAGATGCTCCGGCAGGCGACCGATGACATGCGGGCGTTGATGACCACGTATCCCGAGGGTCGCATTATTGACGCCGGGATTCCCTGGTATGTGGCGCCGTTTGGGCGTGATGCGGCGATCACCGGCATTGAGACCTTGTTGTTGACGCCGACCATTGCGGAAGAGAGTTTACGATTTTTGGCCAAGCTGCAGGGTCAAGCCCTCAACGATTGGCGGGACGAGGAACCTGGTAAAATTCTTCATGAGTTCCGCCAAGGAGAGCTGGCAGGGGCTGGTGAAATCCCTCATACCCCCTATTACGGATCGATAGACAGTACGCTTTGGTGGCTGATTGCCGTGTATGAGACCTATCGCTTTACCAACCGATTGGATTTTCTGAAAGAACTGGCCGAGCCGCTCATCCGGGCGGCCGAATGGGTGGTCCGTTATGGGGACCGAGACGGCGACGGATTATTGGAATATCTCCGCCGTTCGGCCGTAGGATTGGAAAACCAAGGGTGGAAAGACTCTTTTGATTCGGTCATGGATGAGCAGGGGCAGTTGGCCGAACCGCCAATCGCGCTGATTGAAGTACAGGGGTATGCCTATGATGCGATGAAAAAAGCGGCGGAGCTCTTTCGGGCGTTAGGGGACACCGAGCGGGCCGAGTGGGCTCTAGAACAAGCCCGCGCGCTTCGCGAGCGGTTTATGGACCGCTTTATCCAAGGGCCGGATAAGGCGTTAGTGTATGCCCTCGATGGAAAAAAGCGGCCCATTCGGGCGAAAACGTCCAACGAAGGCCACCTGTTATTTACCGGTATTCTAACGCCAACGGAAGCGCGTCAGGTGATTCGGCGGCTCTTTCAGGCCGACATGGTGTCAGGGTACGGGATTCGTACGTTGGCCCAAAGCGCGCCCTTTTATAACCCGATGAGCTATCATAACGGGTCGGTCTGGCCGCACGATAACGCGATTATTGCCTGGGGCTTAAAGACTCAGGGAGCCATTAAGGAACTCATGCAGCTGTCCCAGCAATTATACGAGGCGGCCCAATTCTTTCCCTTAGGGCGCCTGCCGGAACTCTATTGCGGATTTACCCGCCGAGCCGGAGCCGGGCCTGTGCAATATCCGGTGGCGTGTAACCCCCAAGCCTGGTCGGCGGCGGTTCCTTTCTTTCTGTTACGGCTTTGGCTCGGGATTACCGTGCATGGCCACGAAGTCCGGATTCAGCAACCGGAGTTGCCGCCGTGGATCAACGAACTCTATCTCGATCGCCTGCACATCGCCGGGGGCACCCTTTCCATCGAATTCGCTCGTGGCCGTGGCATCACCTATGCCAATGTGGTCCAACGTGAGGGACCGATTAAGGTGATGATTGAACCCGGCAAAAATTAATTTAAAGCGTGCTTGTCATTTGGCGTTTTGATAGTGCCCCCCCTACACTGGTCATGGGGGGATACGGATGGCGAAATCATGGGATGAATTGATGAACAGGCTGGCGGATCAATTTCGGGGACCGGTTGAGAGGATTAGGCAGGATCAGGAATCCCGATATTTAACCAGAGTTCAAGAGGTTTACAATGTTCTTCAAAAGCCTGTGATGGATATTGGATCCGGTCGGGGAGAATGGTTGACGGTCTTAAATGCGGCCAAAATATCTTCTATAGGTATCGAGCTTAATCCCCTGTTAGCGGAAAACCTCAAAAATCAGGGACTCCATGTGGTTTGCCGTGATGCGTTGGAATTTCTTCGCAGTCAGTCGGCCCATTCCTTTTCGGTCATCACGGCTTTTCAAGTATTGGAACATTGGACGGCTCCCATGGTTTGGGAAGTTCTGAATCTCGCTTTTGATGCACTTGATGTCGGGGGAATGGTTATCTTTGAAACCGTCAATGTGTCATCATTATGGGCCTGGAACCATTTTGCGTACGATCCGACTCACGTTCTTCCTCTACCTCCGGAGCTTTTGCAGTTTATGGTTTCCGAAGCGGGATTCTCATCGTCGACGATTGAATATTTTTCTCCGGTCCCCCAACATATGCAAGTGCCTCTTTCCGTTCCCAACGCTCACGTATTAAATCAATGGTTATATGGTCCACAAGACTATGCGGTTATCGCATATAAAGAAACTCTTCGATAACTTGGCGCAATATTACACGCGAGTCTACAGTCAGTAAATTTGAGAGGTGGGTAGGGAATGGCCAAAACGGCCCTAATCACAGGTGTTACCGGTCAAGACGGATCGTATCTGGCAGAGCTTCTCCTCCAAAAAAATTATACCGTCTATGGAATCATTCGACGGACAAGCACCACACCAACCGAGCGGATTAATCATTTGTCGGATCGGCTGCACTTGGTGTCTGGAGATCTGTTAGACGAGCGATCCCTCCGTCAAATTATAGAAAAAACCCGTCCCGACGAAATTTATAATTTAGCGGCCCAATCGTTTGTTCCCGAGAGTTGGAGCCAGGCGATTTTAACCGGTGAGGTAACCGCTCTTGGGGTGACCCGTCTATTGAATGCGATTATGGACGTCAACCCTCGTATCCGTTTCTATCAAGCATCTACCAGTGAAATGTTCGGAAAGGCCCAATGCGTGCCTCAAAACGAAACGACGCCGTTCTACCCGCGAAGTCCTTATGGGGTATCCAAATTATACGGGCACTGGATTACGGTCAATTACCGGGAAAGTTATGGTCTGTTTGCATGTTCTGGCATATTATTTAACCATGAATCTCCTCGACGCGGATTGGAGTTTCTGACACGCAAGGTGACGTATGCCGTGGCTCAAATCAAAGCCGGACTTCGTCATGAATTGCGACTCGGTAATTTGGAGGCCCAAAGGGATTGGGGTTATGCCCCGGACTATGTTGAAGGTATGTGGCGCATGTTGCAAGCGGATCAACCCGACGATTATGTGTTGGCGACCGGAGAAACTCACAGCGTTCGAGAATGGGTAGAAAAAAGCTTTCAGATGGCGGGCCTCGATTATCGACAATATGTGAAATTGGATCCTCAACTGGTTCGTCCTGCCGAGGTCGACTTATTAATTGGCGATGCGTCAAAAGCACGCAAGAATTTAGGTTGGCAGCCGAGCATCACATTTGACCAATTAATCCAATTAATGGTTGAGGCGGATATCAATTTGGTTGCCCGTCATGGGGGCACCGCATTGCATCAGCCGCTTAGGCAATAGAGGATGTGGAGGGCTAATGATTGCGTATCCTGATGACGGGAGCAGACGGATTTGTTGGACAACATTTGAAGTTGGTATTGCGTGATCGAGGTCATCACATTATCGAGTGGTGCGGACCGGCTGCGGCTAACTGTCCAGTGAATTTGTTGAATCCGTCGGAAGTGGCACAAGCCCTGGAGCCGGTTATTCCCGAGGTTATCATTCATTTGGCGGCACAAAGTTCCGTTAAACACTCTTGGACCCACCCTCAATCAACATTTGCCGTGAATGTTTTAGGCACGTTAAACTTGTGGGAAGCGATTCGCGGCTTGCCGATTCAACATTTTATTTATATCAGTTCTTCCGAAGTCTACGGTAGTTATGGAAGTCAACCCCTTTCGGAAGAGATGCCTATGCGGCCAAAAAATCCTTACGGTATATCCAAAGCCGCTGTGGAACAATTATTAACCCAGCTACAAGGGGCTAGCGGTCAATCCCCTCGGCTCACCATTTTTCGTCCGTTCAACCATATCGGCCCGGGACAATCTCCAGCTTTTGCGATTCCTTCATTTGTTCATCAAATTCGCAACCCCGCCACCAAGATTATTCGCGTGGGAGATTTGTCGGTTATTCGTGATTTTCTTGATGTCCGGGATGTGGTCTCGGCGTATTCTTGGGCCATCGAGTCGCCAACAATTTCCGGCGTATATAACTTGTGTTCGGGTGTTGGGCGAAGTCTTCAAGAGATTTTACATGATTTGGTTCGCCTTAGTAACCGACGGGATTTGGTGGTTGAACAAGATGTTCAACGATACCGCCCTCAGGAGGTCCCCGTGTTGATTGGGGACCCTCGCCGGTTCGAGCGGATTTCCGGTTGGCGACCGCGTATTCCGTGGGAGAAAACGCTCCAAGACATTTTAACGTCCGTCAATTAAACCTGGATGCCAAATTGGGCAAGCACCTCGACCAATTGTATAATCACTTTCGTAGGGTGATACAATTCGGCGGTCAGGCGTGCTTGACGGCGGATATTTTCGGTGTGCGAAAAATGGTCTCGGCTCCATCTCAATAATTCAATTAAATGATCGACGTCCGGTTCAGCCCACATCTGTCCTTTCAAAACGGCCATATCGGTATTAACCGGAACAGGTCTAATCCCCTTGGTTTTGAGAGGGAGTGCATTGGAAGAGTTTAAATAATCGGTTTGACCGCTCCAATCTGTTGCAATAACCAATAGACCGGTTGCCATAGCTTCGAGAATTGGTCGACCCCATCCTTCACCGCGGGTCGGTAGCACAAAAACATCGGCAGCTTGATAAAAAGCGACAATTTGGGGTTCTGTCCATTGTTCGATTATGACTTGAATGGGTGCGATATGGTCGATGTGATAGCCTTGGGATTCGACGAGTTTTACGATGGCTTGTCGGGGATCGGCCGTTTGATTGGCTATCCGTGTCGTCTTAATGACTAGTTGAACGGGATCGTTCGGGGTAAATGCGGAAATCCATGCCTTAATAAGCACATCCCAACCTTTCCGATCGATCCAATCGAAAATGGAAATAAATTTTAGACGGTTACCCGGTTTTGGGTTTGTCGGGGGACGATATAAATCCGTGTTGACCGGGCTAGGGGTAATAAAGATTTTCTCATCAGAGATTCCGGATTCAATAAACGTATTTCGGTTAAATTGACTCGGTACAATAACCCCCGGGAAATTGTTTAAAATCTTAGGCCATTCTTCAGGAATTGCGTTCGTCTCAAACATGGTTCGGATAAGGTCGACCCCTTGGCGGCGTCTGATGGCGCCCCAGGCCGGTACGCTATGAATCGCGAGGGTGTTGCGGCTCACCGGAATTTGTTCTAAAGCGCGTAAAAAGGTTTCTTCTTCCGGCGTAACGCTATCTTTTTGCATGCCGCTAGCATCGATAATACGCGGTAAAATGCCGGTGGCCGGCAGGGCTTTCAGAAATGCCCGGGATTCTGCGGCATATCCGGAAGCATTACGGATCGGTCCATGCCAGATGATGTGATTTGGCGGAGGCGATGCCAAGAACCAGTGATTTTTCACCGGGGGATCTTGTAATACCTCTTCCCAACCTTGCCATATTCGTTCCCATGAATAACGTTGTAAAGCCCAGTGTCTTCCGGCTTCGCTCCGCCGATTCCGTTCATCTCTAGAAAGGTTGGCGATCGTCCGTAGAACTTCGATCAAACCCTCAAGGTTCGGCTCAAACTGCCAGCCCGGCTTGGTGGAATATTCTACGGCGGAATATTGGCGAGTTCCCGGAATACGCCATCCCACGTGGTCGGGAACAAATTCGTTCGTTGGATTCGTATCGCTGGCCGCAACCAAACATCCGGTGGTCATAGCTTCTAGGACAGGAAGGTTAAAGCCCTCCCCACGATACGGGGAAATCAATGCGGTGACCGATCGATAGAGGCCCGCCATTTGCATTTCGTCCAGATCTTGATGAATCAGGTTGATCGGAGGCGCGTTGGGATTATTCAGCGCATCAACAAGTTCTGGGGGGAATAGGGTATCTTTGTAGGCGCTTTTAAGGCCTACCGCTTTAATTAACAGGAGCACATCGTCATTTTTGTGAAATGCTTTCAGATAGGCCTTAATTAAGATATCCAGCCCCTTTCGCGGGAGAAACCCTCCAACCCATAGAAATACCGTCTTATGCTGTAACGGCAAGGAGACAGTCGGCCCGTACGGATGATAAATGGAGGGGTCAACGCCATTAGGGATGACAGTGATTTTTTCCCGGGGGATACCCGATTCCAGAAACATTTCTTGAACGGCATGCGAAGGCACGATGAGTTTAGCTACCCGGTGCCTTATCGGCTCGATCCATTGATCGGGAATAACACCAAATTCCCACGGTTGATTGAGAATCAACGGCCCACACCGGTTGCTCCAATAGGGTGGCCACATATGGCGGACATGCCAATCTGCGGGTTCGTAGCCTCCGAGAATGGGTTTGATTTTGGCTAAGGATCCTTCGTCCGGGGGGGTGTCGGGTGAAGCCGGTTCCGTTGGTCGGACAATCACTTCATGGCCGTGGGCGAGGCCTTGCAGGCACAAATTCCGGTTGATTTTATCAAGACTTAAGGGACGATATACTGGGCCTTCCCACAAAATCCGCATAAATGTCCTCCCAATATTGAACTAGTCCACCTATAAGCGTAAATGATAGGGAATTTCTCGTCTAATTTTTGGTGACCTATAGATCAACCCGGTACATTAGAATATGAATCGCCCAACAGGATGTTGGGTCTTCAAAATCAAGGAGGATGAACGATGATCATCAATACCAATGTGCCTGCGCTTTTTGCGCAGAATGCGCTTTATCAGACGAACAACACCTTGCAACAAATCGAACAGGAGATGTCGACCGGCTTACAAATCAACTCGCCTGCCGACAATCCTTCCGGATTAGCCATTGCCAACCTCATGACGGGCGAGTTGGGCGGTACCAATGCAGCACTGTCCAATGCCAATGAGGCGTCGAATTTGTTGAATGTGGCTAATGGGGGTATCCAGACCGACATCCAGATTGTGCAACAAATTCAGCAACTAGCGACTCAAGCGTCCAACAGCACTAACAACGCCCAGAACACGCAGGCGATTCAAGATCAAATTACGCAACTTTTAGCAACACTGGACAATGTTTCCCAGAATCTTTCCTACAACAACGAAGTTGTGCTCGGAGGGCAGTACGGAGCCCAGACGGCGAATGTGGCCGCTACGGGTTCCGCCGGGGTTACGAATGTGTATTTGGGTTCGGACTCAGGCGCGGCCGTATCCGGTGCGTATTCGGTCAGTGTGCAATTTGTTTCGAGTGCGACCATTAACGGGGTCAGCGTCAGCAACATCGATGTTGTTACGGTTTATCAGAACGGAGCCACTGTGGCGGCGGCAAGTATTACCAACATTAATACGACCTCGGCTATTTCGCTTCAAGTGGTTGCCGGTGGCAACGCGGGCACGGCGACCACTTCGTTTGTCGTTCAGGTCAACCAATATGATGTGGAAACGGCCACTGGACCGGTAGGCGCGAACTTTAGCGTGTCGGCCCAATCGACGTTAGAGTTTCAGACCGGTCCCAATAATGCCACGCCGGACACCATGACGGTTAACTTCGGTAACTTTAACAGCGCGTCCTTAGGGTTGAGCACCATCAACGTAACGTCTCAGGGCGGTGCTCAGTATGCGATCACACAGGCCCAAAATGCGCTGGCCATCTTAAGCAATGCCCAGTCGCAAGTGGGGGCTAACCTGGATCAGATCAATACCACGATTAGTAACCTGCAAACCGAGACCACCAATCTGCAGGCCTCGCGGTCCACGATCATGGATGCTAACATGGCCTCGGTAACCAGTCAGTTTGCCCAAGAACAGATATTGGCTCAAACAGGTATTCAGGCTCTCCAAACGGCTCAGCAACTACCTCAATTAGTGTTGAAACTGTTGGGATAACCGGCGGATAAGGTTCCGGGCGGGTTAACCGCCCGGAATCGCTCGAGACGGAAGGAGGGTCTTTCGGTGGCGATAAATCTCGGAGGCTTATTTGGTAATAATCCCATTGCCCAATTGTTGAACGATATGTCTTTGCAACAATTCGAGGCACTGATGACGTCAGGGGTACAGCAACAAATAACGACATTAAATAATCAAGTGAACTCTTTTCAGGCACAGGAAAGCGCGTGGACTACCCTGAAAGGCGATGCCGCCGCGGTATTATCCAGCTTAACGACGTTGACGGATTCGACGACTTATCAACAATTATCCGGGACATCGAGTAATACTCAGGTCATTAATAACGTGGCGGTAGACGGCAGTGCACAGTCGGGATCTTACTCGATACAAGTCGACTCGTTAGCCGCCGCGGAGCTTGACCAAGGGCAACCACCCAGTGCAATTTCAAGCCCTACCACGGCTCTAGGCATTACCGGAAGTTTTAGCATCCAATTAGGATCGGCGCCCACGTCGTCCTCGACATGGATTAGCGTGACATCCGGCGAAACGTTGGACCAAATCGCACAAGCTATTGATAATGCGAATATGGGCGTGACAGCTACCGTCGTGTCGCCGGCAAGCGGCCAATATACCTTACAAATCCAAGCTAATCAAACCGATCAGACGATTTACTATGCCGATGGCGGATCGTCGGATCCTCTTTACACCCTAGGCTTTGTGAATAGTTCAGGGGCAAAGCTAAGCTCGGTCGTTCTTCAAGCCGCAAGTCCTGGGACCCTTCAATTCGGATCCAATACATCTAATATTATCGACTTTAGCAATAATAATGCGATCACGAATGCGATCCCAGGGGTGACCTTGAGTGCAGTGGGCACGGGCACGACGACAATAACGATAGGGCCGGACACTTCTGCGATGGTTCAGAACGTCCAATCGTTTGTTAATGATTGGAACCAGTGGGTCAAGGATACCGAAAACCTGGCATTATCCACTATGCCTGGAGCGGGTCTGCAAACGGGTGCGGCAAACTTTCAGGTAAACCCGAATCAGGTTCTGACTTCTCCTATCCCGGTTATGGTAATGAATCAGGTCGAAGCATCGTTGGGGCAATGGTACGGTAATACGACGTTAAGTTCTAATCCCTATCAGTCGTTGGCCGATTTAGGGATTACTTTCAGCTCATCCGATAATGGCACGATGACGCTTAATCAAGCGACCTTGCAAGCGGCCTTGAACAGTAATCCTACCGCGGTACAAAATGTTTTCGAGGCAATATCCGGTGCCGTATCGACCATCCTCAACGGGTTTGAGAACGGAACGAATAGCACGACCGGAGAGGCTATAGCACAACTTCAAACGGAGGTTGCGCAAGCCCAAAGTAACATGACCATGGCGGATAATCAATTAGTGGCTCTTCAAAATCAAGCGATTACCGAATATGGCCAGTGGGTAAATGCCATTACTTCGGCAGCATCGGAAAACCAATTGCTTACGAACTTATATAGTCCTAATTCAAATAGCCAGTCAGGAGGGTAGTGGAGATGAATAATCCAGAGGCCTTATTACGCTACCAGATGGCAAAAATCCATACCGCCAGTACGGAGGAGTTGGGTTTAATGCTATATGAGGCTGCGTTGAAGGGACTACGAGAGTGTCAGAATGCCATCCGCGCTCAAAAGTGGGATTTAACGGTCCGCCATGGGCGATTAGCCCAAGATATTTTTGCGGGGTTAGCGGAGACGGTAAATCCCGAGCATCCGCATGCCGATACGATGACGAATCTCTATTTATATTGCTGGCGCACGGTAGCCTTTGTGCAAACGTCACATAGGGCAGAGGACCTTGATCCGGTCATCGAGGTCGTAGGTCACTTGATTGACGGGCTAAAACATTTTATTCAAGGACGCCAGGGAAATCCGACCCGTTTGGAGGAAACGTCGGAGCAAAAGATGACCGTCAATTTTTCGGGATAATGGATCCGTCGATTAAGTGAAATCGCGTGGAATAGACGAAAAATCCTATAAGATAACGGGAAAATCTTTTGCTCATTGGCTCACTCGCCCGGGACGTATTTACCGGGTTTTATTCTTGATCGGCCGGTCATTACGCAAGATCGTTTCCAACGTGCAGTGGAGTGGACTCTTCCGAAAATCAACCGCAGGGAACATTTCGGCCGATCAGGAGACGGATAGGGAGCCAATGTAGCGGACGAGGGCCTCTTCATTGGCATCGCGCTCAGGCCAAGTGGAAAATGCGGCGGCAATTTGAGGGGCGGTCAGAACCATTTGGACGGTTTGCGCCAACTCTTCGATAGGTCGGCCGTTAAATAAGAGAAATAAGAGCTGCCAGGCTTCACGGAACGTTGGTTGTATTTTGATGGCCATCAATAGGTGAGCAAGAGCTTCTTTGGTTTGATGCAGATTCGTATGGCATTGGGCAATGCGGAAAAGCGCCTTAAAGCTCCCGACACCGGTTTCGGTAATCAAAAATCCCTGCGGCTCGCCTAATTTGAGGCATTGGCGGAAAGCGTAAAGAGCCTTGTCCCATTCTTTAAGGTGGGTCCGAATCAATCCCTGTAAAAAAAAGAGATCGGTAAACGTGGGATATTGAAAGGCAGCCTCCTCGAGTACGGTTAAGGCTTTACGGGGGCGATTACCTTGCCAATAGGCCTTGGCCAATAAAACATAGGTTAACGGGTGAAACGGACTATCCGGCGTTATCAGCTTAAATACCTTGCGGGCCATGGCTTGGGCTTCTTCGGAACGGTTAAGTCCAAGATAGGTTTGACTAAGCTGCCATGTAAGATAGGCATCTTTCGGGTTGTCTTTTAAGGCTTCCAATAATAATTGGAGGTTGCGCTCTCCCTTGTTCCGTTCGTGACTTACCCCGTCCATGTACCCATAGTGTAGCAACCGCACGTTTAATTGCATGAGGGTTAATTTGGCCCGAATAAGGGACGGAATGATTTGTTCATGGATTTTACCTTCCCAAAAAATCCCCGGGACATGTCGAAAGAGTCGGGCGACATAGCTTTCGCTAATGTTTTCCGCCTTATTGGCTAATGACACGATGCGGATGTTATAAGCGTCGGCAAAGGGTTCTTTGATGGCTTTTTCAAGCCGGGGTATGTCCTCGGCAACCAGCACCTCGTCGGCGTCCATGACCAGTACCCACGGGGTTTGCACCATCTCTAACGAGACGTTCCGGGCTTTTGCAAAATCGTTGGGCCATTCGATTTGACGAGTTCGGGCGCCGAATTGATGGGCAATGGCCAGCGTTTGATCGGTGGAACCGGTGTCCACGATGACAATATCGTCGGCCACCCCTTGAACCGATTCGAGGCACCGCGGCAAAAAGATTTCTTCGTTTTTGACAATCATTGACACCGTCAATAAGCCGTCCATGGCCAAACCTCCAACGTTTCTGCTCCTCTTAAAATTATAGCGGGACAGCGTGCGCTGCCAGGCCATTTAGGAAGAATTACGGGAACAGCAACATCGGTCGATTCGTGCGGGGGTGGGTCAAACGGAGGAATTCCGTTTGATAGATTTCGGCGAGTCGTGGATGCGTCAGAATGTCATCCGGAGGACCGGACAGAACCACGTGGCCGTGATGGATGACCCACACTTGGTCGACGTACAGCCCAATGGTGGTTAAGTCGTGATAGGCCATGATCACGGTTCTCTGGTGGTGACGGACCAACTGCTGGACCAAGTTCAGAAAGTGGCGGGCATGCCCGGGATCTAAATGCGAGGTCGGCTCATCCAAGAGGAGAACCGGGGATTGTTGTACGAGGGCCGAAGCGAGTAATACTCGCTTGGCTTCACCCCCCGACAGCGACGCAAAGGGCCGATCCCGAAGCTCCCAGAGGCCGACTTGGTGCAAGGCCTCCGTGATTTCCGGTTCAAGGGTTCGGCCTGACCATCCCCAGCGGTCGCGCCAATGGCGTCGGGCCAGTCGGCCGAGGTTTACCACTTCGGCGACGGTTAAATCGAATTGCGTATTCAAGACTTGGGGAACGGAGGCAACCAAGCGTGCCCGGTTGGCCGCCGTTAGGCGATGAACGGGTTGTCCGCCAATGCGGATGGAGCCGGATTCCGGCGTGAGAAAGCCGGCCGTCAGCCGTAACAGAGTGGACTTGCCGGCCCCGTTGGGTCCGATGAGGCCAATCCAGGTACCCGCTTGGATCGACCCGTTTACCGGACCGAAAGACCGGTCCCCACCCGGCCAGCGGTAGAGGACCGTATCCCATTCGACGATCGCGTCGGTCTTCTTCCGCTCTAACCCCATACGGCACGCCCCCGATTTTGCTGAACCAGCAGATAGAGAAAGTACGGTCCTCCCAAAAACGCGGTCACCAGGCCGACCGGAATACTCCCCACCACCGGCATAGTTTCGGCCACCACGTCGGCTAAGGTCAGAAAGGCGGCCCCGACCAAAAAACTTAACGGAATCAAAGTACGATGATTCGGGCCTTGGAGTCGGCGGATGATGTGCGGTACGACCAATCCGACAAAACCGATCAGTCCGCTGAGATAGACGGCCGAAGCGGTTAACAGGCTGGCGGCCAGCAATAAAAGAAACCGGACCCGCCGGACCGGAACGCCTAAATGGTGGGCTTCTTCTTCGCCTAATAAGAGGGCATTCATTTCATCGGCCCAGGGCCAGATCAGTAGTAGGGCGAGGACCATCAATAGCGCCGCCCATTTGACTTGTCCCCACGTCATGCCATGAATGCCGCCGACTTCCCACGCAAAGATGCTGGTCAATTCCTCTCGGTTCAGTAGCATGAGAAACGTCGAGACGGAGGTCAAGATGACCCCGACCGCATATCCCGCCAGAATCAGGGTTAGCATGGCGTTAAAGCGTCGTCCGCGCGAGATGAGATAAGAGAGCATCACGGCGCCGAGAGCTCCCAAAAAGGCGCCCGGGGCTATGGCCCCCACGCGCGGAAGCCATTCTTCCGCCAAAATAGCCCCCAATCCGGCTCCTGAAGACGCTCCGACGATATACGGGTCCGCCAACGGATTTTGTAGCAAAGCTTGCATGACCGCCCCCGCTACGGCCAACGAACCTCCGACCAAGGCGGCCGCGACCACCCGGGGCATACGAATTTGCCAGATGATGATGCTGGCGATCGACGCATTGGGATGAAAGACATCGGCCACCACGGTGGCCGGCGTGATGGGGGTCGGCCCGTGCATGACCCCCAGAATCACCGCCAGCAACAGAAGACCCAAAGCTCCCGCCACGTTCCGCCCGGTCTTCATTCGGCCACCTCTAAATTTTGACGTGCGGATGGAAGATATGGACCAGTTCTTCCAGGCCCATGACCAACGCCGGCGACGGTTCGTTGACGTACGACGGGTTCGGCAGCTCGTAGACATGACCGGTTTTGACGGCGCTAATGGCATCAAAACCCGCTTGTCGTTCTTCTTGAGCGACGGTTTCGCCCGCCCCGGAGTCGATCAGAATAATTGACGGGTCGGCCTTGACCACTTGTTCCGCGGTCACTTGCGGCCATTCCTGAGTGGATAAGGCGGCGCCGACATTCTTTGCGCCCGCCAGCTCAATTAAGGAATTGATGAACGTGCCGGGACCGGCCGTGTACAGTTGGCCCAGATCATAAAAGACGGTCGGGCGGTTCTTGGTTTTGGCCACTTGGGCTTCAATTTGGGCCATTTGATGCTGCATCTGGTGAATCACGGCCTCGGCTTGGGATTCATGCCCGGTCGCCTGACCGACCAGCAGCATATCATGGTACACCCCGTTAATATTCGTGGGATTCAACGTTAACACGGGGATATGAAATTGGCTGAGACTGGATAGTCCATGAATACCGGTTGTCGCCAGGACCAAATCCGGACGGGCGGCGACGATCTGTTCGGTACTGATTCCGGGATAAGACGCTCCGATGCTTTTTAATCCGGATAACTGGTGGTTCCAAGGGCTCGGCGTATACTGAAAAGATTCCTGATCGATACCGACCAAATCCCGTTTTAGCCCTAATTCCAGAGCAATCACCGTGTTGCTGGGTTCGAGGGCTACGATACGCGTGGCCGGGTGGGTGAGGGTAATCGTGTGGCCTACGTCATCGGTCAGGTGAAGCGGGGCCGGTGGGGCCGCCGCGGTTGACGACGAGGTACCGCCGCAACCGGTCAATGCCAAAAGACCGGCCGTGACCGTGACAACAAGACCCACGCTCTTTTTCCAGAAAGGCATATGGCTGTCCTTCTCTCAGGCAAATTGAGCTTGGAGGGAGAAGGGCCGCACAACCAAAAGAAGGCGGCGCCCGACAACCCGCAGGCTCGCCCGAATATTGCAGGTAGGTCTCCTGACTTCCGGATCATCGCGGTGGGATACGCCTTCCAACGGTGGGTTGTGACGTATCCCGCTCTCCGTGACAGTGGCGGGTGCCGTTCAGGATTTGCACCTGATTCCCTGTTATGCACCTGCAATTCGGTTGTTTTTCAGTCTATAGAACCCGGATGGACTTGACAAGCGAACTATTCGTCAAGGGTCGTCAAATCCCCCGGATCCTGGCCAAGCTCCCAAGCTTTCACGACGCGGCGCATAATTTTTCCACTCCGCGTTTTCGGCAGCTTGTCGACGATGCGAATCGCTTCCGGTGTCGCGATGGGTCCTAACTCATGCCGGACGTGCCGGATGAGGGTTTCGGTTATCTCGGCATCAGAAATATCCGGGTGCGTGCGCAACACGACGTAGACAACGATGGCCTCTCCTTTCAGGGGATCCGGAATGCCGATGGTGGCCGCTTCCGCGACCCAGGGATGGGAGACCAGAGCCGATTCCACATCGGCCGTGCCGACACGGTGGCCGGCGACATTGAGGACGTCATCGGCCCGGCCCAGCACCTCAATATAACCGGCTTCGTCTTGGACGGCGACATCGCCGGACAGATAGGAGCCGGGGATGGCCGTGAAATATTCCCGATAGCGGGCATGGTTGTTCCACACATCGCGAAACATTTGGGGCAGCGGTTCCGTCAACGTCAAGAGGCCGCCTTGCCCGGCCGGCAGAGGGTGTCCGGTACGATCGACAATGCGTACCCCGACTCCGGGAAACGGTTTGCCGGCTTTTCCGGGACGGACCGGCAAGGATGGCCAGGTGCCGATGGTGGGAGCCGCCGTTTCGGTTTGCCACCAGTTATCCACCACGGCAATCTGTTGGTGTCCCACGTCGTCATATAGCCAACGCCACGCTTCGGGATTGAGGGGTTCACCCGCACAGGCGACCAGTTGCAGGGACGACAGGTCATGGGCCTTGGCCGCTTCGGTGCCGATGCGGCGGAGCATCCGGACGGTCGTCGGGGCGGTATAAAGTTTGGTGACCCGGTAGCGTTCGATGGTATCCCAGACCGCATCGGGTGTCGGCGCGTCGGGTGCCCCCTCCCGAATTACGGTCGTCATCCCGTTAATCAAGGGGCCGTAGACGATCAGCGAATGACCGACAATCCATCCGATATCGGACATGCACCAAAAAACATCACCCGGTTGATAATAAATGGCTTGGCGTAAGAGTTCGGGGACGCCGACGGAATAGCCCCCGTGGACAAAAACGGCTCCTTTGGGGCTACCTGTGGTGCCCGACGTAAAAAGAATGAAGAGGGGATCTTCCGCGTTCATGGGTTCCGCCGATACGGGCACGTCCGCGTCCAAAAGCCAGCTTGCCCAATCGCGAAAGTGCTCAGGGAGAACGGTCGCGGGATCCCGACGCAGTACGATCGGGGTCACGTCCGAGGCGTCGCGGACCGCTTCTTCCACAATGGGGAGTAAGGGAATCGCTTTTCCCCGGCGCCACGTCACATCGGCGGTCAACACGACCTTCGCCTCGGCTTGGTCAATCCGGTTCCGTAAGGCGGCCGTGCCGAGTCCGGCATACACCACACTATGAATGGCACCGATGCGGGCCGTGGCCAGCATGGCCGCAATGCCTTGCCAAATTAAGGGCATGTAGATAATCACGCGGTCGCCGCGGTGAACACCGACGGCTTTAAGGGCTCCGGCGATTTGATTCACTTCGGCGGCCAGTTCGCGGTAGGTCAGTTGTCGGTCTAATCCCTGTTCCGTAAGGGCGATGTAGGCAATCTGGTCGCCGATGGTGTCGAGGTGGCGGTCCAGACAATCCAAGGTAATATTCGTGACGCCGCCGGAAAACCAGGCCACGTCAGGCCAGTCTCCTGTCTTCACGGTGTCATAAGGGGTAAGCCAGGTGCGGTTTTGGGCGATGCGATGCCAATAGGCGATCGGGTCCCGGGCGCTCTCATAGGCCTCATCCCAGCGGGGGATGTTCCAAGTCGCCACATGAGCCGGAGGCGGGTACTCACGAGAGTTATCCAAGAATTTTTCGATATCGTCCGAGGCCATAACACTCCTCCTAGCGGTCGTTTTCCCCATATATGCCATGAATTGTCGGAAAAGACAAGCAACCGGCTTCGGCCCGGAAGTACCGAAGCCGGGTATACCTGTTATTCGGGAAGAGGAAGACCGCGAGTTTCCGTGCCGCCGGGAATGATGAGGAGGCCGACAAGAAAGGCAATGGCGGTTAGCGCCACCGGTGTGCCGAGCGTTCCCATCTGGTGGACTAAGGACCCGATGAGAAAAGTCACGGCGGCCCCGATGAACCGCCCGGCGGAGGTGGAAAAGGCAAAGGCCGTAGCCCGACGGTCGGTGGGATACTGCTCAGGAAGCCAGAGACTGAACATGGCAAAGTTACCGCCGCCGATGCCCAAAAAGAACAGCAGAAACATAAACGGCAGGAGGGCGTGCGGCAGATAAAAAGCCCAGCCGAACGCTAACCCAATGCTGACGATCATCAAGCTAAAATACAGCGCTAACGTGGTTTTCCGGCCCCATCGCTCGGCCAACGGAACTAAGATAATGCACCCGAGAATGGTGCCGAGAGATAATAGGCCCGTTCCTAAAGACGCCAGATGCACGGCCTGTACGGGGCTATGCCCGGATTTGAGGGCCAGTTGGGTGATGGCGGTCGGCTCGTACACACTGCCCGCCCATAGGCCAATAATAGCTATGGTTAATAACGCCGCGTTGACCAGGGTACGCTTCCGGTAACCCCTATCAAAGATTTTCGATAACGGGGCGCGTGTATCGGCGTGGGCTTTCGTCTTTTCGAAAAGGGCCGGCTCTTTGACGGACACGAGCACCCAAAATGCGACGGCGGCTGGAATCAGGCCGCAAAAGAACATGGCCCGCCAGCCAAACGTCGCACCAACTGTGTAATTCAAGGCTGCGGCAATAAAAAACCCTGCATAATAACCGGTTTGGAGATATCCGGCGCCCATTTTGCGGCGACTTTCGGGCCAGGCTTCGGCCACCAAGGTGCCCGCCATCGACCATTCCCCACCGATGCCGAGGCCGGCCAGCAGTCGAAAAAGGGCCAGCTCGTCAATGTTTTGGGCAAATCCGCTCAAAAAGGTAAACACGGAGTAGACCAAAATGGTAAGCATCAGGGTTTTGGCGCGGCCCATGCGGTCGGCGATAGGTCCCCAAATGAAGGAAAGGCCCCATCCGATTAAAAACAAGGCAAACAAGAGGGATCCGTAAAATGCCACGTTCCCCGTCGAAGGAACGATACCGCTCCGTGGTAAGAGCTCTTTCATGGCCGGCGCCAATACCAAGGCATAAATCACCGAGTCCATACCGTCTAAAAGCCAACCTGTCCAAGCGGCCCAGAAGGTATTTTTTTGCTCGCCGGTTAACCGGACGGAGGCACCAGGGGGATTCGACGGAAACGATTTCACAATTATCACACTCCTTTCGGGATCAGTCTATCGTCGGCGAAGGTTTTCATGTCCCCTCATTCACCCAAGGCCGTATGAAGGCAATGGAGGAATCCGTCGAGTTAAGTAACGTTCTCGGAAGCCGGGTCATTTTTCGGGGGAAGACCCCCCAGCATAAGCCGGTTGCTAAGATTTTGAAGATGCTCAATGACCTGAAGGCCCTATCAATCCGTTGTCATACGAGACTCTGGCGTCAGGTTCGACCAACGACTGACGGCGGTAGCCAGATCCGCCGGTGATTCCCTCTCACGGAACGTGCCGAGCCCACAGGCTTCTTTGGCGGTTGCCAGAACGGACGGGTTCTCTCCTTGGCCCCAGGATGCGAATAAAGACCGTTTTGTGCCATAATTTCTTGGGTGCCACCTGATATCGACCTTAGCTTCGGTATTGCTGGCGTAGCCGGAATTTTAGGATCTTGCCTGACGCGTTCCGGGGGACCGATCCCAAAAAGAGGCGCCGGGGAATTTTATAATCGGCAATCAGGGGCCGGCAATGTTCCCGGAGTTCTTCCAATGTCAACGTCTCGCCCGGCACCAGGGTGACAACCGCGGTTACCGTTTCCCCATAATCGGGATGGGGCAGCCCGATGACCGCACAATCCAGCACGGCCGGGTGACTTAAGACGGCATGCTCCACCTCCACCGAATACACGTTCATCCCGCCGGTGATGATCAGGTCCTTCTTCCGGTCGACCAGGGTAATGAGCCCGTCCTGGTCCCGGCTCGCCAAGTCGCCGGTGTAGAGCCATCCGTC
The DNA here is from genome assembly GCA_000237975.1 of Sulfobacillus acidophilus DSM 10332. Lineage (GTDB taxonomy): Bacteria > Bacillota > Sulfobacillia > Sulfobacillales > Sulfobacillaceae > Sulfobacillus_A > Sulfobacillus_A acidophilus. Next base: position 3,218,237 of record CP003179.1, on the reverse strand, counting down.
CCGAATGGCGTCGGCGGTGGCAGCGGGATTGTTCCAATAGCCTTTCATGAGGGTTTCGCCCCGCAAGATCAGTTCGCCCACCTCGCCCGGGGCGGTATCCCGACCGTCCTCGGTAACGACTCGGGCCTCTGTGTTCAGAATCGGTCGGCCCGCGGCGCCGGGATGGGCCAACAGCTCCGGGCCGCCCAGATATACCCCGCCCGGACCCATTTCGGTCAGTCCCGCCAAATTGTATAAAGTCAATCCCGGCAACCGGCGGGCCCATTCCAAAACCGTTGCCGGCGGCATCGGAGCCGCCCCGAACATTCCAATGCGCCAAGCGGATAGATCTAGACGATCTAAGAGATCTTCCCGTAACATCATTTGATACATGGTGGGGACACCAAAAAAGGCCGTAACGCGCTGTTCGGCCAACGTTTCCAATACCCGGCGGGGGTGGAACTCCCCCAAGACAATATGAGTGGCCGCCACATAGGTCCCGCCCATTAAAAAGAGGTCGAGCTCCGCCGAATGATAGAGAGGCGCCACATGGAGTAGCCGTTCGCCTTCCCGAAGTCCGACCCCGGTGACCACATTTAACCCGGTCCAAATGATCCGGTGGTGGTCCATCAGGACGCCTTTGGGTCGGCCGGTGGTTCCGGACGTATAAAGAATCTGGGCATCATCCGTCTCTTCCACGTGGACGGCGGGCGGGTTGGGCGAGGCCCGCCGGCGTAACTCCTCGAGGTCACTAATCGACAACCGCCCTACTCCGGTGGGGGTACCGGCCAGCACGGTGGCGGTTAGGGCGGGATCATAGACGATCAGTCGGCTTTGGCTGTCTTCCAACTGGTAACGGAGCTCCGGCGGGGCGAGGCGGACATTGATCGGGACCACAATCGCGCCGAGACGGAGTAAGGCGTAATAGGCGAGGATAAAATTGTCGTTGTTGGGTGCCATCAGCGCGACCCGGTCCCCGCGGCCGACCGGCTGACTAGCCAACACGTGGGCCGTTTGGTTGACCTGTCGGGTAAGTTCTTGATAGGTATATTGACGGTCGCCAAAAATCAGTGCGGTGCGCCGGGGAACCCGGTGGGCCTGGCGCGCCAGGATTTCACCAATGCTGGGCATGGGGCGGTCCCCCCTTCTATTATGAAGCGGTCTTTGTCAAATGGTCGCGGTACTGTTCGCGTAACGCCCGTTTCATGAATTTCCCGACCGAGGTTTTGGGAATCTCCGGCAAGATGATGACGTCGTCAGGTAGCCACCATTTCGGGAAGGTTTGGGCCAAATGTGCCAGAAGCTCCTCTTTGCCGACGGACTGCCCGTCTTTCGGCACCACGAAGGCCAATGGCCGCTCGTCCCACTTGGGATGGGGCACGCCGACCACGGCCGCTTCAAAGACAGCGGGATGGGCCATCAAGGCGTTTTCCAGATCGACAGAAGAAATCCATTCTCCGCCGCTCTTGACGAGGTCTTTGGTGCGGTCGACCAGCCGAACATAACCATCCGGGTTGATGGTGGCGACATCGCCGGTTTTCAGCCAACCGTCTTCAAAGCTGTCCCGGGTTCGTGCGTCGTGGTAATATTCGTCGGCTATCCATGGGCCCCGAAGCCACAGCTCGCCCATCGATTCGCCGTCCCACGGCACGTCTTCACCGTCACGCACCAGCCGCATGAAAAGCCCGGGGACCAACAACCCCTGGGTAGCCCGGATGGCCAGCCGTTCGTCCTCCGTGCGGTCCGCGAGGGTGCTTTTCAGACGCGAAAAAGTGGCCAAGGGGCTCGTTTCGGTCATGCCGTAGGCATGGGCGAACGGTACACCGAACCTGTCTTCAAACGTTCGGATGAGCGCCGGCGGCGCCGCCGATCCGCCACAGAGCGCCATCCGGAGGGACAACCGGACGGGTTGTCGCTCCAACACGTTGGCGACGCCCAGCCAGACGGTGGGAACCCCGGCCGCCACCGTTACCCGTTCGTCCGCCATGAGTTGGACCAAATCACCGGGAGTCGGGGCGGGACCCGGCAGGACGATGTTGCTGCCAAACCAGACAGCGGCAAACGGCAGTCCCCACGCGTTGGCGTGAAACATGGGCACGATGGGCATCACCGTATCGCTTTCGGATAGTGCCGACGTGTTGGCCAGTCCCATGGCCATGCTGTGCAAAAAGATTCCGCGGTGCGAATACACGACACCTTTCGGGTTGCCGGTGGTGGCGGATGTGTAGCACATGCCTAAGGGGCTGTTTTCCGGCCAATCGGGGTCATAATCGTCCAAGGGCGCGGCGCGCCGCAACAGATCCTCATAGGCATCAGCCGGTTGAATCGGACTCTGGTTCGGTTCCGGTGTGGTCCCCAGCACAATCACGTGTTCTACCGACGGCAATTGATCGCGGATGGGTTCCAACAGCGGCAAAAGACTTTCGTCGACGAATAACACCCGGTCGCCCGCATGATTGACAATATAGCGAATATGGTCGGTCGACAGGCGGAGGTTGATGGTGTGTAAGACGGCACCCATGAGCGGTACCGCAAAATAAATCTCCAAATGGCGGAAATCGTTCCATGCCAACGTACCGACCCGATCGCCGGGCTGTACGCCGAGGGTCCGCAACGCACCGGACAACCTCCGGACCCGGTTTCCGAACTCGCTATATTGATACCGATGTATACCGTCCGGGGTGCGGGTGACAATCCATTTGTCGCGATACATCTTTTGAGAATAATCGAACAAATTAAACAAGTTGAGCGGTGTTTGCATCATTCGTGCCATCCCCTTTGTCCGAAGGATTGCCGTCGCTAAATTTTTGCAGATGGCAATACTATCAGAGTTCAATCGATTTGATTTATACTATAACGGGATTGGAGCGGCTGTCTAGGTCTCATCAGGTCAGTGATAGTGGTGCATGCCATGTTAATGGGAATTACGGTACTCGATTTTACGATGCTCTTGCCCGGTCCTCACGCCTCCTCACGCCTACGTGATCTTGGGGCCACGGTGTGGAAGATCGAGCCTCCCGGCGGTGACCCGGCCCGGTGGACCGGACCGCTGAACGACGGAGTCGGGGTGGTGTTTCAGTTCCACGCGGACGGCAAAACGCTTCGAGAAGTGGATCTGACATCAATGGACGGGAAGGCGTTGGTACGAGAGATGGCGGTCGACGCCGACGTGGTGTTGGAGGGATTTCGGCCCGGTGTGGCGGCTCGGCTCGGAATCGATTATGACACCTTGGCGGTCGTGAATCCCCGGTTAATCTACTGTTCGTTGACCGGTTACGGCCAGACTGGGCCGTTGGCGGCCCAGGCGGGGCATGACCTGAATTACCAGGCGTTGAGCGGGCTCTTGTCCTTGTCCGAACACGCCTCGGGCGGTCCGGCAGTACCGGTGGTTCAGTGGGCGGACCTTATCGGCGGAGAAGCTGCGGTGACGGCGATTTTGGCGGCCTTGGTGGACCGCGAGCGTACCGGCCGGGGGGCGTTTTTGGACATCTCGATGACCGATGCCTTAAAACGTCTGTTGACGCTCTATACGGCCGTTTGGCGGCTGACCGGGGAGCGGGGATTTGCCGAGCTGTCCGGGCGGGTGGTCTGTTATCGTCTATACCGCACCCAAGATGGACGGTGGATGGCGCTTGCCGCATTGGAGCCTAAATTCTGGAAAAATTTTTGCGACGCCGTGGGACATCCGGAATGGATTCCTTTTCAATTTAGCGACGCCACACCGCATAATCCGATTTACCGGGCTATTGTGGCGTGTTTTGCCGCACGCCCGTTCGAGGAATGGTGCGAAACGGCCCAAAAGGCGGACGCGTGTTTGACCCCGGTGCTGTCCGTGCCGGAAGCGGCCGGATTGGCTTAACCGCATATAGGAGGCGAGAACATGGTTGATGCAGTCATTGTGGATGCGGTGCGCACCCCCATCGGTCGCCGGCGCGGCCGTTTGGCCGACGTGCATCCGATCGATTTGCTGGCCGGCGTGTTTCGGCAAGTGATCCGGCGTAATCGGCTGAATCCGGAACTGGTCGACGACGTGATTGTCGGCTGTGTCGATCAAGTGGGGGAGCAAGCGGTCAATATCGGGCGCAACGCCTGGCTCGCGGCCGGGCTGCCGGAATCGGTCCCGGCGGTTACGATTGACCGACAATGCGGTTCGAGTCTGCAAGCTCTTCATTTTGCCGCCCAGGGGATTTTGGCGGGGGCCTATGACGTTGCAATCGCGGCCGGTGTGGAATCGATGTCGCGGGTGCCGATGATGAGTACGGTAAAAGTCCAAGGGTTTCCCATGACACCGTCCCTTTATGAACGTTACCGCCTCGACCGTTACGGACGGGAATTTTTTGACCAGGCATTAGGAGCGGAATTGATTGCCAAGGAATGGAATTTACGCCGGGAGGATTTGGATGCCTTCGGTTTTGAAAGCCATCAGCGCGCGTTTCGTGCCCAATCGTCGGGGGCGTTTGACCAGGAAATCGTGCCGGTAACCTTGGCCGACGGGACGCTGTTTCAGTCCGACGAGGGGATTCGGCCGGACACCACGGTGGAGAAAATGCTCGGCTTGCCGCCGGCGTTCCCCGATCTGGAGCTCATTACCGCAGGGAATGCCAGCCAAATTTCCGACGGGGCCAGCGCCGCCTTGGTGATGCGCCGGGATGTGGCGGAAAGGCTGGGCCTTCGGCCGCGGGCGCGGTTCGTGTCATTTGCCCTGGTTGGTGTCGATCCGGTGACCATGCTGACCGGGCCCATCCCGGCCACCCGTAAAGTGTTGGACCGGGCCGGTCTGTCGGTCGGCCAAATTGATTTGTTCGAGGTCAATGAAGCCTTTGCGTCTGTGGTGCTGGCCTGGCAACGGGAGATCGGCGTGCCCATGGAACGTGTCAACGTGAACGGGGGCGCGATCGCGCTCGGACACCCGTTGGGGGCGACCGGCACCCGGATTACCGCAACGCTCTTGAATGCGTTGGAGCTTCATCAGGCGCGCTACGGGTTGATGGCGATCTGCGAGGGCGGCGGAATGGCCAACGCGACGATTATTGAACGAATCTAAATATACACGGAGGGATACGGATGCGGATCGAGGGACGCGGATTTATTGTGACCGGCGGCGGTTCCGGATTGGGCGAGGCTACCGCGGAAGTGTTTCATGAGGCCGGTGCCCATGTCGCCATCGTGGATCGCGACACGGAACGCGGGCAAAAAGTGGCCGACCGGATTGGCGGCCGATTTTACCCGATCGACGTGACCGACGACGACGGGGTGCACCGCATGGTTGACGAATTGGTGCATGATTGGGGCCAAATCGCCGGGGCGGTCAATTGCGCCGGGATCGGCATTGCGGCGCGTGTGGTGGGCAAAAACGGCCCTCATTCGCTGGATGCGTTTCATCGGGTGCTCTGGGTCAATACGGTCGGCACCTTTAACGTCATTCGGTGGACGGCGTGGGCGATGCGGGATCTACCGCCGGGCGAAGACGGGGAACGCGGCGTGATCATCAATACGGCATCCGTGGCCGCGTTTGAAGGCCAAATCGGTCAGGCGGCCTACTCCGCCTCCAAAGGCGCGGTCGTCGGGATGACGCTGCCGATTGCCCGCGAATTGGCCCAATGGGGTATTCGGGTGGTCACGATTGCGCCGGGCATCTTTGATACGCCGATGCTCGGCTTGTTGTCCGACGAGGTTCGCCGTTCGTTGGGCGCCCAGGTCCCGTTTCCGTCCAGACTGGGAAACCCGCGGGAATACGGCCTGTTGGCCCGGCACATCGTGGAAAATCCGATGTTGAACGGGGAAGTGATTCGACTCGACGGAGCGATTCGGATGGCGCCACGCTAGGGAGGGAGGACGATGCCGCATCCCTATTTAACTCCGGAACATGAGGAATTCCGGCAGGTGTTCCGACGTTTTTTGGATACCGAGGCTCGCCCGTATTTCTCCGAGTGGGAACACCGGCGGCAAGTCCCGCGGGAATTTTGGCGAAAGATGGGTTCGCACGGGTTTCTTTGTCCCATGGTCGAGGAAACCTACGGAGGATCCGGAGCCGATTTCGGCTACGCGGTGGTCATCACCGAAGAACTCGAGCGGATCGGATCCGGTCTCGGCGGAATCGGACTGCATAACGACATTGTCGTGCCGTATATTGTTCAATACGCGCGTCCGGAAATGAAAGAGCACTGGTTGCCGCGGTGTGCCTCCGGCGACATCATTACCGCGGTTGCCATGACCGAACCCGAGGCCGGATCCGATCTTGCCTCGATTCGTACCGTGGCCGAGCGCCACGGGGACGATTATGTGGTGACCGGGCAAAAAACCTTTATTACCAACGGAGGTCAAGCCGATTTGGTGGTCGTGGCGGTGAAAACCGATCCGACCGCCAAGCCGCCGCACCGTGGCATCAGTCTCTTGTGTATCGAAGCCGACACGCCCGGATTTCGTCGCGGACGGGTGTTTCACAAAATCGGCCAACACAGTCAAGATACGGCGGAACTCTTTTTCGATCATTGTCGCGTTCCGCGCGATCATCTCCTCGGCGAGGAGGGTGAAGGCTTTCGGTATTTGGCGGAGAATTTACGGCAAGAACGCCTGATGGTGGCGATTGCGGCCCAGGCCGGTATGGAACGGGCGTTGGAACTGACCCGGGAGTACGTGACCCGGCGGATTCAGTTTGGCCAACCGCTATCCCGGTTGCAGACGATTCGGTTCACCATGGCGGAGTTATGTACCCGGGTTCAGGTCAGTCGCGCATTCGTCGATTCCGTGGTTGTGCGTCATATGGCGGGTTCGGCGACGGTCAGCGACGCCTCGATGGCGAAATGGTGGGCCACGGATACGGCGAAAGCGGTAATTGGTGCCTGCCTTCAACTGCATGGCGGCAACGGATATATGGAGGATTATGAAATTGCGCGACGTTATCGGGATATTGCCGTAATGCCGATATATGCCGGCACCAACGAGATTATGAAGACGATCATCGCTAAAGATGTGTTGGATTGAGTCGAGAACGTCTTTTCGGGATTTCATGGTCCGACGACAGGATCGCCTTTTCTATCACTGTGCGTCATGCCGGTCGTGCGCCGGGCAGGCGCTCCGTGGCCGGCAATGCGCCTCGACAACGGCCCTACCGATTGTCGACAGAGCCCTATTATGCAACCGAAAACTGTCCGTCAATACAAAATAGCACATTAAATAAAGAATACTCATACCACGTTGTGCAAGGGGGCGAGGAAGTCGGTATAATGAGGGACGGAGGGGGTTTTGATGATTCAAGACACCGATGCATTTCGCTATCCCTTACCGTTTAATATTGCCGAGGCAATTGCGGCACAAATTTTGGCGGGAGAATTTCGACCGGGTGAACGATTAAAAGAGGGGGAGCTGGCGCATCGCTATCGGACGAGTCGGGCGCCCATCCGGGAAGCGTTGTACTTGTTACAGGTGCAAGGTCTGATTGAACGGGTGCCGCGGCGGGGAACGGTCGTCCGAACCTATACCGCGGAAGATATCGAGGCGCTTTATCAAACGCGGATTGCGCTGGAATTGCTGGCGGTCGATCGCATTCAAGCCCATTGGGATGACACGTTTATCCTGGCCTTGCAAAAAGTCGTGCACTCCATGCATCGGGCCGTGCAGCACCATGACTATCCGCAATATGCGGCGGATAACAGCCGATTTCATCAGGAAATTGTGGAACATGGCGGGGGCACGGTGATTTTTGCCTTGTGGCATCAAATCAGCTATCCCTTAAAGTATTTGTTGCGGGCCTCGATCCAGTCGGAAGACGAAATCGCACGCTCTCTAGCCGAACATGAACGCATCGTTGAGGCATTTCAGCACCTCGATTTCGAGGTCGTGAAAAATGTCTTGCGGGATAATATCTTGCACGGGATGCAGCGCGTATTGGCGGAGCATCATCCCGTACACTAAATCATGAGCTTAAGGCCTGTGGCCGCCAACACCAAGAGGACCAGGTATTGAAACCGCCGGGCGTCGATCCGAAAATGCAGGCGGTTTCCTATCCAAAGCCCTAATACCACGGCCGGCAAAAGCCAAAGCGCCGAAATGACGGCGGAACCGGCCAAAAGACCGAGGAGAAAATAGAGGGTTCCTCGTACCACACTATCTGTGATCGCGATGAACTGAAACGAAGCTCGAAAAGCTCGTTTGTCGAGATGGCGCATTTGCAGATAGGCAACAATCGACGGACCGCCTCCCCCGTAGAGGCTGCCGATAAATCCGCCCAAAAACCCTAAGGGGGCTCCCCAAACTTTCGATACTTGGGGCAACCGTTCCGGCTTCACAATGAAGGCATACCCGACATAAAGCAGAATAAATACGCCTAAGAAAAGGGTGACCTGATCGCCGGGCAACAACTTTAAAACCCAGGCGCCGCCGACTAATCCCAATATGGTGAAGACCCACAGCCAGGGCAATTCGTTCCAACGAATTTCCTTGAAGTCGTAGGTTCCCAGACTTAACGAGGCCACCGTGTCCAATAAAAATACAATCGGCACCACGACTTTTACGGGCAGCAGAAAAATTAACAACGACACCGAAATGAGACCGGATCCAAACCCCAGCATGCCGCGAATCCCAAAGGCAAAGAAGACGATGATAAAGGCGAGAACATAGCTCGGGGCGGTGAAATCTCCAAGATGCATATGATCCTCCGTAAAACGTGACAAGATGACATCAGATTTTACGGACAATCGTGGCGGTTTGGCAAGTCTTAAGATCCGGGTGAGGCCGGGCGGGCAGTAACGGCGGATCCGATTTCATTAGACGAGATAAGCCCAATCAAGACGAGACGAGCCGCGACGCCATGACCGGGCGGTGCATGGTCTCACGACTCGTCGATACGAGCCCCTCCCGCGATTTGTTGGCCGTTTGCCGGAACGGCCCAGATGGCTTCGCACGAGAAAATCACCGCACGGGAATTACACCGAGGAATTTTTGGGGCCGAACGATTTTTGGCTTAGTACCGGGGATTCAAAAGGAAAGCCGGTAATCCGGGGATCGCGGGCTTGCCAGAGACTCATGGCCAGTCGAATATCCACCAAATCGTCAGGGTTATGCAAATCTCGCTGAAGAATTTCTTCCACGCGCTTTAACCGGTAGACCAACGTATTGCGGTGAACATAGAGCTCGTTGGCGGCGACGTCTAAGCGACCTCCGGAAGCAAAGTAGACCATCAACGTTTCCAGTAAAATCGAGGACGACCGGGCTTCCAGCAAAGGTCCCAGAATTCGTTCAATCAATTCGTCTCGCACATGAGGCTCGAGATGCTGGCCTAGAGACCAAAACGCTTGGCGGGAATCATAAAATACCCCTCCTTGGCGATTGGCCGACCAGCCGTGTTGCCAGTGTAAGCGGGCCTCACGATATCCCCGCGGCCAATCCTCCAGTTGGTTGAAGGGCCCGCTCAGGCCGATGGTAATGGGTTGCCCTAGGGCTTTTTGTAGTGCCTCGCGGGCCTTTCCGAGCCAATCGAGCATTTCCGGATGCTCTTGGAAAACCATCAAGACTTGCCCGTCCATCGCCCAGTAAGCGGGCCTTAACGACGCCAGAAGGGGGAGTGTGCGTAATTCGTTCAATAAGGTCCGGACATGCCCGGATGCCGGCGAATGAGGGGGAATGCCGACGACGGCGGTCATGAGCGGCGTCGGCCAGTATTCGACACAGGCGTCCCCTCCTTTGGGATCCGGCCTTTCCAACCACGTCATGAGACAGGCGGTTTTGGTAGCGAGTTCTTGCTGGATTTTCCATCCTAAGACTTTGGCCGCGTGTTGAAACAAAAATCCGTCCGAGGACTTGTCGGTCGTAACTTTATCGGTACGTTCAAGCCAGCCAAAAAATTCATCCCCGAACCAGATGGGCTCTCGCCACGCCCGGGTGCTCGAGGTGGGGATCAAGGGGGCTCCCGGCAATTCAAACGAATAGCGTTGCCATATCACAGGAAAGGGGAGGCTTTGCTCAAAACGCGCGTACCAATGAGGCCATTCGTCGGTTGATCCTAATAATTGCGATACTTGCGCGGTAGGATCACTCCCTTGCGTGGGACCCGATATGTCGGATTCGTCATATTCAAATGAATCGGGCAGGTCTAAGACCGGTATCTGATGCGAATTGGCGGCTTGTCGAATCGACTCCACGAGTGGTGCCGGCAAATGGCGAGCGGCAATAATCCCGAGACCGGCGATTTTTTTGTCGGCCAGCCATTGTGACCAACGGGGCCGTTCGAAAAGCCCGCGAGCGATATCGTTACGAGCAAGAATGAACGCATGGGGATCGACCTTATCCCATCCTTGCGGAGAATGAAGCATACGAATGGATTGGACGGGACGAGTTAACCCTTCGCTACCGCCCATCACCCGGCTCTCGTTAAATGACGGCGATTTGAGGATATCACGCACTGTGGGGGTCACCCTTCTCACCTCTTGCTCAGAATGGTCGATGCATTTTAGCAACCGTTTGACGGAACGGTACACGTTTGTCAGACATCAATTCGTTTGATGAATATGATGTTAGACTTACACCTTAATAATGTCAACTATGACGATATTTTTTAGTAAAAGCAACAAATACCCGGTGAAAATCCCGCGGGTATTCCAGAAAAATTGCCAATAAGTCCCCGGTTCCAACCGGTTTGACGGAGATTAGGTGTTAGGTTTTAGTTAGGGAATCCACGGTTTTTGTAAGGGACTAAAAATAATACCCCATTGTTTTAGCGGGGGATTATAGCGAATAAACAGTTGTCCGCCATTGGGCACCCAAAGGCTGCGGGCACTCGGCCCCGCGGCTTTCAGAATGACCAATACGGCGCCTTTAATGCAATCGGCGTGGGTGGCGGCCACCGTTAATCCCGGATCCTGGGTGCTGACATAGGTCTCCAGCGCGGCCAAGACGCGTTGTCCCACCGTCATAATCGATTCCCCGTCCGGTGGAGGATTTTTCTCCGGATCTTGGCGCCAGGCTCGAAAGGAGGGGGAGTTGGCGGTCTCCAAATCTTTGAGTCGCTGGCCGTCCCATTGACCCAGATTGACTTCGGCTAACCCGGGTAAAATGGTCGGGACGACGCCCAAGTGATCCGCTAACGGTTTTAATGTCATTTGGGCTCGCAACAAAGGACTGGTGACCAGGTGTTTCACCGGCCAATCCCGCAGTTGTTGCATCAGATGAACGGCTTGCGACTGGCCGAGTTCGGTTAGCGGGGGATCCCAGGTGCGATATGCTAAACGTCCGGCTTTATTTGCCTCGCTCTCCCCATGACGGACCAGCAAGACATCGTATACGACTGCCAAAAATGCCGGGCCTCCTTTACCGCATCTGTCGAACGATGATTCTAACCTCTCTATCTTACCGATTTTAACAATTTTGCGGTAGGCAAACGAACCGCTTTTACAGGAAAATCCCGCCAATAGCGCGTTTTCCCAACCGTTCGGCATATCATGTGACGAATACGTGGATCCATGCGAAGGAGGACGGGAGTGCGTGGGGATTCTGAACCGGCCTACCTCTCGGCGGTCGGTCATATCACGGGATACACCGGTTTCTTGGGCCGTGGCCGTCGCCGGGATTCTTTTGTGGCAGGTTGTGGCTTCGCTGCACTGGTTCCCCTCGGTGGCCTTACCCTCGCCCTTGAGGGTGGCCCACGATATCTGGGCGACGACCGTATACGGATATAGCGGGCATACCTTGCCGGAGGATATCGCCGCGAGTCTGGGGCGGATTACTGTGGGGTTCCTGGCGGCCGTGGCCGTCGGGGTGCCCGTGGGATTTTTAATGGCGACCTATCGCGGGGTTTTTCTGGCGATTGATCCCTGGTTGCAATTTTTTCGCCCGGTGCCGCCGTTGGCCTATATCCCCGTCTTGGTGATTTGGTTTGGGATTGGCGAGCTGTCCAAAGTTCTTTTGATTTTTTTCTGTACGCTGCCCATTCTCATTTTAAGCACCATGGGCGGTGTGCGTGCGATTCCCGAAACACGGTTGCGGTTGGCGGCCGTATTCGGCTTAACCCCTTGGCAACGGTTCTTTGGCATTGTTTTACCGTCGGTCCTGCCGGATATTTTTACCGGCATGCGGGTCGGGATCGGCATTGCCTGGACGTGTTTGGTGGCCGCCGAGATGATCGCGGCGCAATCCGGATTAGGCGCCATGATCGAAATTGCCGGGGGCGAGCTTCGGACCGGTGTGGTCTTTGTCGGGATCGTCTTCATCGGACTCATCGGGTATGCCATGGAAGTGGTGTTGCGGACTATTGAACGACGTGTGGTGTTTTGGACCGGCAAAGGCTAGGGAAGGGGGAGGTTCGGGCATGACCAAACGGGTGGTCAAGGGCCTCGGAATCGGGCTGGCTTTAGCGGTGTTGAGTGGTTGCGGAACGGCGGCACATCCGACGAGTGCGTCCGCTCCCATTACCATCGGCTATGAAAATGCTCCGGATCCGGAGGCTGTGGCGATTGCCCAACATTTCTTTCAAAAAGAGATGGGGCCGGTGAAATTGGAGTACTTTGAATCGGGGCCGGCCGCATTAACCGCATTGGCGTCCGGTAAATTAGACTTCATGACCACCCTCGGCAATCCGCCGACCGCCGCCGCCATTGCCCGCGGCGTGCCGTTGGAGGTGATTTGGGCCATGGAGCGATATACGACGGGAGAAGGCCTGGTCGTGCGGAAATCAAGCCACATTACGTCGTTAAAAGGCTTGGAAGGGCAGAGTGTGGCCTTGGTCAAAGGTTCTACCTCACCTTTTGAACTAGAAACCGCGTTAACGCTAGACCATATTCCGCTGACCTCAGTCAACGAGGTCAACATGTCGCCTACCGAAATGGTTGCGGCTTGGAAAACCGGGCAAATCAACGCGGCCTACGTCTGGGTACCGTTTGATACGGAAATGGCTGCCGATGGAGGCCAAATGTTGATGTACGATCAAAATGTCTATCGGACGGCGCCCATTTTTAATTTGGCCGTCGTGAATTCGCATTGGGCTCAAACCCACCGGAAAGCGGTGGAAGGCTTTATCCGGGCGGAAAGCTTGGGCGTACAATTCTTCCGGCAACATCCGACCCAAGCCTATCAGGATATGGCGGAGGTTAACGGGATTACGGCCAGTCAAGCGCGAGCCCAAGCCGCCGGCCTCAGTTTTACCACTTTAGCTCAACAGTTGACCCCTAGCCGTTTGGGATCGGGCAATGGCGTCGCCGACTCGTTGGTGACCCGCTCTTTGACATCGGCTGCCGCCTGGTTATACCGGACGGGTCAAATTGCGAGTTTACCCCACAATATGGCGCAATATGTCAATCCAGGGTATTGTGCCCAAGTGTTGAAAGGAACCGCGGGATCATGATTGAAGTCCGTGATGTCGATAAAAGCTTTGGCGATCCCCCACTCTGGGCGTTACAAGGGATTCGTCTGACCGTGCAGGACGGGGAATTTGTCACGGTCGTCGGGCCGAGCGGTTGCGGAAAGACGACGTTACTGAATTTAATTGCGGGATTTGAATTCCCCTCGGCAGGGCAGTTGTTGGTAAATGGAGCGCCCATCGAACGGCCGGGGCCTGATCGGGTGGTGGTGTTTCAACAACCGACGTTATTGCCTTGGCTGACGGTCGCGGATAATTTGGGATTTGGGCTGCGGGCGCGCGAAGGCCGACGGTTTGACCCGGCTCCGGTCGACGCCATGGTAGAGGCCATGGGCCTTCAGGGATTTGAACGGCACTATCCTCATCAATTGTCGGGTGGCATGCAACAACGGGTCGCCATTGGTCGGGCGTTATTGTTACGCCCGGCCATTTTATTAATGGACGAACCTTTTGGGGCGTTGGATGCCGAAACGCGGCAGGAGATGCAGCGGTTTTTATTAAATTTATGGCGTACCGACCACCCGACCGTGTTATTTGTCACGCATGACGTGGACGAAGCGCTGTTATTGGGAGACCAGGTGGTTGTCCTGTCGGCCCGTCCGGGCACGATTGTCCGGCGGATTTCGGTGCCTTTTAATCGCCCGCGCAAATGGGATTTGGTGATGTCGCGGGAGTTTATCGAATTAAAAAAGCAGGTATTAAAACTATTACGCGGGGCTCCCGCCGATTCCTGGATTGGCGAAGCGACTCAAGGGGGCGATAATGGGAGGTAGGATGCGGTCCATCAGGTGGTGAGAAGAGTGGCAGGCGAAGACGTTCGGGATCATCCGGTTGATCAGCTCTTTTATGTGGTCCGGGCATTTGAACGCTTATTTCGGGATCCTGATGCGGGAATCGGATTATCGTTGGCCCAATTTCATGCATTGGCCATCTTGGCGGACGAGGAGCCCTTACCGGCCATGAACGTGGCGCATCGGTTACAATTGGCCGGGCCCACAGCCTCTCGCATCATTGAGGCGCTGGAACGTAAGGGGTTTGTCGTGAAAGACCGCGATCCTCAAGATCGCCGCCTGATCTGGCTTCACTTGACGGATGCCGGGCGGTCCGCCCGGGAACGGCAGCAAGGAATTTTGGAAGCCTGGTTCAGGGACCTGGCCGACGCCATCGATCCCGCCGTGCAAGAGGCCGGTATCCGTTGGCTGGCGAGGCTTGCAGACACGCTTCAATCTCGTGAATAAGGGGACGATAAGGTATGCCGGACGCAACTCACACCATAGGTCTCATTATTAATCCGATGGCCGGCCGAGATATTCGGCGGCTGGTGGCTCAAGCCTCTTTGCAATCCGGCCCGGAAAAAGCGTTGGTCGGCAAGCGAATTCTCGCCGGCATCGCCGGTGTGAGCGGGATGCGGGTAATGATGCCGGATGATCGGCAAGGGTTTTTTTCTTATTTGCAATCGGAAATGGACCGGGTGTTGCCCATCGATTTGATCCCGTTAGGGGCCGGCGAGGACGAGACAACCGAATCGTGGGTTCATCTTTTGGAAGAGGCCGGAGCCGAGGCATTAATCGTTGTGGGGGGCGACGGAACTCAACGGAACGTGGCACAGGCTCATCCCCGAATTCCCGTGTTGCCCGTGGCCGGCGGTACCAATAACGTGGCTTGCTATCTTGGCGATCAAACGGCCGGGGGTTACGCGGTCGCGCATTATGTCGCGGCGGGGTTGGATCCGGCGGATGTCGCGTATCGAGAAAAAGTGATTCATCTTACGTTAGATACCGGGCAAGCCGATATGGCGCTCATTGACGTGGCCTTGGTGCGTCAGCGCTATACCGGCGCATTGGCCGTCTGGAATGCGGAAGACGTATTGGGATTGGTTGCCGCCGTGGCGGATCCGATCCGTCCCGGATTGTCCAATGTCGCCAGTTTTGTCATGCCGTTACGGCAGCAAGACGATCAAGCGGTCTGGATCCGGATCGGTTCGCCGGATACGGCCGAGGTTGTCACCGCGGTATTGGCGCCGGGCTTATTAGGCCGATTTGGGGTGGAAGGTTTTCAGCCCTTATCCCTAGAAGACCCCTTAACGCTGGCCATGCCGGAGGGGGGCAGTTTGGCCTTGGACGGGGAACGCACGATTGTGGTGAAACCGGGGCAGAGGTTGACCATTCATGTGCGACGGGACGGGCCCTATATTCTCGATCCGTCCCGGATCTTGCGGGCTATCGGCAAGGATTCCCGCGACTGACGGCGTGATAAGAAAACCGCAAGAGTAGAGGAGGCTCCATCATGCCCCTATCCGGGGTATTTCCCATCGAGGACTGGGATTTTCGGACGGCCGACACCAAAGAAGGGACTCACGTCATCCATTCCTATCCGGCAATGATGATTCCCCAAGTTGCCCGTCGGTTGATTGAAAGATTGCGGCATCTCCATGGACAAGCGTCGACGTTGTTGGATCCCTTTTGCGGGGCGGGCACCGTGTTAGTCGAGGCGGCCCGCCAGGGGCTCGAGGCTTGGGGTAACGATTTAAATCCCTTGGCCTTGAAAATTGCTCAGGCGCGCACGACGCCGCTCGACGGTGACGCGTTGGCCGCGACCCGGGCGTTTTTTGACGCCGTATTAACCCCGCTCCAATTGGCGACATTTCAAGGACCGATCCCCGAGTTTCAAGGACGTGATTTTTGGTTTCAACCCAAGGTCAGTTACGCGTTAGCCTTCATTGCTCATCAAGTGGAAACCGGGGTGCCGGATGACGCGGTGCGCAATCTGGCCCGTATGGCTTTTAGCGAAACCGTCCGGTTAGTGTCGAATACCCGACGGGGCGAGTTTAAGCTCTATCGGTTGCCGCCGAATAAACTGCAAAACTGGGACCCCGACGTTTTAGAGGTTTTTCGCGCCACGTTCGCGCGTTATGCGACCGGCGTCGAAGCCTATCGCCCAAGCCTTCAAGCGGCGCCGGTGTTACCCCGGATTGTGGCGGGCGATGCCCGGCTTTTGGCGCGGGTGCCGGATGCCTATTTTGATCTGATGGTCACCTCGCCGCCCTATGGCGATTCGCGGACAACGGTGGCGTACGGTCAGTTTTCGCGGCTCTCGTTGGAATGGCTGGGCGTTTCGTCGGCGGAGGCCCGCAGTGTTGATCGGCGGCTTTTAGGGGGACAACCGTCCGTCTCGCCGGCTTCTGACCGGAAGGCGGAGGCGCCTTTGTCGTCCGCCACCCTCCAAGCGCAACTGACGGCCATTTCGCGGCAAGACGAGCGTCGAGCCCAAGAAGTGGCAACTTTTTATCGAGACTTGGCGGCGGCCATTCGGTCCGTCACGCAAAAGTTACGCCCGGGCGCACTATGTGGATGGGTGGTGGCGAACCGCACGGTCAAGCAGGTGGTATTACCCACCGATGTCATTATCGCGGAACTCTCCCGGCCGCTGGGCTATACCGTCATTGATCGTATCACCCGTAATATTCCCAACAAGCGGATGCCGCGGGCTAACAGCCCCTCCAATGTCCCGGGCAAGACCGGTGCCACCATGACCCAAGAACACGTGGTAATCTTGCGGTTCGATGGGGCCTAGAGGCATATTCCCCATCGGTTCGGTATATGGAATACCGAGCGATTGTGGAGGAGGTCTCCGATGGCACAAGAAAAACCGCCCGTAACCCCCGCTCTGGCCCAGGCCGTGACCCGGTTAGGCTATTTGCGGCGGCAATTGCGGGAATTGGAATCCGAAGAAATGATCTTGCGCGAAGAAATATTAAACGCGTTTGCCGATTGGCCTAAGGACGCGTTTCCTCTCCGGATCGGCCCGTTTGAGGTCCGAATCCAAGAACGCGTAGGGCGTATCGACCGTGAGCGGGCGTTTCACGTGTTGCGGGAACGGAATTTGGGCGACGAGATTCCCTTTCAACCGGTCGTGCAAGAGGTGGAAGGGGTGGTGGATTTGGTGGAAGCCATCGACCATGAACCGATGCCGGAAATGAGCCGGGTCCGGTTACAACGCGCCTATCAAAAAGCGATTGGCTGGGAGCCGGCGATCACGGCGGAATGGTTGACGACCCTATGGAAATCCGCCAAATGCGATATCGACACCTATCGGGCGTGTTTTAAAGACGGGCGTCCGGTGACGTCTATTCTTCAGGTACGCTAATAGGATAACGGGAACGATTGGCTTCTATCACTCGCCGATACCAGTGGGCACTAGGCCGGATTTGGCGTTCTTCCGTCTGATAATCAATGCCGACCAATCCAAACCGGGGGCGGTAGCCTTCCGCCCATTCGAAATTATCCAGAAAAGACCAGTAAAAATATCCACGAATGGCAAAGCCTTGTTGTTGAAGGTTGGCAACGATCGTCAGATGGCGTCGGAGATATTGCTGCCGAAGGGCGTCGTCTTCGGTTGCGATGCCGTTTTCCGTAATCAGGACGGGTCTATCGGTCAAGGGGATATCGTGGACAACCGTCTCCAATCCCTCCGGTTGGATTTCCCAACCCATATCGGTTAAAAGCTGCCCACCCCGCGTGGTGAGAGGATGCAACCCCCGATACCAGCGCGCATATTGGCGGGTGTAATAATTCATACCCAAAAAGTCCTGTTGTGTTCCCACCAGGCGGATGACCCGACGGTTCATCAGATACCGGAGTAGACGGGCGTCCATGCGATCGAGCGGGTTTCGGGGATTAAACGGTTGAAAATCGATCACATGATGGGCCAACCCGACCCAGGCGTTCGGACGGGCTTTTTTGATGACGGCGTATGCGTCATGGTGGGCTTCCACCAAGTGGTCGATGACCCCTAGGGCTCGGCGAAATCCGGTTTTACCGGGCGGCCATCGGCGAATTAGGTAGCCCATGACCACCAGCACCATCGGTTCGTTAATGGTGACGTATAAATCCACCAAGTCGCCCAGTTCATTCATCACCACATCCGTGTACCGGCGAAACCACTCGGCAAACCGGGGATTTTGCACCCCTTGTTGACGAGACACCCATAACGGTAGGGTAAAGTGGTGCAGCGTCAGGACGGGGACGATATGATTTTGCCGCAAGAAGGCAATCATGTTCCGGTATTGCCGAATAGCGGCGGAGTCAAAGCGATCCGGGGCGGGTTGAATGCGACTCCACTCGATGGAGAAGCGGTAGGCGTTTACGCCGATTTCACTCAGCAGCGCAAAGTCGTCCGGCCAATGTTGCCAATGGTTGGTGGCCTTTCCGCTCGGCTCGGGAACGCGGCCTTGTTCTTCCCATAGGGTCCAGTCGTTCTGATTATCCCCCTCGATTTGGTGGCTGGATGTGGCCACGCCCCATAAGAAAGGGGGCCAGTAGGACGGCCATGACGGGCTCATACGGGGCGTCCCACCCGCACCCGGATGGCTTCCGGGACGATGGAAAACGTAGCCGGCAAATGCCCGATGATTTCGCCGTCCGCATGCACGAGAAGATGTTGCGGACCGGTCACGGTCAACTCGGCGGCGAGAAACGTTTCAACCGCCGGGTGTTTGACGTGGCTGCCCCGGAAAACTCGGGCCAATAGGGGCAATACGGCTAAACGGGACAGCTGACGGACCCAAATCACATGAAAGAGGCCATTGTCCAGGCCCGCTTCCGGGCACATTAACATCCCTCCTGCATAATACCGGCTATTACCTACGGCAATTAAAAACGTCATATGCTCGCGGCTTGCACCGTCAACGGTCACCGTTACCGGTTGCGATCGGTATTGCGCCAGATGCTTTAAGATGGCGCGCAAAAACACCCAGGTGCCATTGCCGTGTTTTTCGTGCCGGTTTACCCATCCGGCGACTTCGGCATCGAAGCCCACGCCGGAAACCGTGAGGAAATATTGGTCATTTACACGACCAACATCTAAACGACGGGTTGGGCCCATTAGGGCAATTTGCAGCATTTCCGCCGGATTGGTCGGATATCCCAACATCCGGACAAAATCGTTGCCGGTACCGGCGGGTAAGACGGCAAAGGTCGCTTTCGCCGTGGGCATCAGGCCATTAATCACTTCATGATGGGTACCGTCCCCCCCCAATGAAATGACCGTCATCTCTTCGTTTTCGGCGACTTCTCGGGCCAGTTCGACGGCATGGCCAGGATACTGGGTGGTGACGACTTCCACATCGTCCGGTAACAGCCCTTGAATGCTCTCCATCAGTTGTCGTGCCTTACCGTTACCGGCGGTAGGATTAAAAATAATGCGGGCCGCCATAAGTCCTCCCTAACATGTTATTGCTCACAGAGCGCCCGACACACGCGAATTTCGTCTGCATAATCTTTTTCATGCTCGACGGGCGTTTCCAGATAAAAGGGAATCTCTTGAAGCCGCGGATCGGTAAGAATTTGGCGTATCGCCTCTTCGCCCAAAAATCCCTGGCCAATGAGTTCGTGCCGATCTTTGTGACCGTTAAACGGCACTTTACTGTCATTGAGGTGAATCGCATGCAGACGGGAAAGATACTCCGGGGTCGAAAAACCGGCAAATCCCCCGGGGTCTTCGCGGGTTAACGCTCCGGCGGCAAAGGCGTGCTGGGTGTCGAGGCAAAAACCGACCCGTTCTGCCGGGAACGGTTCCACCAAGGCTAAAAGCTCGTCCACACTGGTACCAATCTCAGAGCCTTGCCCCGCGGTGTTTTCAATCAACAGGAGAACGCCTGTTGCCGACGATTCGGTCAGTACGGTTTGGATGGCCTGTTGCATCCGCTTAATGCCGTACTCGACGCCTTGATCCTTTGGTTTGCCACAATGCACCACCACCCCATAGGTGCCGCGAGCTTCCGCGATGGCCAAGTCCTGAATTAAGGCTTGAATGGATAAGTGGTAGAGCTCGTCGTCGGGGGATGCCAAATTGATTAAATACGGGGCATGACCGATGGCGACCAAATCCAGTTCCTTGAGCAAACGACGGCCGTTTTCGGCATCGACGACATTGAGGGGTTTCGCTCCCCGAAATCCGCGAGGGTTTTTGGTGAAATACTGAAACGCGTTAGCGCCCAGTTTGGGCGCCGTTTTAACCGCTTCGGCGAACCCTTTGGCCACACTTAAATGGCATCCAATGCGCATATCGTTCCCGACCTTTGCGAAAGTCTGACCGGTATCCCGGCTTATCCTTTAGTATCATGCCTGGCAAGCGGGGGAACGTCAAGAAAAGTCCTTAAGGACAAGGGACAAAAGGGAGCGGCAGAAGACGGTCGAACGCCTTCGGAAAACGGCTCGAATTAACCCTGCATGATGCATGGGGACTGGTTATCACGAGAGGCCGGAAATCTATCGTTCCGTGACTCGAGCCGGGAAGGGCCTTTAATCGCTAACCCCCTTTTATGGAATCCCTATGGCGTATCGTCATCCCGGAGTGTCCATAGGACCATATCGATTTTCCTGGGGGTCCAAGATGTGGTGTGAAAGCGACGGTTCAGGTCGGCTGCCTTTTGGCGGAAGATTATAATTAAGGTGATCCCGTCCTGAATCGTCAAACTCCGGTCTTTCTTGTTTGGAGGGAGATTGGACACGAGGTCGGGGACTTGATGTAACCCGGCGACGACAAATTGGTCGACGGTACCGAAATATGCGGGATAGAGTAATGAGAGGAGGCCGGAGGCGCCGGCTACCCCGAGTCCATGGATGCTGTGGGCTAGCGTCAAGTCGCTTTCTATATCTTCCGGGTTCAATGTAAAAAGCCTCTTATGAATCAGCCCGAGGCGTTCCCATGCCTCCGGCTCGGTCCGATACCTTATCAGTTGCTTTCGTGTCGTGGCGAGACGGTTCTTTGCCGTGTATTTCCACACGAAATATTTGTGATAGAGAAAATCATAGAAGTCCTCGGTGGTCATGGTTTTGACCTTTTGAGGATCCAGAGAATCCATTTCGCGTTCCAAGCGCAAATTTTCCGGTTTCACACGAGACCAATATTGCTCCAAAGCCCTATTCCAGTCATTTTCGGTTCCTTGATACCATATTTCGGTAACCGTCATGGGTATCACCCTTTCGAGAAATGGTCTGTTCTCATCTGAACGGCGGAAACTTTACCTAAGAAGTGCTTACCTTCGATGTGTTTTATGGGGGATCTATTCTAGTAATAGGAGTATAATATACGCCTATGACTTGATGGTCAAGAGAAGGGTGGGGAAAATGGATCGACCTTCGGATCGGCGGGAAATGCTTGCCGACTCCAGCGTGGCGTCCATAAGGCGTGGTTAGTGAATGGGATTCGGCGGATTCGTTACCGTTGGGGAATAGCGCGAAAAAGCTTGCGGCCCCGCCGACATGGGCCGCAAGCTCAGACTCCGGGTTCGGGACAATTTTTTACGCCGGCTAACCTTTGACCGATCCGGCCAAAAGGCCCCGGACAAAGTATTTGCCGAGGAAAATATAGACGACTAACGTCGGTAACGACACCAAGAGCGCACTGGCCATTTGCACATTCCATTGCACGGTTTGGCTTCCGGCAATATTGACCAGTGCTACCGTGACCGGTTGATGAGGCGGATTGGTTAAGGCCACCGCGAACAAAAAGTTGTTCCAGACCTGGGTAAATTGCCAGATGCCCGTGACGACAAAGCCGGATATTGAAAGGGGCAACATAATCCATCGGAAGATGCCCCAGTAGTTGGCGCCGTCAATTTTTCCGGCTTCAAGAATTTCGTCCGGGATCGCGGCATAAAAGTTCCGAAAGATGAGGGTGGTTATGGGAATACCATAGACCACATGGACCAAAATCAATCCGGGAATCGAATTATATAAACCGAGGCTGTCCATCACCCGTAAGAGAGGAATTAAGACGCTTTGGTAGGGGATGAAAAGGCCTAATAAAATGAGAAAGAAAATGGTGTCCGAGCCTTTAAAGCGCCATTTGGCCAAGGCATATCCGTTAAGGGCCCCCAATAAAGAGGATATGAGGGTGGCCGGAATGGTTAAATAAAGGCTGTTGCCAAAATTGGGCGCGAGTTGTTGCCAGGCCGCCTTGAGAGCCGCCAAGCTGGGATGAAGCGGGAGACTCCACATGGATTGAAGGCTAATGGCCGCATTGGACTTGAGGCTGGTCACCAGCACCACATAAACCGGCATGAGATAGAAAACGGCGGCGATGGTCAGCAAACCGTAGACCAGCACCCGATTCGCTCGGCGCACGAGAGTCATGACGATTGCCTCCCTTGTCGAACCATGGAAATCAAATAGGGGACGGTAAATGCAGCCATCAATAGCAGCAAGACGATGGCGATGGCGGCCCCTTGCGCAAATGCGTTGCCTTGAAAGGTGGTTTGAAACATGTTAAGGCTTGGCATGTCGGTGACAAAATCTTGTCCGGGACCGGTCATGGCATAAATCAACCCAAAAATTTTCAAGGACGCGGCGGCCTGAATAATCACGATGGTGGCCGTGGTGCCTTTTAACTGGGGAAAGATAATCGACCAAAATGTTCGCCAGGGGCCGGCCCCGTCTATACGGGCGGCCTCTTTGAGTTCATCCGGAATCGCGCGGAGACCGGCTAAATAGACCGCCATGGCGAACCCCGACATTTGCCAAACAGCGGCTAAAATGACCGCCAATAAAGCGACCGGTATGCCGAGGTCGAGTGATCCGACATGAATAGTGGGGATAAAGCGAGTACTCAAAAACCAGGCCGGCGGGTGATGAACGCCCAAATGTTTTAAAATCAAATTGACGCCGGTTTCGGGATTTAAGATCCAAGACCAAATGACCCCGGTGACGACAAAGGAAATCGCCATGGGGAAAATGAAAATGCTGCGGAACAAACTCTCGGCGCGGATTTTCTGGTCAATCAGAATGGCTAAGAGTAATCCAATGATTAAATTGCCGAGAATGAAGAAGACCGTGAAGAGCACGATGTTGCGCAGATCCGACTGAAACCGAAAGGATTCGAAAATGAGGCGATAGTTAGCGAAACCCGCCCAATGGAAGTTAGGGATAAAGCTGTTCCAATCGGTCAAGGATACGTAGCCCGACCACACGATAAACCCGTAGACGAATATCCCTAAGAGCCCCATAGAGGGCAATAACGTCAGGACCGGATAAATCCGGTCGAGTGACCCGAAGCGCCGTCGGGTGACGGGCGCGGTGGAGGTTTGAATCAGTTGTTCCATCAGAAGATCTCCCTTACAACCCAGGGCGGCCTCTCATTGAGGCCGCCAGGACGTCATGCATTAGAGGGGATTGGCTGCCGCTGCGCTTTGGACGGCACTGATAAACTGGTTGACGTTGTGGGAACTGACTAAACTGACCATGGCATTTTCGAACGCTTGGGTAAATCCGGGATTGGCTCCGCCTTGGCCGATGACTAAGACCAACGTATCCTTTTTGAACGAATTCATCGCCGATTGCGAGTAGGCGTCATACAAGCTCTTATCCGCATCCAGCCGTGGCGAGAAGGTGCCTTTCAACGGATTAAAGGTGTCTTGGCCTTTAAGGGACCCGAGCACTTTCAAAAAGTCCAGCGTCGGGGTGGGATTCGAGAGTTTGGCGGGTAGCCCGAACACGTCGGATACCATGGCAAACGTGCCTTGGGTTCCGGGAGTAGGCGCCCAACCAAATCCGGTCCCGGGTGTCAAATGCAAGTCCGTGGTAAAGTATCCCTGCGCCCAGTCACCCATGACATTCATCGCCGCTTGACCTTGAGCGACCATTTGATCGGCTTGTTGCCAGTGGAGCGCTTCATAATCGGAATTGGTGTATTGCATCATGTGTAAAAAGGTATTGGTGGCGGTCACAACCCCGGGGGAATTCCAAGACGCTTTGCCGTCTAAAAGGGCGGTGTATTCTTTCGGACCGACCGTGCCCAAAAGGACGTCGGAATAAAGGAGCGTGGTTTCCCAGTTGCCATGGTTGGCTAACGCTAACGGGGTGATTCCATGGGACTGTAATACGGCGGCGTCGGCAAAAAATTGATTGAAGGTGGTTGGTGGGGTTAAGTGATATTGGTTAAAGATTTTCGGGTTGTACCATAGGACGTTGGCCCGCTGCATATCGACCGGCACCGCGTAAATTTTGCCGTTGACGGTCAACATATTCAGAAGACTCTTCGGAAAATCGTGATACCATCCTTGGCTTTGATAAAGAGAATTCAACGGGGCCATATCGCCGGCTTGAATCCAAGAGAGAAGCGATCCGTTGCCGGCGTGCACTTGGAACGTTCCCGGCGGATTCCCGGCTTCCATTCGACTGGCTAAAACGGCTTTGGCATTGGAGCCGGCGCCGCCCGCAACCGCTTCGTTAATGACCTGAATGTGCGGGTACTCTTGGTTGAATACCCCAATTAATGCTTTTAGGGCTTTGCTGCTGGCCACACCCGTCCACCAGCTGAAAATTTGCAGTTGCTGGTTGCCGCTGGATTGAGCGGCACCGGATGAGGCGGACGAGGTGGACGAGGTGCTGCCACAACCGGCCAAAGCGCCTAACGCCAACGCCGAGACGAGACCTAAGGCAACGTGCTTCCGAATACCCATCAATAACTCCCTCGCTATCTCAGAAGTTTTGGTGGCGCATGGACCACCAAGATACATAGGATGTCAAACAAACAATGTGGTGAAAAAATTAGCAAAAAATATCGGAAATAATCTCCATTTGGATTTTGTCACCAAGGACAATACCCAACTTCGTATGCATGATAAACTAAAAACAAAAGACTTGCAAATGCTTCGTGATTCTTGATAAGACATCCCTAAAAGAGATGGAGATAGCCATGTATACCTCGGTCGATGCCAGTTTGATGCGGACCTTTAATAAACGCACGGTGCTGCGCTATATCTACCAACATGACCAGACGTCGCGGGTGGCGATTTCCCAAGCGACGGGATTGAATCGGGCGACCGTGTCTTCGGTGGTCGATGAGCTGATTGCGCAGGAGTGGGTGCGGGAAATCGGGCCCGGGGATTCGCGAGGAGGACGACGTCCGATTCTTCTCCGGTTTAACGAACGGGCGGGCTATGCCATTGGTATTGATGTGCAGATTTCCCATCTCTATACGGTGATGACGGATGCGACCCGTCGTGTAATTTATGAACACCGGGCGGATTTGGATCCGACTTTACAACCGATGCGGGAATCCGTTTTATTGGAGCGGTTGGTGGATGCCGTTGATCGAGCGCGTCAGGCTCTTCCGGAGAGTCCTTACGGCATTTTTGGCGTGGGGATTGCCCTGCCGGGGTTGGTAAACTACCAAACCGGGCAGGTTGTCTACCTGCCGAACCTGGATATTCACGATTGGCCGATTGTGCAGGCGCTGAAACAGGTGCGTCCGTATCCGGTGGTGATTGATAACGATGCCAATTGTGGGGCCTGGTCGGAATATTTGGCCCAATCGATTCCGAATATGCTGTTTATTAATGCCGGGATAGGCGTCGGCGCAGGAATTATCGTGGATGGACAATTATATCGCGGTCATCACGGGATAGCCGGCGAGGCGGGGCATACGACCATTTCGACGGTCGGGCTCCTGTGTTCGTGCGGCAATTACGGGTGTTGGGAGCAATACGCTTCGGAGCAAGCACTGGCCCGCTATGTACGGGAGCAGGGGGAAGGCCAAGCCGATCCGTTTATGCCGGACTTTGTGAAGCATGCACTCGGTGAAGCCAACCGGGGCAACCCCATCTATCAGGCGGCGTGGCGCACCCTTGGCGAGTACCTCGGGATCGGGATGGCCAATTTGGCTAATTTATTTAATCCTGAACGCATATTTCTAGGAGGAACCATTGCTCAAGCCCGCGAATGGATTTTGCCGGAAATTTCCCGCGTGATGCGGCATCGGGCGATGGATCGCAATAAATCGATGACGGTTGAGGTATCTCATCATCGGGCGGTGGCCATGGGAGCCGCCGGGTTGGCGATTGCCAATGCCATTGATTTGTTGCCGACGCGGATTCATTAGAAAAACTTTTTCCATGAGCAGGTTTTAATCGCATTCATGACGAATGGTTTCTCATCCGTGAGGCGGAAAGGCCGCCGGGGGTGAGAGGCGTGTATGGTCATGATCTCAAATTGTTAATTCCCGCCGCCATGAATCGGACCTATTTAAATGTGGGAACCCTTGGCCCGACGCCGGGGACGGCGCTGGCCGCAGCCACCGCCCGGGAACTGGAATGGATTGAATCGGGTCCGGGACAGCCGCAATCGTATCTGGAAGCACGAAGCCGTATTCGCCAATTTGCGGAACGCATTGAACGCGCCATGCCGGGCGGTGTCGTCGCCCTGACCGAAAATAACAGTACGGCCTTACTTCGCGTTTTTTGGGGCATTGCCTTTCAGCCGGGGGACGAAGTCATTACGACCAATCATGAACACGGGGCGGTCGTTCAGGCCTTATCGTCCGTCATGCGGCGCTTTGACCTCAAAATTCGGGTAGTCGACGTCGATGCGCCGACGGGGGTCGTTAATCAAATCCGGCAAGCCCTTTCCGAAAAAACTCGCCTGGTGGTCGTCAGCCATGTGTCCTATTTAACGGGTTGGGAATTGCCGATAGGGTCCATCGCGGAAGTGATACAAGCCTGGCCTCAGTGCCGATTGCTGGTGGACGGGGCTCAAGCCCTCGGCAACATTATGGTGGATCCGGCCGCTGTCGGTGCCGACTTCTACGTCTTTTGCGGACATAAATGGATGTTGGCGCCGGCGGGGTGGGCCGGGCTTTGGGTTCGCCAGGATCGCCAAATCGATCTGACCACACGTTGGCCGTTGGAACGGGTTCAAGCGGAGGTGGAATCCTTAGCCAATGGCCCTTTCGATGTCTATACCATGACCGGGGCGGATTGGGAATACGGTACGCGTCCGTGGCCCCGGATTACCGCCTGGTCCATTATGTGGGATTACTTTGAAGAAGAGGGATTTTTACATCACGCCCTATATCAGCGGTCATTGGCGGAAGAAGCCCAGGCGCGGCTGGAGGCGTTTCCCGATTTACGGCTCGACAAGCCGCCCTCGTCCGAGCTTCGTCAAACCGCCCTCATGACGGTCCAAAGCCAATCGTTCGGCTCGGGGCTGGCGGACATTTTGCTGCGCTCGCGCATCGTGGTCAAGGGCGAACCGCGACGGCAGGGTATTCGGATTTCGTGGGCGGTATTTAATACCGTAGACGATCTGGACCAATTAATTCACGCGCTCTGGGCGTGGTGAGAGGGGGACGCGCCATGGGTTTCGAACAGGTGACGCGCCGCGAGGACTGGATTAACCGTCCGCCCGGAGCTGCAGCGGGAGCCGGACGACTATTTTCGTCTCGCGGTACCGTCGGGGATCCGTTATGGTGGTTTTGGGACACCGCCGACCGCCAATGGGCGGCGACGGAATGGGCACGGCGCTTGAGCACGTGGGATATCGATCGGGGTCCTCGGATGGTGATCGGGCTTTCCAATCAAGGGATTGCCGAGGGGTGTGCCGCGGGTGGGGAAGCTTTGGGGATGGTTTCGGCCCAGGTACCGGAGCATGATCTCATAGAGGCGATTAGTCGAATTGAGCCGTCCATAGTCGTTACCACGCCGCTCAGCGCATTTCGACTCGATTTAGCCGGCTGGCTTCGGCGGATCACGACGTTAGTGTTGACGGGCGACGTGACGGGCAGGGGCCGGCTGGTCACGCGTTTAAAGCAACGGAACCCCGGGTTGCACGTGTATGAGGTGTATACCTTGACCGAATATCCCGGCCCTTTGGCCTGGCTTTGCAGCCACGGCTACTGGCACTGGGATGTCCCCGAACTGTCGGTGTGGGGCCAATCCCTGGTCCATCCGGGCTTGGCCGGGCCAGGAGAATGGGCGACGGTGATATTGGACGATGCGCATCACCGGTCTTATCGTCTCCAACGTTACGATACGGAAGATGTGGTGCGAGTCGGTCCCGTAGTCTGTCCCTGCCAGACCGAAAGCCCGTGGATTACCGAACCGGTGACCGGGCGCCGCCGTTGGTTAGCCGTGTTGGGCGGCCATGTTCGGGGACCGGCGGATTTGGCTTGGTTGCTCTATGGTACGGAAGGCCTGGGGGATCGGTTCCGGGTCACCATTCAGGCGCGCGATGAAGGCGGCCCGGATGAACTGGGATTGGACGTGACCGTTTTACCGGGATATGAGGCGGACGAGGTGCGGGATCGGCTACGGTATACCGTCCGGCATTATTGGGGAGTGGCTGCCGACGTGCGGGTCATGACCCCCCGAGATCTTTTGCCGTCCCTGCAAATGCAATTTATTGACGCTCGGATTCGTCCTCCCCGGGTGGAGTATTTTCTGGACGATCCCAATGAACCGTAAACGGTTCTTCAGGTTCGGCCGCCTCTTCGTTGAGGGCCGATTCTCTCAGGGTCCGCAGGCGGTCGGCCACGATCCAGCCGAAATCGGCATCCAAGGTGTCCGGAGCCAAGGACGCGGGTCCTAAACCATTCCAAGGTCCTTCGAGCGGTGCGCGCCATCGACCCATAACCCACTGCCGCCATTCGCCGTCACGCCAAAAGCGATCCAGAGTCGCAAAAGTAAGCGGCACGTTCGCCGCCAGAATAGCCCGGGTGGTATGGCCGAGCAGTTCGAGGGCGCGAGGCGTCGCGTGCTCGGGATATAACAGAGTTATTAAATGTGTGACCGCTTCGACGCCGGATTCGACATCCGGAAGTTTAGGGCCAAATCCCATAGGTATCGCCTCCGGCTTTTATCTTACCACGGCGTATCCGACGCACCTTTACCGCGCGTTTGGCTTATTGTTTCACGAGAAGGGGCGTTCGATATGCGATGGGAATATAGTCCGATATGCGATCGGATGGGCCATCGGGTACAAAACCTATTTTGGCGACCGCCGAAAGACCGGGCTCGGGCGGGCGACCGTCGGGAACGGGAAATGAAAGTGAGTCAAACGGGCCTTAAATGGCGGCGACGGCTTTGGTTGCAAAGCGGATTGGCGGCCTTGGCCGGCCCTTTGGGGCCGGTGATCGGCGGGCCCGTCTGGCTGGCCTTGTTATATGGGTGGATGGCGGAAATGGGGTATTGGTACGGGTTACCCATGGACCGTCCGGACGTGCAAGAACAGATGCGAGCCCGCTTATACCGGGCGATCAAGGCGGTGTTGGAACCCTATCCGACGTGGAAATTGATTGGGCTTGGTATCATTTGGGGATGGGGCAGTGAAGTCCGGGTCGCGGATCGGGCCATGGCGCAAATTCGTGGCCAGTTCCAAGATTGGTGTTTCAATAGTGAAACAAGCATTCCCTAGCTTATCGACTGTCGTTGACCCGGCAAATATTGCGATTCAGGATAAAATATAAACCCTTCACGGTCATCCAGGCGACGATTGGGGTACCCGTTTCTACAATAAGGGAAAGCGGATTCCCAGGAGGTGCGTAACGATGGATGAGGTGCGGGAGCCGGAACAAGAACGGCAAGACGAATGGTTTGACGTGATGCGGGAATGGTTTAACCAAGAGGAAAACGCATAACGTCGGCTGGGTCCCATAGAAAATCGCCTTGGAAGAATGGATCCCATCCACATCCATTCTCCTGAGGCGATTTTTTATGACGGAAATCGGACAGGCTACTTCATGCTACGGGATTCTTTTAACCGGGTGGCCAGATCTGTCACCTCGGCGGCTTGGCGAGCGGTCAACTCGGCAGCGGCCGTCAGCTGTTCAATGGCACTGGTGGCCGCTTCAATCTGTTGATGAATGGCGTCGGTGGCGGTTGCCCCGGTGACCACCGTGTCGCCGATGACACCAAAAGAGCGGGTGACCGCTTCGGTCAGATCGGCTCCTTCGGTTTGGAGAATGTCGGCGTTTTTTAGGGCCTGGCGGAGTTCGGTCAGACGCGTATCAATTCCCCGAATGGTTTCTTCGATATGCCGGGTGGCTCTTTGGGATCCCTCCGACAACTTCTTCACTTCCTCCGCCACGACGGCGAATCCTCGCCCCGCATCGCCGGCCCGTGCGGCTTCGATGGCCGCGTTCAGGGCTAAGAGGTTGGTCTGCCGGGCAATATCCTCAATCAAGGACGTGGACTGGGAAATCGCCTGCATTTGTTCTTCCAGGGCGGCGCGGGCGTCCGTTACGGCCTTCATGGTTTGGCGCAAACTTTGGGTATGTCCGGCCAACCGGTCCACCGTCTGGTGGCCTTCGGTAGCCCGGGTTCGGGCATCGTCCATTTGCTGCTGAATGTGGGCCGTTTGTGCGGCCAACTGCTGAAAGGTTTCCTTTAAATGCCGAATCGCCGCATGAGTTTCTTCGGCCGTGGACGATAAATGATCGGCATGTTGCCAAAGCTCGTTTTCCGCCGTGTGAATTTCGGCTTCCCGTGCTAACGAGGTGACCGTGGTCAAGCATCCGATGACCTGGTCGTCCGCAAAAATCGGGATGGCAGTGGCGCGATAGGGGATGCCAAATTGGGAGGCGTCTCGGGTGTCGACCATGAGCCGTCCTTCTTCGACCGCTTTTTGGGTAACGGTGCCGGCGGGTAACGGGCCTCCGTCCCGAACACCCAAATCAAGCCGGCGACCGGGCAACACCCGGATTAAACGATCCGTACTGGTCAAAATCACTTCGGTATCATCGCTAAACGCTTGTTGAAGTCCCGGTAAAAGGCCACTGAGCGCGGCGAGAAGCTGCTCGTTCATTCTAAGGGCTCCTCCTTAATAAGCATGCAATTGCTAGGAATTGCAATACGCTCAGGAATGGCAAAATCCTTTTTTTCGGAGAAAGAAATAATTTCTTATGCCACAATTTCTAAGTATACCGAGATTCCACGTCATGCCATAGGGGATGTCGATCCTAATTTGAGGGATCGAAATACCCTAGCCGCCCGGGACAAACTGACTTAAACCGAAAGTACAAGACAGCATTGAAGGTGACGAGACCGATGGGTCCAGGCGACGCCCCGTCCCCCGCTTTTCCTCCAAGCGCCGAGGGAACGACGGTTTTCCCTGATCGGTTCGCTTTAGCTTATGCGGAATTAGCCGTATTACGGGCGGGATGGCAACAGAACCCGGCCGGGCGGGAGATGTATGGTCGCATTGCCCTGTGGCTCGAGCGACCGAGGGGCCCCTTGCCGGTCAGCTGGGATGATGTGACCCAAGGCTCGATGACAGCCGAAAGCGTTCAGCTGACGACATGGCTCAGCCGTCCGGAGGCCGAGGACGTGCCGCGATGGCGCGATGCGTTAGAAAACGTCGCCCGCTATACGCGTCATCTGGCCGAAGCGTGGGTTCCTTGGGAAACCCTTCGGTTTCGCTATCATTGGCGGTCACCGCACCAAAGCCTCAGTCGATGGGGACTTTCGCCGGATCTATCCGGCCATATCGCCATGGACTGGGATGCCGCGCTCGATTATGAGGCGTCGACGGCGTTGTCGGTCGCCCATGAACGCTCCGGTATCTTCCGGCAATGCCTACTCGCGGATATGAACGGCTTTCTGATCAGTACCTGTCACCCCGATCAACGTGAGGGAAAGCGCATGAAAACCTGGCTTTATCCGTCGGCCGCCTGGATCGCGTTAATTCGTCATGCCGGCTGGTTAAACCCGCCTCGTGATCGATTGCTGGTGAAACCCCCTGACCTGCCTCCGTTAGCTGGAGAAACCCACCCGTTTTCCCTCGGCCTGATCGCTGATCATGGCCAACCGACGATCGCCATGGCCGTCCCGGTGCTCGCCTATCAACACGTATGGGGTGCCGTGATCGGCGTTTTATGAGGTTTTGGTCGTTTTTCGGCAATATTTCCCCGGTTCGTGACAAATATCGACAGTCTGGAAAAGGAGTCCAGTCTTCCGTGGCGAATTAGGCATCATGACGGTTTGACTCGTCACGCATGGTAAACGGGAGGCTGAAAACATGAATGAGCAATTACTCGCGGTGCGGGTGGGTCCCTATTTGTTTGGTGCGCCGGTGTCATCCGTTACCGAGATCTTGGCGAAACCGTCGGTCACGCGGATTCCCCGCACACCGTCCGTGATCGCCGGGGTCGCCGTCGTGCGCGGCCAGCCGCTGGCCGTATTGACGTTACGGCCGGCGCTCGATCTACCGCCGGAAGACGTGACGTTGGCCCTTCGCTGGGGCGGACATCGGGGAGCCGCACTCGTCGCCGTGGATCAGGTCGAAAGCCTCTGGAATCCGCAAAATCCTCTGCCACCGGAATTGTGGCAAGGATTGGTGCCGACGCATGTGGCGGGGTGGATCCCGCGCGCCTATCGGACCGGGAACGAATGGTTATGGGAATGGGCCGAGGATTTGCCGGATCGACTGCAGGATATGGCGGTCGCTCACGCTACCGGCGCCTAACGGGAGGGAGTCACATGCGATTTCACGAAGTCAAATGGGATTCGGACGAAGAACGCAGCTTGTTTTTAGAGGAAGCCACCGAGTTATTAAATGCGTTGGAACAAGGCGCGCTGGATACGCCACCGCCCTTGGACGCCATGTTTCGAGCCGCGCATACGTTGAAGGGATCCGGTGGCATGCTCGGCCTGACGGAATGGGTCGAGCGGGCGCACCACTTAGAGGACGCCATGGATCGTCGGGGACGGCCCGATTGGCGGTGGACCCCCCAACTCCAGCAGTTGGTGTTGGACACGGTGGACGCGCTGCGGGCGGAGTTGGAAGGGCGCGCCGTGGCGGTGGAAAAACCGTTAGTCTGGTGGGAACTCGAGTGGTCGCCGCAATGCGCAATGCCTGGGGTGCGAGCGTACCAAGCTTGGCAGGTCATTCACGATTTGGCGCCGGGTACGGTTAGCGATCCCCCCTTAGAGCGGTTATCCGACTGGACCGGTACGGTGAGCCGTTTGGGCATTCCCTCGACCCTATCGGAAGAGGCGGTCCGGGCCGCGCTGATGATGGTGGACGATTTGGCGAACGCCAAAGCCCTGGACGTTGTCGACGTGTCGGATGCCCAGAGCGCAGGGGAGGTCAGCCCCGACGGGGGCGACACCGCCAAGGGAGTTACCAGCCCCGAACGGCGGGAGGCGACGATTCGCATTGGGGCGGAAACGCTGGAACGCATCCTGGAAGGTTTAGGGGAACTCTTGTTAGATCATGGGCAGTTGGATCATTTGTGGGGCTCCCAAGCCGATCCCACGACCAAAGGGGTCCTGGACCATTTGCGTCGCCGGGCGCTCGACCTGCAGGATTTAACCCTACGGGCGCGCATGCTGCCGTTGGACACCTTATTTAAACAATATCCGCGGGCGGTCCATGATATTGCCCGAAAGCTCAATAAAAAAATTCGGTTGGAAACCAGCGGCGGGGAAACGGAACTGGATCGACTGGTGATGGACCGATTGCATGAACCGCTGCTGCATTTATTACGGAACGCCTGTGATCACGGGATTGAGGACCCCGGGACGCGAACCCGTGCCGGCAAACCGGAAACCGGGACCATCCGGCTCAGTGCGGAAGCCTCTCAAGGCCATGTCCATGTGCGGATTGTGGACGATGGGCGAGGGATTGATTGGGGCCGGCTGCGGGACAAGGCGGTGCGGCAAGGCTGGCTCAGTGCCGACGAGGCTCAACGGGCCACGGAGGATCAGCTATCCGAGCTGTTATTCCGTCCCGGCGTGTCGACGGCCGAACAAATCACCGATTTATCCGGCCGGGGGGTCGGGTTGGATGTGGTCCGGGCCTTTTTAGACGAAATCCATGGCACCATTACGGTCGAAAGCCAGCCGGGGCAAGGGACGACCTTTCATTTGGAGCTTCCCATGACGATGGCGATTATGACGGCCCTAATTGTGGAGGCCGGGCCTTGGACCGTCGGGCTCCCGATTTTAACCGTGGAACGGATTGAAGAAGCGGCACAAGCGGCATTAGGCAGTGCATTGGGCCGACCGGCGGTTCCGGATCAAGAGGCCCCCTTACCGGTTTATCCGTTGGCGGCGTTACTTGATGCGACAGTTAGCCATGAAGACCATTACGTAGTACGGGTGAAGGACGGCCGTACGCAAGCGGCATTAGCGGTCGATGAGGTGCGCGGGCAACAAGAGGTCGTGGTCAAACCGGTGGCCGGGTTGACAATGACGCCTTGGTTGAGTGGGGTGGCTCTATTAGGCGACGGCCGCCTCGCGCTCATGGTCGACGTGCGGCGGTTGGTTCCGACCGCGATTGGCGAGCGGGAGCGGGTGCATGACGATCCGGTCTTACGAGCGGGATCGAATCAAATGGAACTGTTGGTCTTTCAGTTAAGTGACGGTCAACGCTACGGCATTAACGTCTACAAGACCCGAGAGGTCCTGCCGGGGGCGGACGTGACGGAAGTGCCGGGTCAGCATCCGTGGCTGGACGGCTTCTTGCGTCTCCGCGGACAAACGGTGCCGGTGGTCAGTCTCCATCGCGCGTTGGGGTTGCCGCAGCCGGAAACCGCGGGAGTGATCGTCATCACCGAATTTAACCATACGGTGCAGGCTTTCCCCGTCGACCAAGTGGAGCGGATGGTCCGGGTGAGCTGGGATCAGGTGGAACCGCTGCCGGCGGTTTTGGATGCGGCGGACGCGGATCATCGCCGGTTTACCGGTCTCATTGACCATGCGGAACTGGGGCCGATTCAATTAATCGATTTTGAGCAGATTTTGGCGCAAGTGGCTCCCCCGGCCTATCCCGCACCGGATCAGGTGGGCGTACCCTCTATGGGGGGACAGATGATCTGGTTGGCGGACGATTCCCGGGTGGCGCGACAACAAGTGGAAAAGGCTTTAGAGCCCTTAGGGGTCACCGTCCGGAGTTTTGGCGACGGCCAGGAGTTATGGGCGGCCGTGGAATCCGGCGAACCGTTGCCCCAATTGTTTGTGCTGGATGTGGAGATGCCCCAACTCGACGGGTACACCTTGACCCAGAAATTAAAACACGATCCCCGGACGGCGTCTTTTCCGGTATTGCTGCACACGTCCTTGTCGGGGCATTGGCACGCGGATCGGGCTCAGCAAGTCGAGGCGGACGCCATTGTGACGAAATTTGATCCGGCCCGTTTGGCGCGGACGGCGGCCGGCTTGTTATTGCCGCATCCGACCGAAGCCGAACGCTATGTGCCGGCTTTTGCCGGGGCGAAATAAAGGAGGCGTGAGGATGCAAATTTTAATTGCCGACGATGCGGCTTTTATGCGCATGCGGTTGAAAAAAGTCTTGGAGGAAGCCGGTTATGAGGTTGTCGAGGCCGCCAACGGGGTGGAAGCGGTGAATCTTTATGAGGCGCACCAGCCGGCAGCGGTTCTCATGGACATTACGATGCCGGAAATGGACGGGGTGGCGGCGACCCAAGCGATATGCCAAAAAGATCCCGAAGCACGGGTTATCATGGTTTCGGCATTAGGGCAACAGGCGATGGTGGTATCGGCCATTCAAGCGGGGGCCAAAGACTTTATCGTTAAACCGTATGAACCGGATCGGGTCTTACAAGCATTGGCCAAGTGGGCGAAATCGCCCTCGTCTAAAGCGTAGCGAGGAGGCATCGCATGCGATTCATGGCGGTCGGGCAATGCCATCCGGGCGACGTGGTGGCCGATACGGTACGAGACCGCGCCGGAGCGATTATTGCCGAGCGGGGACAGGTTTTAGACCCGGAAACGATTCATCGATTGCAGGAAAACGCGATACCCGTGATTGCCGTACAATGGCCTGGTCTCGAAGCGGTGGAGCCTCATTGGTGGTTTCCGGATCACTTGTTTCGTCCGTTGGCGGAGTGGGTGGAACAAGGGCCCAAAGCGCTTTTGGGCGATGGCCTGATAGAAGCTCGCCGCCTGGTTCGGGAAATAGCGGAGGCGTTTCCTGTGGCGAGCCGTAGAGCCTTTGAATGGATCCCGCTCTATCGGGGAGGCAATCCGGCGTTTGTGGCGTGGATTAACACCATCGGGCTGGTGATGAAACTGACCCAATGGGTTGATAGCAAGTGGGTTGAAGATTACGGTCTCGCCGCTCTCTTAACCGGATTAGAGTACGATATGAAACAAGGCACGGTGACCTTGCCGCAAAAGGATCGCTTGGCTCCCTTGGTGGACCGGATTAAACCGTTATCGTCGGTTCCTCCAACCACCCGGGTGACGATTACCCAGCATCATGCGCGGTGGGACGGCAGTGGCGATCCGCCCCTGAAAGGGGAACAAATTTATCACGGGGCCCGCATATTAGGCATGGCCGAACTGATGGCCGCATTGCTCTTTCGTACCGACGAGGCAGCCCTGCCGGTTCAGGAGGCGCTCGAATGGATGGTAGGCGGCGCGGGGATGGATTTTCCGCTCGAGTTGGTTCAATTGTTGCAACGGACCGTCGCTCCCTATTCGGTAGGAGCGGTTGTTATGCTCGGGAGCGGGGAAGTGGGGATCGTGTGGGACATTCCGCACGATTGGCCGACCCGACCGGTGATTCGGATGCTCAATGGCCGTGACCGGGGGCAAACGGTGCCGCTCAAGGATCCCGACCAACATGTGCGGGTCATCACCGGATATTTTCTTGGCCGTGACTGGCCCGAGCCCGAAAAGAATGGAGCACCAGAAGGAGGATTATAGATTTGGAGGCACAGCAAATTTTAGCCGTTTGGGAACGGGCTTCGGTTCCGGCACTCGCCAAGGCGGGTTTGGCGTTAAAGCAATTTAGCGGGCTGGATTTTGCCGTGACCGAAACGGACGTCACTGTCTTCACCTGGAAAACCATGTCGGATCGGCTAAAAAACAAGATCACAAATCCCATTTATGCGATTCATCTCGGTGCCCAGGGGCTATTTCAAGCACATATTTTGCTCTTGTTTTCGGATGTGAACAGTCAACGGTTGGTCAGTGCTTTAATGGGAGAGCCGGTGCATTTGCCGCTCGACGACATGGGGATTTCGGCATTGGCGGAAGTCGGTAACGTCGTGGGCACTGCGTTTTTAAACGTCTTCTCGGATTTGTTCCGGACGGTTTGGGAACCGACCACCCCACGGGTTCTCCTCTCTTCGGCGGAGGCGATTACGGAGGAAATTTCTCCGGGCACCACGGTGTTGTTAACGGAAGCCTTGTTTCAAGTGACGGGGGAATCGGTGTCGGGTGAGATTGTTGTGATCCCGAGTTTGGAACAGGCGCCGGCATAGGATAGAGCACGCGTTAAAGGAGTCTTGGACGAGGCCTTATGCTAACGGGTATGAATGAGGCAGAGGATCGCGGAGTGCGGGTCGTCGTGGTCGACGACTCCGCCTTTTTTCGCTATGAATTGGGATCCCGGTTGGTGCGCCGAGGGTGGCAGTTGGTGGCCAGCGTGGCCTCCGGAGAAGAAGCGTTAAAAGTAGTCCCGCTTCTTCAGCCGGATTTGGTAATGATGGATGTCGTCATGCCGGGCATGGGGGGGATGGCGGCGGTCCGGGCTTTAAGGCGGCGGTGGCCCGGATTGATTCTTATGATGTCGGGCCAAAGCGATACCGGCACGGCGGCCACCTGGGATGCGCTGGAGGCTGGGGCTAACGACTTTATTCCGAAGCCGCATGCGGATCAAACATTGGATGCAATGGTTCGTCAAATTGTCGACCGGTATCGGGCTTTGGCGCCGCGGGGGTCTGAGGGTCCGCAGCCCGAGAAAGGCACCACCTTCGACAAGGAACCACGGACCGAAGGATTCAAAGCGATCGTCATCGGGGCTTCGACCGGCGGGCCGCAAGCGTTGTCGTTTTTGTTGGAAACTATTCGGTTGGCTCCCCGCATTCCGGTACTCATTGTACAACACATGCCCTCCGGCTTTACCCGTTCGTTCGCCGAACGGTTGGCTGATCGGTTGGGATACCCGGTTCAAGAGTCGCCTCCGGAAGGGGACATGGTGCCTTGGGATCCGCCTCCGGTGATTGTGGCGGCGGGCGGCAAACATCTGCGCGTCAGCCGTCAGGGCGCTTGGAGCGAGTCGGGCGAACGGCTGCATGGGGTCATTCCGTCGGTCGACGTCACCCTGAGCGATGCGGTTTCCGTGTTTGGCCGCGACTTGGGCGTGGTCATTTTGACCGGCATGGGAGAAGACGGGGCTCAAGGGGCTTTAGCCGTGCATCAGCGGGGAGGGACCGTCATTGCCGAATCGCGGGAAACCGCTTTGGTGTGGGGCATGCCGCGGGCGGTTTTTGAGGCCGGCGCAGCCGATGCGGTGTGGCCGCTTGGGCGCATCAGTTTATGGTTAAGACAGGTGATTCAACATGGGGTACCGCTACGATGACCACGATTGGGCGCTTATCGGCCAACTGTCCCGTCAATGGGGACTGGATTTGACCGCATACAAACGAACCCAAATAGAACGGCGTATTGCAACGTTTTTAGAACGGGAAGGCTTTGTGGGACCGGCCGCATTTGTGCAGGCAGTTCAGCAAGACCCGGAAGTCTATCGGCGGTTTCATTCGTATTTAACCATTCACGTCACGGAATTTTTTCGGGATCCGGAGTATTGGGAGCGCTTTCGTCAGGCGGTAAAATCTCAAGGCGGGGAGTATTGGCGGATTTGGTCGGCCGGCTGCTCTTGGGGAGCGGAAGCCGTGTCGGTCGCTCTTTTAATGGAGGATCTTAAACTTCGTTATGAGATTTTGGCCACGGACAGTGATGATCTGGTGCTCGAAAAAGCGCGACAAGGAGAATTTCCGGCGGCCGACGTCGATAAAATTCCCCAACCCTATCGAAGCTATCTGGAGGCTAAAGGCCATCACTGGGCGGTTAAATCGTCCGGGTCGAATGCCATACGATTTGTGCGCCATAACCTCCTGACGGATCCGTTGCCCGGGGAATTTGATGCGATTTTATGCCGAAATCTCTTGATTTATTTTGAACGGGAGATTCGGTTGCAGGTGTTAAGTCGGTTATCCGAGGCCCTTAAAAACGGC
Source organism: Sulfobacillus acidophilus DSM 10332 (assembly GCA_000237975.1). Lineage (GTDB taxonomy): Bacteria > Bacillota > Sulfobacillia > Sulfobacillales > Sulfobacillaceae > Sulfobacillus_A > Sulfobacillus_A acidophilus. The sequence goes on along the minus strand of CP003179.1, from coordinate 3,179,149 downwards.
GGCCTATTGTTCCTGGGGGCGACCGAAACGTTTCTGGAATTTGCCGACTTCGGGTTTCAGGTGGTGGCCCCGTCGTTATATCAAAAAGTTTCGGCAAGCGGCAGGAAATCCAGCCGGAATAGCTAATTCTTGTCGTGGAGGAGAGCGATCGTGGAAGATACGAACCGGCCCCTGTCTCAATCGGAAATCGATGCGCTATTGGCCGCGTTATCACCGAATCCCTTGGCGGGGGAATCCACCAAAGAGGCTACTGCGGACAACCCGGCTGCGGTTGAAGCCGGGGAAACGGTGGACGAGGCGCTGCCGGATGTTAATCCGCCGAGTGTATCGGCGGAAGCTCCTTCTTCCCCGTCCTCGCGGGCGGCTCAAGATCCGCGGCTTCGGCGGATTTTGCATTTGCCGGTGACCTTTTCGGCGAGTCTGGGAGAACAAATCTTGACCGTGCAAACGGTTTTGAACTGGGGCGTCGGCAGTCAGTTCGTGCTTAATCGGAAATGGCAAGATCCGGTGGTTGTCAAGTTAAATGGACTGGCGATTGGGGAAGCCCGGGTCATGTTGGTGGGCAATAACTTTGGGGTGGAAATCACCGAGTGGGGCACTTGTCGGGCCGAGTAGGCAGGGAGGCTCGAGTCCTCGGTACGATGATGACGGGAGGCAAGGGATGACAAATTTGGCGGATACGGTAGGGCGCCGCTCAACGCCCTATCCGACGGAAATTGAACGGGGGGCGATTCGGCGGTTTGCGGAGGCGGTGGGAGAGACCGATCCGATTTTTTTTGATGTCGAGGCCGCGCGACAACAAGGCTACCGGGATGTGGTAGCGCCTCCGACATTTGGGATTAGCTTGCCGCGTCATCCCATTCCGGGGCTTCAGATGGTCGCCGGGTTGATTCACGGAGAGCAGTCGTTTGAATGGGGTCAGCCGATCTGCGCCGGCGACGTCATTACGGTTACGGACTGGGTCGAATCGGTTCGGCAACGATCCGGTAAGTTTGGCACGATGACATTGGTGACGTTGGCTAGCGAAGGGGTCAACCAGGCGGGAGAGCGGGTCTTTCGTTCGGAGTCCGTCATTATCTGGCCGGAGGGGGTGGCGTAGATGGCCGTGGCCGACGAAGAATGGGGACCGTGGACGATTCAATTTACCCGGGAGCAATTAGTCCGATATGCGGGCGCTTCGGGGGATTATAACCCGATTCACTATGATGACCAATTTGCCCGGCAGATGGGGCTCCCGGGGGTGATTGTGCACGGGATGTTACAAATGGGCCGGGTTGTGAGTCCCTTACGGTCCATGGTGCCGCCGGATGCCCGGCTCGTGCGGTACCAGGTGCGGTTTCGGGGCATGGTGGTGCCGGGCGAATCCCTGACCCTAACCGGTCGGGTGAAGTCCCAGACGGCTCATGAGTTGACGGTGCAGATTCGGCTGACGAAAGCGGACGGCCATCTCGCGTTAACCGGTGAGATGGTCTGGCAAACACCTTAACAATAGAGGCGGGAGGACGGTTATGCGAGTCGGGTTGATTGCGCACGATACGAAAAAGGATTTATTGGTCGATTTCGTCGAACGGCATAAGGAGCGCTTTAGCCGTCATGAACTGTGGGCCACGGGACATACCGGACAGCGTATTCAAGAACGCTGCGGCTTAACCGTGAACTGCCTGTTACCGGGACCGCTCGGGGGTGACCAGGAAATGGGCAGCCGGATTGCCGAAGGGTCGTTGGATATGCTGTTTTTCTTTCGAGATCCGCTATTTGCCCATCCCCATGAACCCGATGTCAGTGCGTTATTGCGCGTGTCCGACGTGAGAGGAATTCCGGTGGCCACCAATTTAGCCACGGCCGAGGGCCTTATTCATTTGCTGTAGGCTCCTTGTCCGACGAGACGTGGTGGGACAGGTCCCGAATTTTATCCTCTAAGGCTTTTTTGGGCAACAAGACTTGGGTAAATTGGCCGCGACCGATTAATCCGCGGCCATTTTCCGCCGTGACACGGGCGATGATCCGGTTTTTGTCGATCGCCAGAAGTTCCGCAGTGGCGGAAAAGGTCTCGCCGACCAATGTGGGAGCCAGATGGACAATATCGACGGCATAGCCCACGGCATCTTCGTCATCTTCCAAATAAGGCAAAATGAGTTTCCGACCGGCCCATTCCATCCACTCAATCATTTGAGCCGTGGCCAGGACGGGATGGACTTTTTGTCCACCCAACCGGGCGACCATCTGTTCGGTCACGGTGGTGGTTACGGTGGCTTTGGTACCCGGCACCAATCCCTCTCGCATGGGGGGCTCCTCCTTTGATAGTCTACGTGAATCAAGACGTGGGTTTGGTATACGCTGGGCCATGACCAAGGTACCGAGCGCGATCCCATAGATGACCCACATGATGTGAAAGCCGATCATCACGCTTGAAGGGGATAAACTGCCGACAATGAAGCCGACCAGGCTACTGAGGGAGGCGGCCCGGAAATACTCCAGCTCCCGATTGCCGGCCGGCCGAAGACGCATTAATCCCCAAAGAAGCCAGCCATAAAAGCCGGCATAGAGCAAAAAGCCCACTACGCCAAAATCCATCGCAACCTCAAGCCACATATTATGGGCATCAATCACTCCGTAAGTATTCCAGGGCGATTTATGATGGACCCAGTAGGCATAATAGCGTTCGGCCCCCCGCGGACCAAGGCCCCAAGGATGGGTTATAAAGGCATGCCATCCGCTCCGATAGAGGGCTAGGCGAATGGTTACCGAGCTGGGGCCGGCATTGGGGTGGGTAACCAAGTGGGTGAGATGGGCGATCTTCTCCAGGGCAAAAGGCAGATGAGCGGTCGGGGGCAGCGTGTGCAATACGCCGATCACCAGGGCCAGCGCGACAATCAAGCCGCCGAATAGCCATTTTAGAAGACGTCGGAACGATAAAGGCGCGACGAGAGCCAAGATTGCCAGATCCAGCAAAAGAGCAATCTCGCCTCCCCGGCTGCCGGTCTTATATAAGATATAGGTCAATAACACGGCAAGTAACGCACTGAGGCTATAGACCGGCCAGGTGGGCCATAGCCCTCCTAGCAGCAGAATATAGGGCAGGATGAGGGCAATGGCCACCCCAAGACTGTTTTGGTCGTAATAAAAGCCGGTAGGGATATGGGACAGGGATCCGACCCGGGATGGTCCCAAATGATGGCCTGTGTGAACTTCCCATAAACCGACCCCAACGACCGCCAATCCATAGAGAATGAGGGCTCCGACCTGGGTTTGTCGAAATACCTTGGGAAATCCGGCTAGGGTCCAACTCGTGAGCACCAGGAGCCCTCCGGTGATTTGTGACCAAACGTAGTACTCGACATAGTAGATGTGGGGGCTGGCGAACCAAAACGTCAAAGCGACAACCAACAGCCAACCGGCTAAAAGGAAGAGGGGGCCGCGAGGCGTTAGCGAATATTGTCGGCCCCAAAATAGGGCAGCTAGGGGAGCCAAGACGAGAAATCCGCGCGCCAAAAGGCTAGCAATCGAATGCCCATGGGTACCGGGAAGCACCAAATACCCCTCAAAGAGTGAACTTGCAATAAATAATGCGGCTAAGACCATCCAAATCGACTGGATTACGCGTTGGGTCACCCATCTCACCTGGGCATCATCTTATCACGAATTGTGGTGCGAGAGAAAAATGAAAGTCCATGAAAAAGGACTAGTTCATCCGCGGCATGAGTTTCCGAAGCCTCGTTTTGGGGAAATGGTCCTCCTGCGGCATGGTCCGGACCCGTTTTTTGGCTATCCTAGAAAATAGCAATTAGGGTTGGAGGTGACGTATATGGTGGTTCTGGATTTGAAGGGTTTGCCGGCCAGCGAACGGCGACCGAAGATTCAAGAAGCGATTGCCGGCCTGGAGCCGGGAGACACCGCGATGTTGGTGATTAGCCATGAGGATTTTTGGGGGGCCATTCCCAAAACCATCGAAGGATTTTCCGGGCAAGTGGATTTTCAATTGATGACGTTTGAAAAGAACTACAGCGTGGTCAATATTCTGGTGCAAAAACGATAAACGGGGAGCGATCCCCGTTTTTTTTGTTATTCGACCCACACCAACCAGACCCCCAATCCCAGTAGGGTGAGCATTAAAATGGGGATGGTCAGGGCCAGACCGACCCGGGTATATTGGCCCCACGTAATGGTGAGACCCCGTTTTTTCAGCACGTGGAGCCAGAGCAAGGTGGCTAAGGAACCAATCGGGGTCAGTTTCGGACCGAGATCAGACCCGACGACATTGGCATAAATCATCGCCTGACGAATCACCGGGGTGACGTGTGCGGCATGAATCGCCAAGGCATTAATCATCACCGTGGGCAGGTTATTCATGACGCTGGACAAGAACGCGGCCACCAATCCGGTGAAGATCGTGGCGGCGATTAGCCCGTACCGACCGCTAAGGGCTAGCTGGCTCGCCAGGATTTTGGTCAGGCCGGCATGGCCGATTCCGAAGACGACCACATACATGCCCAGGGAAAAGACGATAATGGCCCAGGGGGCCTCTTGAATCATTTCCCGGATTGAACCCACGCGATAATGACGGGCCAGAGCCAAAAACCCGGCGGCAATCGCCAAGGCCACCAGAGACACCGGGAAATGCCCGAGGTCGCTCATCACATAGCCCATCACCAATATTCCGAGGACCCACCATGACCAGCGAAACATGGCGGGATTTTTAATCGCATCGGCAGGAAGGGGCAAGCGATCCGGTCGGTAGCGGGCCGGAATATCGCGTCGGTAATAGAGATAAAGAAATCCCGCGGTAGCGATTAAGGATACGAGGTCGGGCACCATCATACGGCCGGCATAGGCCAAAAAGCCCACATGAAAGTAGTCGGCGGAGACAATATTGACAAGGTTACTGATGGTAAAAGGGATGGAGGTCGTATCGCTCACGAACCCCCCGGCCATAATAAAGGGAATCATATGACGCGGCTTAAATTCCAGCAGTTGAATTTTTTCTAAAACGATGGGAGTCAGAATCAGGGCGGCACCGTCATTGGCAAAAAGGGCCGATACGACAGCGCCCAAAAGAATGACGCCGAAAAATACGGCCCGACCGTTGCCACGCGCCCGATGAGCCAAAATTAAGGCCGCCCATTCGAAAAACCCTAAGTGATCCAGCACGGTCGCAATTAAAATGATACCGACGAAGGCGAGTGTCGCGTCCCAGACGATATGAAACACCGTCAGGACATCCGGCCACGAGACAATATGAAGCGCCCAGGCCAAAATGGCACCGACGGTAGCAGGCCAACCAATGGAAAGGCCCCGGGGTTGCCAAATGACGAAGGTCAAGGTGGCGATAAAGATGAGAGCAGCAATCCCAGCATGGCTCATGTCGCCTTTGAGTATACGCCCTTTAGGGATCCCTTTCTAGGGGCAGAACGAGAGGCGACTACCCCCGACTTTAAGAGGTCTTAAAACTTTTCCTCGCAATTGACTTCTTTCATCATGATCCCATAAGGCAGAGACCGTCGAGGGATGAGGGAGATGGGGAGACGGAGCCGACTATAGAGGGGAATTGCCGTGATTAACATCCGACGATGGGCGTGGGTTTTCTTATGGGGGCTTGTCTTAACCGGATGCGGGACGCCTGTGGGGAAGCCGATGGGCGGGCCCGTCAAGCCCTTTTTAATTTATTACGGATGGATTCCGGCCTCTCCGGCAGCGCGCCGAGAACTCGCGGGGGAGATGGCGGGCTACCCGGTCGTGGTGTTGGGAGGCGGCCTCGAATGGTCGCGTAATCCCGACCATGGGGCCGCCCTTTCTCTCATTCACGGCGTCCGAGGCACTCGCTTTATCGGTTATGTGGACATTGGCATGACCCATGGCCAACCGCATCATTCGCTCGCTGCCGTCAGGAAGGCCTTAACCGGCTGGCGAGCGATGGGGGTCCAGGGGATATTACTCGATTGTGCCGGACCGGATTACGGCGTTTCGTCGGACCGTCTTCGGGCGGCGGTCGCTTGGGCCCATCGGCAACATCTTTCGGTATTGGTGAATGCTTTTGATCCTCGAGCGGTCTTGAATGTGGGGCTGCGATCGGGGGATGGATGGCTGGCGGAAAATTGGGTGATTTCCGCCGGCGTGCCGGATGCGGCGACGCAAGGATTTTCCTGGACCAGCTTGCCCCTTTTGCGCAAACGAGGTATTGCCGTCTGGATGACCGCTACGGACAATCAGGCGCCTGGAGAAAAATGGGTACGCCAATGGGTGCCGAAAACCGTCAACCGCGTCAAGGGATCCTGGATCGCCGTCTCCGGCCCCCAATATTCCGCCGTCTCTAATGCGGTTGTCCCGGCCGAGTGGATTCGCCAAAGCCTCCCATAGTGCGAGAAGGGGCCCGAAGGCCCCACGGATGCAGGAGACTACTCCCGTAAAAGACGGCGTTCTACCTCATGGACCACGTCCGCCGGGGTCCGCCCATCCGCATTGATGACAGGCGCCAGGGTCATCGGATCTTCCATGCCCAAAAAGTGAATGTCGGTGCCTTGCACCACAATCGCTTGGGCTTGACTAAGGGCCTCTTCGGTTAACGGAATGACACGAAAACCGGCATCGACAAGAGCCTTTTCAAACGGGGACAGCTGGTCTTCGACGGCAATCGTCTTTGGGGTCATTGGGTGTCACCTCCGCCGTTAGCTTATCCGACTGTCGCGCGAACATGTAAAAATTCGGGACGCTCTATCGAAAAAGGATATAAATACGGCCCCGAGCGATCCGCGAGGATTTTTTAATTTCCGGGATTGTCGTGTCCATGTGGATTTACGAAAATCGAATACAGCCAATGATGCTATTTGAGGGAAAAGTCTTGATCATATACGAAATCACAGATACTATGGAGAACACAGCCCCCTAATTTCTAGTACCGACGCAAGCGATTAAAAACTAGCGTTAGGTTTAATACTTCATTTACGAGGTGATTCTGTTGAATAATTGCGTTAGAAGAAAAAATCTGGCGTTATTAGCCGCTGCCGCTACGCTGATGATAGGGCTTAGCGCCTGTGGATCAACGTCGAGTACCGCCGGAACGACATCCAATGCCCATACGCCGTATGTTTTGGGAATGTCCATTCCGGAAACCGGACCGTATAGCTCCTTGGGTGTCCCGGAATTAGATAGTGCAGAATTAGCGGTCAAGGAAATTAATGCGGCAGGTGGGGTCGACGGGCATCCTCTGAAACTGGATGTGCTCAACAATAATTCGTCGGTTACCAGTGCCGTAGAAGATTTTCGGCAACTAATCCAAAATGACACGCCGTTGGGCTTGATCGGGGATGCTTCTACTGGAGGGACTATGGCATCTCTGAACGAAATTCAACGCGCGCAAATTCCTTTGATTTCGTTGGCGTCCGACGCCGAGATCATTGAGCCGGTTTCCCAGCGCCAATGGATTTTTAAGGTGCCTCCGGTCGATACCATTCCCATGCAAGTCATCATCAATTATTTAAAAGCTCGCCATTGGACCCGTATCGCGTTTGTTTACGGTAATTTTTCCTATGGCACGGGTGGATTAGCTGACTTTGAACGGGTAGCGCCACCTCAAGGAATCCAAGTGGTCGCCAGCGAACCGGTGGATTTATCGGCCACTAACGTGACGCCCCAGTTGGCCTCTCTCCGTGCCGCCAATCCCCAGGCGGTGGTGGTATGGGATATTCCTCCGTCGGCGGATACGGTCATCAGCGATTATCGCGCCCTTGGGCTGCCATGGCCCATCTTTTTTTCGGATGGTGTGAGTAACGACGTGTTTATCAGCCTGGCGAAGGGGGCGGTTAATGGGGCTTATGTGGCCACCACCAAGTTGCTGATAGCGGACCAGTTGCCGGCCAACGATCCCCAAAAAACGGTAATTGATCACTATGTCCAGCATTTTGACAAAGTCTATCAAGCATCGGCGGGACCGGCTAACATGTTTGGCGGTTTTGGCTATGACGCGGTGTACCTCTTTCGCGACGCGTTATTGGCGGCGGGACCTAATCCCACCCCGACAGCCGTTCGTAACGCTTTGGAACATCTGAAATATGACGGGGTTACCGGTGTCATGGATTTAACGCCGACGAATCATAACGGGCTTGATCCGCGTTCGGAAGTCTTGACCCAAATTGTGGACGACCAGTGGAAGTGGGTGCCTGGTTACGATGGCAACTAAGGTCAGCGCAAAAAACGATCAATCGGTTGCTGGCCTCAAGGTGTGGCAGTGGCCCAGTATCCATGCGGCGTTGCTAGTCGTGCTGGCGGCATCGGTGGCGTACTGGGCCGGCCCCGATGCCATGAGCGAGCTAACCCTGATGGGACTCTATATCGTGACGGTTGTCGGTCTCAATTTATTTATGGGGTATGCCGGGCAAGTGTCCTTGGGGCAGGCGGGCTTTTTCGGCCTAGGGGCTTATGCTTTCGGAATTTGGACGACACGGACCATCTGGCCGGTCTGGGGCGGCGTGGTTCTAGGGATGTTGGTCGCGGCGGCTGTGGCCTGGATCTTGAGCCTCTTTATTTTGCGTTTAAAAACGCACTATTTAGCTTTGGCGACGTTAGCGTTTGGCATGATGGCAGATGTTGCCTTCCAGGCGCTCCCGCTCACGGGAGGAAATTCCGGTTTAACCAATATCGGGAGCTTTACGTGGATGGGTCATGCGTTTTCTAATGCGGATTATTTTGGATTGAGCTGGATTGGGGTTGGGATCGCCGCGTGGTTGGCTTCACGAGTGGTCCATTCGGGCGGGCGTGTCTTACTGGAGACCGTTCGCTCCAGTGAAATCGCGGCAACCCTGTTAGGCATTGATCCGATCCGGGTCAAGCGCGAAATGTTTATCGTTTCGGCAATTATGGCGGCCTTCGCCGGGGCGGTTTATGCCAGTTGGATCGGCTATATTGATCCGACGGTCTTTACTTTTACCTTATCCGTTAACTTCGTCTTGATGGCTGTAGTGGGCGGTATGCGAAGCGTTTATGGTGCTGCCGTCGGGGTGGTTCTGGTCGAGGGATTGGGACAAGGATTGAAAACGTTGGGTCAGGCTATTAGTCCGACTCTTGGAGGCGCTCTCGAATTGGCGGTCTATGGCGTAATTTTGGTCATCGTGATGATGTATTGGCCCGATGGGGTGGTATCCGCATGGAAGGATCGCCGTCGTCGACGCGTGCGGGATGCACATCGGCCATCGGCGTCTTCGGCGTCCTAGGGAGGGGTAGAATGCTGGCGTTATTGTGGCAAATTTTATTAACCGGACTTGGCACAGGGGCGATTTACGCGCTGTTGGCGACAGGATTTTCCTTGATATATAAGGAAACCGGCATTATCAATTTTGCCCAGGGCGAGTTTGCCATGATTGGTGCAATGGGACTATGGACGGGGGAGAGTCGGGGATGGGGCCTACCCTGGGCTTTGGCGTCGGCTCTGGTCGCGGCAATCGTTGTCGGGCTTTTGATTGCTCGACTGGTCATGTATCCTGCCCGTCAGGCGAAACCCCTGACCCTGATTTTTATCACGTTGGGCCTCGACACCGCATTACGCGGTTTGGCGACTTTGATATGGGGGGTTAACCCGGTGGCGGTTAACCCCTTCTGGGGGAGCGGAAGTGTACACCTGGCGGGAGCTGTATTAAGTCGCCAATATCTGGGGATTTTTGGGGGTGCTATTTTGCTGGCAGGGTTGTTGTATCTCTTTTTGGAGCGGACGATGGTGGGTCGCGGCATGACGGCCGCCATGGACAACCCTGTCGCGGCACAACTTTTTGGAATGGATCCGTTCAAATTCAGTCTATACACCTGGGGATTGGCCGCGCTGATTGGGGCGGCGGGGGGAGCGTTGTTGGCCCCGATTACGACGGCTAACGCCAACATGGGGCTTAATCTGGGACTTAGTGGATTTGTAGGGGCAATTATCGGCGGGATTGATAGTTTGCCGGGTGCGGCATTGGGGGGGTTATTGCTGGGGGTCATTAATGCCGTGACTTCCGGGTTTATATCGAGCGCTTGGGCCGACGGGATTAGCTATTTGGTGCTGTTTATGGTGTTGCTGGTGCGTCCTCAAGGATTGCTCGGACAGTCGGTGGATCATCGAGTGTAAGCGGGGAACGTAGGGGGAGGGTTTCGGTGTTATCGGTAGAACGAGTCTCGGTGGTATTTGGCGGGGTACAGGCATTGACCGATGTATCCTTCGAGGTTGCACCCGGGGAAATATGGGGCATTATCGGCCCCAACGGGGCGGGGAAGACCACGTTATTTAACGTGTTATCCGGCCTGATAGCGGTCAATCGGGGGCGGATCCGGTTCGCCGAGCGAGACATTACCCAATGGCCCAGCTACCGACGGGCATTGGCGGGGATGAGCCGGACGCTACAAACCCCGCAGGTATTTGACCAGATTACGGTACACGATAATGTCATGGCCGCGCTTTTATCGCGAATGCCGGGTCGGTTATTGGCCGCTGCAGTGAGGTGGCCGGCAACATGGCGAGCCGAGCGCCAAGCCGTACGTGAGGCGGCTATCTTATTGCAAAATAGCTTGTTGGGTTCCGAGATAGGGACGGTAGCAGGAGATTTATCCTTTGGCCATCAACGGGTTCTAGAAATTTATCGAGCCTGGGCCATGAATCCACAGGTCATTTTATTGGATGAACCTTTGTCCGGCTTGACCGAAAGCGAACGGCAGGTCGTATTGCAATTAGTAAAGCAGATGGCAGCCGAGGGGCGTGCCGTACTTTGGGTCGAACATCATTTGCCAAGCGTTTTGGAAGTGGCCCATCGTATCTTGGTATTGGCGGATGGGCAGGTCGTGGCGGTGGGTGAGCCGGCTCAAATTCAACAAAACGAGACGGTACGCCGTGTTTATCTTGGAGAAGAGTCGCCGCGGGTCGTCAGTGACAGATAACCATCAGGGTAAGGCACAACAACGAGGCCGGAGGAAGGCGGTTTTATGCAGTTAGAAGTGGACAATATTGCAACGATTCGAGGGCGAGTCCAAGTTTTACATCGGGTTTCACTGCACGTGTCACCCGGTGAAGTGGTGGCCCTATTAGGCCCCAATGGGGCAGGGAAATCGACTTTACTCGGAACGCTCATGGGTCTTTATTCGACACCGACAGGGCGGGTGCTCTACGGGGGACAGGATATTACGCGGTTACCCATGCACCTGCGGGTTGCTCGGGGGGTGGCGATCGCGCCCGAGAGACGTCAGCTTTTTCCGCATCTTACGGTAGAAGATAACTTGCGTCTGGGAGCCTTTCACCGTCGGCGGACTTCCGTGCGCTGGGAAACCGAACTACAAGCCGTGTGGGACTTGTTTCCGGGATTAGTCAAACACCGTCGGCGATTGGCCGGCTGGTTATCGGGGGGAGAGCAACAAATGGTATCGATTGGACGGGCGTTAATGGTTCGCCCGGGATTACTGCTGTTGGACGAACCCAGTCTCGGGTTGGCCCCGGTGATCGTACGGGAAGTGTTTGATGCGTTGAGTCGGTTACGCCGTGAAGGCCTCACCATTTTATTGGTGGAACAAAACATTCATTATGCGTTAGAGTTGGCGTCCCGAGCGTATGTTTTGTCGCAGGGACAGATTGTTTTTGAGGGCTCCCGGGATGAAGCCCATAAAGCCCTGCAACAGGGCTATTTAACGGTGGGGTAAAGACAAGTTATTGCGCGAACAATCGTATCGTATATTGCATCTCATATCCTATATGATCTAATATGGGATTATCGACGGAGATGTGAGGCAATTGCGTCCTGTCGCGATAGACGTAGCTGAACGAGTATTATGGAAAGCCTGTCGGCAACAATCACCGAATTAAAGGAGTCGATTAAATTTGCCGTCAATTCAAGAAAGGCTTAGAGGCTCGATTACCCCCGTCGTGACACCATTTACGGCGGATAATCGAGTGGACCACGAGGCGCTTAAATCCCTCATTGAATGGCAAATCGCATCCGGCAGTCACGGGATTTCGGTAACCGGGACTACGGGTGAACCGAGCTCGTTAAGCCTAGAAGAACGGGAAGCCATTTTTCGGACCACTGTGGAAACCGTAAACCATCGGGTTCCGGTCCTTTTAGCCACCGGCAGCACCAATCTCGAGGAAACCCTCCGGTTGACCCACACGGCGGAACAATTAGGGGCGGATGCCGCGTTAGTGATCGTGCCGTATTACAACCGACCGAGCCAAGAAGGCCTGTTCCAATATTTCACCACCGTGGCCGCCTCGACCACACTGCCGATCGTCCTCTATAACATTCCGGGCCGAACGGCGACCAATTTGGAACCCGCTACATTAAAACGGATTGGTCTTAAAGCGCCCAATGTGATTGGCGTGAAGGAATCTAACCGGGACTTTGAGCAAGTGACCAAAGTGCTGCATATGATGGGACGCGATTTTTTGGTCTATTCGGGAATCGAGGCGCTCTGCTATCCCATGCTGGCCCTTGGCGGGGCCGGGCACATCAGCGCCACCGCGAACATTCTACCGCGGGAAGTGGCCGACTTATATAATTTGACCGCTCGTGGCGAATGGGAAAAAGCTCGGGACCTTCATTATTATCTTTATCCCTTAAACGATGCGCTTTTTTGGGAGACCAACCCCGGGCCGGTAAAAGCGGCTTTGGGCATGATGGGAAAAATCTATCCGCGTTTGCGATTGCCCTTAGCACCGATTTCTGATGCCCACCGACAAGGTCTTCGGGAGATCTTGATGCAATATGGCCTCTCGCTCCGAGAGGAGGCACCCTGATGCGCAGTGGACGGATTTGGGTCGACGGCCGGATCGAATGGGTGAATGATGACCACGGACAGGTGGTTTCCGCCGACGGCCGCCGATGGGATCCGAATCAAGTGGCGTGGATGTCGCCGATCGATCCGCGGAATATCATCGGCTTAGCCTTAAATTACGGCGGGCATGCGGCCGAACTGGGGCTGGAACAACCGTCGGAGCCGGCACTCTTTTTTAAACCGACATCGGCCGTCATCGGTGCGGGGCACCCTGTGCGCTATCCCGTCGGCGCTACCCACTGCCATTACGAAACCGAGGTCGCGGTCGTCATCGGGCGACCATGTCGGGGCGTGGCACCCGAGCACGCGCTGGAGTATGTTCTCGGGTACACCATTGCGAATGATTTTACCTGTCGTGACTTTATCCGCAACACATTCCGGCCACCGGTGCGAGCCAAGGGATTCGATACGTTCTTGCCTTTAGGTCCCTGGCTGGTGTCCCCTGACGAGGTGGGCGACCCCGACCAGCTGACCATCATCACCCGGGTCAATGGCGAAGTCCGTCAAACCGGGAATACCCGCCATTTAATCTATGCCATTCCCGAGATTATCGCCCATTTGTCGTCTTTTATGACGTTGGCGCCGGGCGACGTGATTTTGACGGGGACCCCCGACGGGATTTCGCCGGTGGTACCAGGGGACGTGATGGCCTGTGAAATCGAAAACTTAGGAGTCCTCATGAATCCGGTTGTGGCAGATCACGCGACTTTCGGAGAAGAACAGGCATAAAGGAGGCCTATTTGATGACGCGCCAATCGGCTTTAGCCCTCGTGCCTCCTCAGGTACGGCACTTTATTCAGGGGGAATTTGTGGAAACCGCCGAATCGGTGTTTGACGACCTGGATCCGACGAGCAATGAACCATTGACCCACGTGGCGGCGGGCGACCGAGAAACCGTCGACCGGGCTTTTCAGGCGGCCCACACGGCGTTTGACCGCGTTTGGCGGGATATGCCGCCGAAAGAACGGGCCCGGTATTTACATCGTATCGCGGACGGAATATTGGCCGATAAAGAGGCGCTCGCACTATTGGAAACCTTGGATACCGGTATTCCGATTCGGCAAACGCGCGGTCAGGTGGAACGGGCCGCGGAAAACTTTCGTTTTTTTGCCGAAATGGCCCCCCACATCACAGGCGAATCTTATCCGATGCCCCCTCATTTCCATAATTACGCCATTCGCCAACCGGTTGGGGTGGCGGGCCTGATTACGCCGTGGAATACCCCTTTGATGCTCGAAACCTGGAAAATCGCTCCGTGCCTGGCGGCCGGGGATACGGCGATATTAAAGCCGGCGGAATGGTCGCCGCTGACGGCCGATCGCTTAGCCCGGATTATTCAATCCGCCGATTTGCCGGCCGGTGTCTTTAACGTGGTGCACGGTTTAGGCGAATCGGCCGGGGCCGGTCTGGTTTCGCATCCGCAGGTACCCCTCATTTCGTTTACCGGCGAGACGACCACCGGTCAAGAGATTATGCGAAACGGTGCGACCCATCTAAAGCGCTTTTCTATGGAATTGGGCGGTAAATCGCCGGTGATCGTGTTTGAGGACGCGGATTTGGAGCGGGCCCTCGATGCGACCCTATTTGGGATGTTTACCCTCAATGGCGAGCGGTGTACGGCGGGGTCGCGGCTTTTGGTACAGGAGACGATTGCCGAGGAGTTTACGCGCCGCTTGGCCGACCGCATTCGCCGAATTCGAGTCGGCGACCCGTTTGAGGAGACCACGGAATTAGGTCCGCTTATTCACCCGGCCCATTGGGAGCGGGTGATGGGATATATCCAACTGGCCGATTCTGAAGGATTCGAGGTGGCCGTGGGCGGCCGTCGACCGGCAGGCCTGGACCAAGGTAATTATTTGGAAGCTACTCTCTTGACCGGCGTGACGCCGTCCATGCGGGTGGCCACCGAGGAGATTTTTGGACCGGTCCTCACCGTGCTCCGGTTTCATGACGAGGCCGAAGCGGTGCAAATCGCCAATGCCGTTCGCTACGGACTGGCGGCGTACATTTGGACCCGGGACATGGCCCGGGCGACGCGGGTGAGTCAACAAGTCGAGTCCGGCATGGTGTGGCTGAACTCTCAAAATGTGCGCGATCTCAGGACGCCGTTTGGCGGATCGAAATGGAGCGGGATTGGCCGAGAAGGCGGGGAATTTAGTTTTGAGTTTTATACCGAATGGAAAACCGTTCACGTCGCTCTGGGTACACACGGCATTCCGCGCGTAGGGTAGCTCATTCAATTAAAGGAGGCGTCGAAATGGGGATTCGGACCGGCGAACAATATCTGAATGCGCTGGATGGCGCAACGCGTGACTTTTGGATTCATGGGGAGCGGGTAACCGGGAAAATTACCGAACATCCGGCGTTTCGGAATATTGCTCAGTCCGTCGCACATCTATATGACATGCAACACGATCCGGCCATCCAAGCCGAGATGACCTATCCCTCACCGGCGACAGGGGATTTGGTGGGATTGTCGTTTTTGCAACCGCATACGAAAGAGGATTTGGTCCGGCGCCGGACCATGATGATGCATTGGGCCCGCTATGCCCATGGCATGATGGGGAGGGCGCCCGATTACCTGAATAGCGAACTCATGGCGCTGGCCGCCGCCGCTCCTTTTTTCGGCGAGTTTGGGGATAATATCCGGAAATATTACGAATATGTGCGGGAACACGATTTATGCACAACGCATACCTTAATTATGCCCCAAGCCAACCGGTCCGCGCCCCCTTCGCAGCAAGCGGATCCCTATTTGGCGGCGCGCGTGGTCGAAAAAACCTCGGAGGGAGTCATTATCCGCGGGGCACGGATGTTGGCCACGTTACCGTTGGCGGA
Organism: Sulfobacillus acidophilus DSM 10332; assembly: GCA_000237975.1. Classification (GTDB taxonomy): domain Bacteria; phylum Bacillota; class Sulfobacillia; order Sulfobacillales; family Sulfobacillaceae; genus Sulfobacillus_A; species Sulfobacillus_A acidophilus. The sequence continues at coordinate 3,163,534 of CP003179.1, read as the reverse complement.
CGAAATTTTGGTCTTTCCGTCCACGGTCATTCGGAACACCCCGGAAGATAAGCCGTATGCGTTCGCGTTCGCCCTACCGCTTTCGACCCCGGGACTTCGCTTAATCTGTCGGGAGACATTTGACTATGGCAAATCCCATTTCGATCATCCCTTGGGCTCACGATTTGAAGAAATGGATGCGGTGGTGGTGTTTCACGATGTCTTGGTTCCCTGGGAGCGCATCTTTTTGCTTGAAGACGCCGACCGCTGTAACCAGCTCTATGCCGCCACCGATGCCGTCGTGCATATGACGCATCAAGTGATTGTGAAAGACATCGCCAAGGCGGAGTTTATTTTAGGCGTCGCCGGTTTGATTGTGGACACGATTGGGATTGAACAATTTCAACATGTTCAGGAAAAGGTCGCGGAGGTGATTTTAGCCTTGGAAACCATGAAGGCGTTCATGGTCGCCGGAGAAGCCAATGCGAAACTCAACCGCTACGGCATCATGACGCCCGATTGGACTCCTTTTAACATGGCCCGGAACACGTTTCCCCGACTGTATCCGCGGCTGGTGGAAATTATTCAACAATTGGCCGCCGGGGGACTGATGGCGATCCCGACCGAAAAGGATTTTGCCCATCCCGAACTGCGTCCGGATTTGGACCGCTTCTATCAGGCGCGGAACACCGACGCGTGGGAACGGACCCGCTTATTCCGGCTGGCTTGGGATGCCGCGGTCTCGTCCTTTGGGAGTCGGCAGGTCTTATATGAACGGTTCTTTTTCGGGGATCCCGTCCGCATGGCGGGGGCTCTCTATCAAAGCTATGACAAGGAACCCGCCAAAGCGTTGATTCGGGAATTCTTAAATCAAACGCCGGATCCGCTGGTGCAAACAAAGGAGGCGCGGTCGTAATGGGCGAAGCATTTAATATCCTTCGGACCCATCATGTGGAATACCGGGTCACCGACCTCGAAAAGGCCTATCGTTTTTATGTCGAAGCGGTCGGATTTACCGTGACCGATCAAGACGACCGTCATCTCTTTCTCCGCGGGTTAGAAGATCGGACCCATCACAATTTGGTGTTGACCCGGGCGGACACGCCCGGGGTGGCCCATGTCGGGTTTCGGGTGGCGTCTCCAGAAGACCTCGAGGCGTTGGCGGATTATTTCGTCGGGTTGGGACTTCGCACCCATTGGGTCGACGGCGAGGAGCCAGGAATCGGGCGAGCTCTCCGCACGGTGGATCCCTTCGGGTTTCCTATTGAATTTTTCTATCAGGTCGACAGTGTGCCGTGGATGTTGCAGCAATTTGACCACTATCACGGGGCAGAAGTTATGCGGCTCGATCATGTGAACTATATCACGCCTCATATTCAAGACGCCGCCGCGTGGTATCAAACCCATCTGGGGTTTCGCCTGAGTGAATATACGGTGAGCGTGGACAACGGACAGGATCGGATATGGGGGGCTTGGCTCCATCGAAAGCAGACCTCCCATGATGTGGCGATTTCCAACGGGCACGGGCCGCGGTTTCATCACGCGTCTTTTATTGCGTCGTCTAAAGACAAGATTTTAGATGTTGCCGACCGCTTGGCAGCGATGGGATATGTCGATAATATGGAGCGAGGACCGGGTCGTCACGGAACGACCAATGCCTTTTTCCTCTATTTAAGGGATCCCGACGGGAACCGGATTGAACTGTTCACCGGAGACTATTTATTGATTGACCCGGATTGGCAACCGATTCGCTGGGATTTGAACCATCCCCAACGGCAAACGTTTTGGGGGGCGCCGGCTCCCAAACGCTGGTTCGACGAAGCGATGGTGGCTTATGACTGGTCCGGCCGGCCCCAACCGACGGAAGCTCCGACACTACCCGATCGGCCGGCGTTTCTTGACGATTAAGCGAAGGAGGAGTCGGTGATGATGAATGCTCTGGACACCGAGCGGGCTTTTCGCCAGGCTTGCGGGACGTTTGCGACCGGGATTACCGTGATCCTTACCCAACAAGGTGAGGAAATTCATGGGATGACGGCCAACGCCTTCATGTCCGTGTCGTTAAATCCCCGACTCATTGCGATTTCTGTCAACCGGACGAGCCGGATGCACGGCTTTCTCGCGCCGGAGGGCGTGACATTTTCCGTGAGTATTCTGCAGTCGACACAACGACCGGTTTCGGATGCATTCAGTCGCCGCGGTACCGACATCACGCCCCAATGGGTACCCACCGCGCATCAGGTACCGGTCATTGCCGGTGCTCTGGCCTGGTTCGTCTGTGAAAAAGCCCAGGCGATCGATGCCGGGGATCACACCATCGTTATTGGTCGGGTAGTGGATTTTGCGCAGCACAGCGAGGATCAGCCGTTGATTTTTTATCGCGGCCGCTATTTTGACCGGGTGGAAAACGGCGAACAAGAGGCGTTGGAATTTTTGTTACTGGAACGGTAGGAAGGCCTGACGCCCCTCAAGCGTCAGGCCTTTCCGTAGTTAGAATTCCGGGCCGGTCAGTCCGAAATAGGCTTGTCGGATGGCATCATTGTGTTCAAGTTCCGCGACCGTCCCGTTAAACCGAATTCGTCCTCCGTCGAGGACAAAAACGCGCGTGGCCAGTTCTAAAAACTTCACGTTTTGTTCGGCGATTAAAAGGCCTAAGTCGGGGCCACGATGGGCTTTCAACAAGGCGATCACTTCTTTGACAAATAAAGGCGAAAGGCCGGCCGACGGTTCATCCATCAAGAGAATCTGGGGACGTCCCATCAGCGCTTTGGCGACCGCCAACATTTTCCGTTGACCGCCACTGAGGCTCCCGGCGAGTTCCTTGCGCTTCGTGCGCAGATCCGGAAACTCCTCCAACAGTTCCGCCATCCGTTGGTGCAGAACCGGCCGCGACAAATGGTAGCCGCCCACCCGGAGATTTTCTTCCACCGTCAAATTCATGATGATGCCGGTTTCGGTAACAAACCCGAGGCCTTGGCGAATCCGTCGATTGGTCGGGACATGGGTGAGGTCGTCGGATCCGAGGCGAATCGTACCCCGCCACGTCGGAATCAATCCCGCCAGGGTTTTTAACAACGTGGTTTTGCCGGCGCCGTTGGCGCCTAACAAGATTACCGCCTCGCCCGGTTCCACCGCGAGGGTTATGTCCCAGAGCACCTGGAGCTCGCCGTAGCCGGTCGCTATCTGGTCAACCGATAATGTCGCTGGCGTCATGCTAACCTCCTAAATACACCGCTACGACGGTGGGATCGTGGGCGGCTTCGGCTAACGATCCTTCAAAAATGAGTTGGCCGGCATTCATGACCAACACGCGTCGGGTCAGGTGATTCACGAAGCCGAGCAGATGTTCCACGACGATAATCCCGACCCCCTGCCGTGCGACTTCCAGTAATTTTTCGGAGACTTGGTGCATTTCCTGGGGATTCAAGCCCGCGGCCAATTCGTCGACGAGTAATAACCGGGGACCGGTCGCCAAGGCCCGGGCCAAATCCAGCAACTTTTGTTGGGCGCTGGTCAGCCGCCCGGCTTCCCAATCGGCCATTTCGGCGAGCCCTAAAAAGGCTAACGGATCCTCGATGGGCATGCTCGCGTGGCGTCCGTAATGACGCGCCAATGCTACATTTTGGGCAACCGTCAGTTGACGGAAAGGTTTCGGAATTTGAAAGGTGCGATTAATCCCCCGGCGGCTTCGGCCGGTTAACCCGAGGTGTCGCACATCGTATCCTCGAAAGCGCACGCTGCCACCATCCGGCGCATAGAGGCCGGAAATGACATTAATGAGGGTCGTTTTACCCGACCCGTTCGGGCCTACGATCCCGAGGATTTCTCCCTCGGCCAGCGTAAAGGACACGTCATTGAGGGCTTTAAAGCCGCCAAAGCGCTTAATTACGTGATCCACGTCCAATAAATTAGGGGACATCCCAACCCCTCCGTTTGGCCAACGAGGCAAGTCCGTTGGGTAGAAATAGGACCAATATCACAATCAGGATCCCGTACAGCAACTGAAAATATTGGGGGGACGATATGCCAATGGCGTTATAAAGACCGTATAGCACGAGCGATCCCACCAGGGGGCCCAGAAGGGTGCCGCTACCCCCAAACAGGGTAAACACGATAGCGAACACACTAATACTCAGATCAAACACGGTCGAAGGATAGAAAACGGACGTGTGCCAGGCAAATAAGGCGCCGGCCAATCCGGCCACGAAGGCGCTGACGAGCCAAGCACCCATCCTCAGCCAGACCACGTGAATTCCTATGAGAGCGGCACTTTGCGGCTCTTCTTTCACGGCCGTCAAGGCCATACCGACCCGCGAGTGGCGCAAGATGGCGGTGCCCAGCATCACGAGTCCCAGCGTGGCCCACATCACGATATAACTCTCGACCGGATGGTAGCTTTGTACCAGCTGAATGCCGTAGGGTCCATTCGTGACTTTGACCAAGGCCGGGTTCGATACCACATCGGCAACGATTTGGGCCGCAGCCATGCTGCCGATGGCAAAATAGGCCCCGGCCAGACGGAGTAGGGGGGTGAGCAGTAGGCCGACCAAAAGGGCGGTGAGGCCGCCGGCAATCATGGCCGGAATCCCGGGCCAATGGAGCCATTGGATGGCCAAAGATCCGCCGTAAGCCCCGGCTCCGAAAAAGCCGACATAGCCGAACGGTAAATAGCCGGTAAAGCCGTAGAGCAAATTCACGCCTTGGGCCAGCACGGCAAACATCATCATTTGAAACAGGACGGAGGTGTTGGGGTAGAACTGGGGACTAAACCAAAAGAGCGCCAATGCCAGCAAAATGGTGAGACCGCTCGAGACCCAAGAACCGGGAATTTTACGCATGCCGAACCCCCCGTCCGAGAAGCCCTTCGGGCCGCAGAAGCAATATCAATAAAAGGGCGACATAGGGAACCATATTGGCCCACGACGACAGATAGGTTTGCATCAACATGAGAATCACACCGTAGACGAGACCGCCGAGTAAGGTCCCCAGAGGATTACCCAGGGATCCGATAATAACCACGGCAAAGGCCGTCGCGGTCAGGTCAATGCCCATCGTGGGATCAATGGCACCCAGCATTAAGGGACTTAACACGCCGGCAGCGGCGGCGGTGGCCAGACCAATCGCAAAAATCAGCGCGGATACCCGGTGTACCGGAATGCCGCTGACTTCCGCTTCGTCGCGACTGTCCATGACGGCCCGGGTGGCATATCCCCATCGAGTCCGGAACAAATAGAAGTAAATAAGCCCAATGACGACGACGCTGACCAGCGCCGCAAAAACCCAAGAGGCTTGGTAATTTTGGCCGAGCATATGGTATGGCGGGGCGTTGGCGATGGGGAAGTTGACCGTGCGGGGATTATTCCCAAATGCCATCACGGCCAGGGCTTCGAGAATCTGGGAGAAGCCAAAAAACATAATCAGGGATAACATTTCGGGATCCCACGATCGGAGAAGCGGCGGAACAAACGGAAAATACAGCAGAAATCCTGCCATCCCAAAAATGACCATGACCCCGATAATCAGGATCACGGGGTTTTGGTGCCAATGCTGGTAGGCCCAAAACGTGGCGAATGCGCCTGCCATGACAAAGTCTCCGTGCGCCAAATTCACCATGCGCATCACCCCAAAAATGAGATTGAGGCCAAGCGCCATGAGGGCAAAATATAACCCGAATAAGACACCGGAGACCAAGGAGTACTCAAACAGCCGAGCTCGCTCCCTTCCTGTACGGAGGCGGAGGGGTTGAGCCCTCCGCACCTCTTTTTGACCTTTATTGCGATAACGGAGTCACGAGATTGACTTCCAAGTTGCCGTTGGAACCGACGCTAAATTGACCCACCGGCAAGGTTTCGCCGATTTGAGCCCCTTCATTGTTGATTTGGAAGGTGCCGTCGAGGGTGGAAATCTTCCCGGAGAAAGACGACACCGCTTGCCGCAGGCCCAGTTGACTGAGACTGGTGGCCGTTCCTAAAGTTTTTTGGATTACGAGGCCGGTGTTGTAACCGGCGACGGAAAGGAAGTTGGCCGATTGTCCGGTAGATTTCTGGTATGCGGTCTCAAACTGAGCCAATGACAAACCGTAATTGACTTGCGGCCGATTTAAAAGCGGCGGTGCCGGGTAGGTGTAGAGACCGGCAAGGCCGGCGGCTCCGCCAAAATTGCTCTCAAACAACTGCGGCAGCTGACCGGGGAAGATGGTAAACACCATCGGGAAATGATCACTGCTGCTCTTTAGCGCCTGCAAGAACGCGATATCGTTGTTCGGATAGCCCAGTTCAATCACCGCATCCGGATTGGTGGCGGCAATATCGTGCAAAATGACCGTGTAGTTCGATGTCGACGTGGCGACCCCGTTGTTGTACACCGGATTGATACCGGCCGCTTTGAGCTTGGTGACCAAGGTGGTGTCTTGGGATTGGTCAAAGTCGTTGGTGTCATAGACAATCGCAACGTGTTTTTTCCCGCTCTGGATCAAATATTGTGCCAGCGAGTCGGGCCAAAGGCCGGAAGTCGGTAAGCTGGTTAACACAATATACGGGTTGTTGGGAGAAAAGAAGCTGGCCCCGGTTCCCGTTTGGTCAAATAACAGCATTTTGTTTTCTTCCGCGAGCGGCACGGCCACCGAGGTCAAAACCGAGCCAAAGTCAGCCACTAAAATATTCACATGGTTGACTGTGATTAACTGGTTATACAAATTAGTGGCCGTCGTGGGGGAGCTTTGATCGTTGTAGCTGACCAACTGGACTTTGATTCGTTTGTGGTAGGCGTTGACGTAGACGCCTCCCTGACTATTCACTTGATTAATCCAAAACTTAAGTCCGGCGTATTCCGGCAAGGAGCTGGTGGCGTAGCTGCCCGATCCGGCATAAAGGGTCCCCACGGTAATGGTTTGAGGCGCCGAGGGGGAATACTTGCGGACGGGGTTGAGGCAGTGGTCGGACCGCAACCGGCCAACGCGAGGGCGGCGATTCCGGTTCCGGCCAGCGCGAAGCCTTTGGTTCGCTTCATGAATAGGTTCCTCCTTCGTTCGTTTACGCGATTACCATCTTCAGGAAATCTTCAGGTTTATCACACAATTATAAGGAAAAATACTTGACGACAATCACAAACACTCGATGAGCCACCAGGTATCATAGCGTGTAATCGAGGAGACAAGTCGGTATCGAATATTTATGAAAAAGTTTTGGTATGCAAAATCAAAGATCGTGAATAAATTGTGCATTTTAATAAAGTTTTTTGCTTGATATGTATAAATTTACACGCAAGCGAATGAATGTGTGATATAATACAACTGTTCAGTTCCAGCATCCGAGATACTGAACGTTCCTTCCTGCGGGTGGGCCCAACCTCGAACGGGGTTGGGCCCATTAATCTCTGCGGCGAGCCGGGTTTAATACGGTATACTAAGGCTATTAACGGCAGGCGGCCACCCGCCTGTCGGCCAGATCCGGTAAAAGGAGTGCGACCATGCCGTCGATTTTTACCCAAATTGTTGAAGGTCGGATACCGAGTCACCGCATTCGGGAAAACGACCGGTTTTTGGCGTTTTTGGACATTCGCCCGGTCAATCCGGGGCATACCCTCGTTATCCCGAAAGTCGAGGTCGATCACTTCTTTGCCTTAAGCGATGACCTCTTGGCCGAAATTTTGGTGTTTGCCCGGCCGATATCCGAGGCCATTCAACGGGTGACCGGGGCGGCCCGGATTGGAGCGGTGGTTGCCGGATTTGACGTGCCTCACGCCCACTTGCACCTCATTCCCGTGAATTCCATGGCCGAATTGACATTTGAACGAGCGCGCCCGGCAAGCCAGGAGGACTTGGCGGCTATGGCCCGCAAGATTCGTGAGGCGTTACCGGCATGAATCCGGCGACTCGATTGACGGCGGTGTTGGGCATTCGTTATCCCGTTATTCAGGGCGGGCTGGCCTATCTGGCGCGGGCCGGCTTGGCGGCCGCGGTATCGAATGCCGGCGGACTGGGGCAAATCACCGCCACAACGTTGGAGTCCCCGGAGGCGTTGGCCGCGGAAATTGCCGAGGTCAGACGCTTGACATCCGAGCCCTTTGGCGTGAACTTTGCCATCGGCCATCGGCCAATCGATGACTTACTGGATCAGGCGCTGGATTTAAAGGTTCCGGTGGTGTCGTTGACCGGCGGTAACCCCGCTCCCTACGTCGACCGCATTAAGGCCCGGGGGGCCCGTTTGATGGTGTTGGTGGCCGGTGTCCGGGCCGGGCTAAAGGCGGAGTCGTTAGGCGCGGACGTGGTGATTGGGGTTGGGGTTGAAGGCGGCGGCCATTTGGGCCGCGATGATATCGGCACCTTCGTGTTGACCCGACGGCTGGTAGAAGTTCTTCGGGTGCCGGTCGTGGCCTCCGGGGGAATCGGTGATGGGCGTCAGTTGGTTGCGGCGCTGGCGCTGGGCGCGGCCGGCATTGAAATGGGAACCCGTTTCGTGGCCACGCAAGAGTGTCTGGCGCATGAGCGGTATAAAGCGGCCCTGGTTAATGCGGAAATTCACGAAACCCGCGTCATCGAGCGTTCGTTAGGGCGTCCGGGGCGGGCTCTGCCGTCGCCCCACGTCGATCGGATTCTCGCCACAGAAGCCGAAAAGCCCGATTTTGCCGCGCTATATCCTCTGATTTCCGGGGAGGCTAATTATCGGGCTGCCGTCAACGGGGATATGGAGAACGGGTTTGCCTGGGCCGGGCAAGTGGCAGGGCTCATTCATGACATTCCGTCGGTGGCCGAGTTATTTGACCGGTTGCGACAAGAGGCTCGGCAAGCACAACAGGAGATGTGCGGTTGGACGATGGATTAGCCGCAATCAAGGGACAGGCCAGTCCGACGACGTGACGAGACAGTGAGGGCGGATGCATTGGAACCGATTTTGTTTATTTTTTCGGGGCCGTCCGGTGCCGGCAAAGGCTCGGTGATGCGAGCGTTACTGGAGCGGGACGCCCAACTTAAAAAAGTGGTCACCTATACGACCCGTCAGCCGCGCCCGGGCGAGGTCGACGGATTCGATTACCGGTTTGTCTCGGTAACGGAATTTCAGCGGTTGATTCAAACCGGTGCGGTGTTTGAATATGAGCAAGTCTATCATGATCACTTTTATGGGTCTCCTCGGGAATTATTTGTCCCCGACCATGACGGTATTATCGAACTGGATTATAAAGGGCGGCTGAAATATGAATCGCGACATCGTCGGGTCGTCTCGATTTTCCTGCTTCCGCCGTCGTTAGAGGAACTTCGGCGGCGTATCTTATCCCGGTCCGAGGTATCCAACTTGGATGCTCGGCTGGCGAATGCTGTGGAACAACTACGGCATGCCCGCAGTTATGACTACATCGTAAAAAATGACGACTTGGACACGTGCATCGAACGGGTCGAATATATCATCCGCACCGAGCGAATCCGTCGGCTAGGCCAGCACGAATTGGATAAGATGCTGGCAGATTTGCGTGAGGGCGGTTGATGCGGATTGCGGTATTGGCCGACGCGGCCAGTGTCCATACGCAACGCTGGGTCCAGGGGTTGGTTGACCGGGGGTTCCTGGTTTCGGTATGGAGCGAGCGCGAGTGGCCGGGTGATGCACCGGTGGCCGTTTACCGGCTAAAAAGCGGGTCATGGACGCGCATGCGCTGGGCCGATTCGGTAGGGCGGCTACGCGATAGCGTGGGGGCGTTTCGACCGGATATTGTTCACGCCCATTATGTGTCACGCTACGGTCTTTGGGCGGCTTGGTTGGGCCGCCGCTGGCCGCGGGTTTTTTCTGTCTGGGGGGCCGACGTCGAAGTATTTCCGCAAGCCCACGGAGGGCTTAATCGCTATCTCTTGCGTGCCATTTTGGCGCAGCCGGATCGGATTACCGCGTCCAGCCGCTATTTGGCGGAGGTGACCCGGCAGTATACGTCCAAGCCGGTTACGGTGGTGCCCTTCGGGATCGATCGGACGCGCTTTCGGCCGAAACCCCCGAACCGGGGGCCGCTTCGCTGGGTGATTAATAAGGCGCTGGAACCGGTGTATGGCATTGACGTGGCCCTTGAAGCGTGGGCCCGGGTGCCGCGGGATCGGATTTGGGAAGGTCAGATATTGGGCACCGGCACCGAAAAGGCTCGCTTGGAACGGTTAGCCGTAAGTCTCGGCGTGGCGGACCGCATTCATTGGCGGGGTCCGGTGGCGCCGGCGGATCTTCCGGAAGTCCTGGCGTGGGCGGATCTCGGCATTTACCCGTCTCGGCGGGAATCCTTCGGGGTGGCGCCTTTGGAGATGCAAGCGCTGGGGCGGGCGGTGATGGCCCACCGGGTGGGTGGCTTGCCGGAAGTCATTCGCTCGGACGTCACCGGGTACTTAATTGAACCGGGCGACCTCGAGGATTGGGTGCGACATTTGACGGCGGCCGCGGATGATCCGGAGGCGGTACGACGATTAGGGCAAAATGGCCCCGATTGGGTCGCGGAACGCTATGATTTTCAGCATAATGTGGATCAAATGGTCGCGGTTTACGAGGCGGTGTTAAAAAGGGGGGATCGGGTGTGAAAGATACCGATATCGTCATTATCAGTGTGGATCGGTCGGACCCGGAGGTCGTGATTGTCAATACGTCGGTCGATTTGTTGCACTGTCCGATTCGGTTTTCTAAAGAAGGGTTGAAGCAGCTGGGTTATACGGTTTTTCGACCCCAGAAATTGAAGCCGATTATTTATGCGGCCATATACCGGCAAATTGAACGGAATCACGGACGGGTGCCCTTGGGCGGTTTTTCGGTCGAAATCGACGACTTTGAGGGTCTGCCGTATAACCCGGTGGCTACGGCGGCTCAGGAGGATTAACGCATGTTGATGTCACGGGATACGGAAATCTATGTGCTGGGCGGTGCCCGTACGCCTTTCGGCAGTTATGGCGGGCATCTACGGCAGGTTAATGCCGTCGAGCTGGCGCGCGTCGCGGCGACGGCGGCGATTGAGCGGAGCGGCATTCCCGCTTCGGCGATTGATCTCAGCGTGGTAGGCGGGGTGTTACCGTCGACCCCCGATGCCGCCTACTTAGCCCGTCATGTGGCGCTGGCGGCTCAAGCACCGATTGAGGCCCCGGCCTTAACCGTCAACCGGCTATGCGGTTCCGGATTACAAGCGGTGATTTCGGGAGCACAATCTCTTGCGCTGGGTGATGGACAGGTGGCGCTCGTCGGCGGCACCGAGAATATGAGTCAGGCGCCCTATGTCCTGTTCGGGAGTCGTTGGGGGATCAAAGATGGTCCGCCCACATTGGATGACACGTTACAAGAGGCTTTAACCGACTCGGCTTGCGGACTCGGGATGGGGATGACGGCGGAAAATCTGGCGGAGCAATATCACATTTCCCGCGAGGCGCAAGATGCGTTTGCCGCCTTAAGCCATCAACGGGCGCACGCGGCCGAGGCGGCCGGCATTTTTGCCGAGGAGATCGTCCCCGTACCGGTGACCCAACGCGGTGTGACCGAGCTTTGGGACCGAGACGAACATATCCGTCCGGATACGACGGTAGAGAGCTTGAGCCGATTAAAGCCGGTGTTTAAAAAGCCGGACGGGACCGTCACGGCGGGTAACGCGTCCGGGATTAACGACGGAGCGGCCATGTTGGTGATTGCCACCGGGGACTTTGTCCGTGCCCACGGGTTAAAACCTTGGGCCCGGATTGTGAGTTACGGGGTGGCGGGGGTGGATCCGCGGATAATGGGCATCGGTCCCGTGCCGGCCTCCCGTCAAGCGCTCGAGCGGGCCGGACTCGGATGGGAGGACATCGGGCGTATCGAAATCAATGAAGCGTTTGCCGCGCAATATTTGGCCGTGGAACAAGAGCTGAACTTGGATCGCGAAATTACCAACGTCCATGGCGGCGCCATCGCCTTAGGGCATCCGGTGGGGGCATCAGGGGCGCGCTTGTTGCTGACGTTGGCGCTGGAAATGAAGCGGGCCCGCGTCCATTATGGATTGGCTTCGCTGTGCATTGGTGGCGGGCAAGGAATTTCTATGGTGATTGAGACGGTATAAGTGGCATTCCATTAAAGAACAAGGAGCGCCGTGACTATCTGATGAAACGGCTGGGTGTCGGAGGTGCGCTTTTTCTTCTGGTCGGCGGGGTAGCCGCCGTGCTGTGGTGGCTGACACGATCGCCCGGGTATGGGTTGCCCCCGAATCCGTATGGATTGACGGCATCACAGGAGGCCCGGGTGATCCGTTATTTTGCCGACGCGGCCCATCACCAAAACTATCAAATCTCCGTGACGACATTACATCAATGGCTGGTGGACAAGCGTCCGGTGCTGATGATTGACGTGCGTCAACCGTATGGACAAATGGGCTATCAAAGCGGGCACATCCCCGGGGCGGTGAATATTCCTTTGCAGTGGATGGGGGAAGAACTGGAGGCCACCCGACGATATACCCGAACGTTGCCGTTTGTGACCGATGCCGGCACGACACGCATGGACCGGATCACTTTCTTTCCCTTGCCGCGTCGGGAACCCATCGTGGTGATGTGCTACGACGGAAACGGGGGCGAGATGACGCCGGTTCTTTTGCGATTATTGGGCTATTCGGCTTATGGTTTGAAAGACGGGGTAGCCTTATGGAATCCCGCCTTAAATGTTTGGCCCGCACGGGGAACTACCGGGGCAGGGGGGGATCTGCCGCTGGCAACGGGGGCATCCCCGGTGGCTTTAAAACCGGCGGCGACCGGGCCGGACATCCTGGGACCAGCCCTGGCATCCCGGGTCTCCCCGTTTTTTACCCGGTTAAACCACCCCTATCCGGCCGGCTACGCGTTTCCCTGGACTATCTTGCCCGGTGCCTTATATGCGGCTCTAGCGGCTCCCCATCCTCCGCAAGTGATTGATTTACGCTCACCCAAAGCCTTTCAAGCGGGGCATATCGCCGGCAGCGTGAATATCCCGTTTGCTCTGTTGGGGGGAAACCTTAATCGTTTAAATCCCCACGAACCGGTGGTATTGGTCTCGCAATCTTTACAGTCGGCCGCTCAAGCCAATGCCGTCTTGCGGCTTTTAGGCTATCGGTCCTATGTCTTAAAACAAGGCTTGGCCAGTTGGAATCATCAAGAAAACCACATACCGCCTCCCCACCATTACCCGATTGTCGAGGGACCCTGAATGGGGTGGGCAAGGTAAAAAATTTGCCGGGATAAAGCGAATCCGGAGGATTTCAAGGTTTTCGCGTCGAAGCTTTCGGGGGCGTAACCGAGGAGGTCGGGCTGGGAACCGTGGCAACAACCAACCGGATGATCAAGCGATTTCAACAGCTGATGGAGACAGATACCGGAATCCGCACCGTGTTTCAACCCGTGATGCCGCTAACCGGGTCTACCCCGATTGGCTATGAGGCGTTAAGCCGGGGACCCAGTCCTTGGTTGGCCAAGCCCGCCGAATTATTCCGGATGGCCCGCGAATTGGGACAAAGTGCGATATTGGATCGGCTGTGTTTTCGGACGGCCTTGAAAAACTTTCGGGCGCAAGCGGCCACGGAGAGTCTGCTATTCATTAATGTCTTGCCCGAGTCTCTGGAAAGCCGACACATTGCAGCTGCCCAGGTGGCTGAGTGGGCACATCAGGCGGATGTTTCGCCGAAGCAAATTGTCCTCGAGATCACCGAAGAACCGGTACATGATTGGCCCGGCTTTATGCAAGCGGTCGACCAGTTTCGGTACTATGGCATGCGGCTGGCGTTGGACGATGTGGGGAGCGGGCATAGCAACTTCGTGATGTTGAGTGATTTATTACCGGATTATGTGAAGTTGGATTGGCAGTTTGTCCGTCTCACGCGGATGCGGCCGGTCCGGCAATTGCTGGTCGAGGCTTTGGTCCGGTTCGCGGACCAAATTGGATCGCAGATCGTGGCCGAAGGCATCGAATCGCGTGAAGACGCCGAAGTCTTCCAGTTATTAGGGGTACCGCTGGGCCAAGGCTTTTATTATCATCAATCCGCATAATGGGACTCCACGGCTAGAATTTGGCCCAAGGGAATGCGATGCGGTCGTTGCTGGCCCGCCAGATAGACGTCCACGACCCCGCCTTTCAGGCCGACCGCCATGACAATGGCCCTCCTCACCTGCGATTCGCCCGGCATCAGAAAGGTCATCTCAAACGGTGTTTGGCGTTGAATATGGAGTTGGATTCGTTGTTCCAACTCGTCATTTTGTCGTTGGGGAGTCGGACCGGTTTTGGTAGGCAGTCCGCCCACCTGAAGCCGGTATGGCGTTACAGGGTCTTCTGGAGACCCGGCGAATGCCGCCCGCGGCTGACTCGGTCGGAGGATGTCGGGCATGACGGGAATGCCGGCACGCTTTAATCGCTTCAGAATCTCTTTGACCCGATCGGCCCGGATAATGAGGTCGGTAGGGGACAGTCGACCCACGACTTCGGCACCCAGTGCGGTTTCCAGGGTACGAGATTCGCCGGCGTCCTCGCTATGAATCACCGTGACTTCATAAATGCGATGGCGGGCAGCTAGTCGATACCAGTCGTGTAGATTGACCAGGAGATTGTCGGGCACTCCGGTGCGTGAGATACGGTGGAGGTCCTCGACGACTTGGTTCTGGGGGTAATTTTGCCGCACCGCTCGCTGAATACTGTCGGCGTCGAGCCGATAGACCGTCATTCGATCCGATTTGACCAACGTCGCCCATCGATCAATCGTATTCCGATCGCGGAACGGGGTTTCCGGCGGCAAAAAGAGTTCGCCGGTCGCTTGGACCACAACGCTCTGAGCCTCTTCGGGGACAAAAAGGCCATGCGACCAGGCGTAGGCGCTATCATGCAAACGGATTTCGTTCGGTCCGGTCACCTCAATCAGTTGAAGCAAAATTAATAGGCTCAGAATGTGGCCAAAGGTCTTCACGTCCCCGCCCGGTCCGTCAAATACCCGCGCCGATTTCATCCAGTGGGCCGCCGCTTCTAACTGTAACGTTTCATCCGGGGGCAATAATTGGGCGAGACTAAAGAGCAAGAGATGGGGGCCGTAGGTTTGTCCCGGTTCTAACACGAGCTCGCTTAACGCGCCCCAGATTTCTGCCGGTGACTGGTCAAAGAAGCGTGACACCCGGTCTTCATCCACTAGGAGGCGGGCCGGATCGTCTTCAAAGCGCACGAAATGCAGGCGTTCAATCACCCATACATGAAGGCGCACCCACTCTTCTTCGGGGATGTGGGATTGGGCGGGCGGCACGACCAGCCGTTTCGCGAGTTTCATGGCTTGGCGGCGGTAGGGACGGCCCTCGGTGGTTAATAACAGGGGCTCTTGCCGGCAAAAACTCAAGATCTCGAAAATGTTTTGCCAAACCGGCGTCCACGGTTCACCGGTCGGGGAGGGACGGGACCCCGAATGTCCTTTAAGGCGGGCCCAGGGGATATCCCAGAGACTGTCTAAGGCGAGGGGCATAAATTCCCAAGGCCAGACCGGATATTGATAATATCCGTCATGCAGGACAAAAAGCCAGCCATGTTCTTCCAGCGCCCATAAGCCGGCCTTGAGTTCCGTATCACAGGAGACCCAGGCCGGCCATACGCCCCGCCGCCGAATCCAGGTCTGAATGGCTTTTTGGGCTACCGGAGGCAGGTTTCGCCAAGTAGCCGCAACCCAGGCCGTATCTTTGAGGCGTTCGCGAATGGCTTGGGGAGACGCTTCGGGCAATCCCCAGCGGGCCGCCAATGTCGCGCGATCCTCGTCGGTTAACCGGGGCAGCAGCCGTTCGAGCGACACGAATCCGGTCATGAGCGGGCCTCCCGGCGAGGAAAAGGAATGACCGGAGCCAGACGGTCCACGGGTCGACCGTCGGGGGCGGCATGCGCGATTTCATAGCGGTAGCCTTGTTCGGCCAAAAACAATTGCCGTTTCTGCGCAAATAGCTGTTCCTTGGTGTCTTCGGAGACAATCGTATAAAATGTCGCTTCACCGCCGTCCGATTTGGGGCGGAGAATGCGACCGAGTCGTTGGGCTTCTTCTTGCCGAGATCCAAATGCGCCACTGATTTGAATCGCCACATTGGCGTCCGGTAAATCAATCGCGAAGTTACCGACTTTGGAAACCATGAGGACCGGCAGCTGTCCGTCACGAAACGCTTGATAAAGGCGTTCCCGCTCCCGAGCCGGGGTTTTCCCGGTAATTAAGGGGGCATGCAACTCCTCCGCCAAGCGTTCCAATTGACTCAGGTATTGTCCGATAATCAGCACATGATCCTGGGCATGATGGGTTAAAAGCTCGCGGATCACGCCGATTTTGGCCGGGTTTTCGGCGGCCAGGCGGATTTGCTCGGGCTCTTCGGCGCTCGCGTAGCGGTCACGTAGACCGGGCTCTAGACCCACGCGGATTTCTCGACAATGGGCGGTTGCGATCCAGCCCTCGGATTCCAGAGTTTTCCAGGGCATATCAAATCGCTTGGGGCCGATTAAGGAGAAGACGTCGTCGGCATGGCCGTCCTCACGGATTAAGGTCGCGGTGAGCCCTAAACGGCGACGGGCTTGCAGGCTGGCCGTCAATCGAAACATGGGGGCCGGTAACAGGTGCACCTCGTCATAGATGATAAGGCCCCAAGGGGCTCGATCGAGTTCCTGAAAGTGCACATAGTCGCCATGTTTCCGATGGGTCAGCATCTGGTAGGTGGTTAAGGTCACAGGTTTTATGTGCTTGACGGCGGCACTGTACTCGCCGATGACGTCGTCCGTTAACGTCGTTTTATCCAAGAGTTCCCGCTTCCATTGATGAAGGGCGGCCATGGAGGTCGTCAGAATCAGGGTGTGGGTTTGGGCGCGTTCCATGACCCCCATGCCGACCACCGTTTTGCCGGCGCCACAGGGTAACACGATAACGCCGCTCCCCCTTTGGGCCTCGCCGTCCCCCCAGAAAACCCGTATAGCAGCCTCTTGGTAGGTGCGGAGGTGAAACGGCCGTCCGTTGAGCGTAATAGAGCGCCAGCCCAGGGGTAAGGGCGCCCCGGTCACGTAACCCGCTTCGTCGGTCACCGGCCAACCCGCCCGGGCTAAAGCTTGCTTGACCAATCCGCGGTTTTCCGGCGAAATCCGGTACCCGGGGGGCAAGTGCGGCCCTAAGTAAGGAATGACGGATTTCATACGGCCCAATTGCGTGAGAATGGTCTGGTCGTTGGCCGTTAGCCAAAATCCGTCTCCGTCCGGTGCCACCTGAAGGCGAATCCGACCAAACCGATGCACTTGATCGTGGATAAATTGGATGACGGTGTCGGGGACGGGATAGGAGGAAAATCGGGTTAACGACTCTTGAATTTGGGATTCGGTCAATCCGGCGGCCAAGGCGTTCCACAGGGAGAGGGCGCTCAATTGGTAGGTATGAATGTGTTCAGGACTTTTGATCAACTCGGCAAACCCGGATAAGGCATCCCGGGCCTCCTCGAACAGCGGGTTGTCCACTTCCAACAAAATGGTGAGATCGCTCTGTACAATTAACGGTAATCGAGACACCCAATCCCCCCTTATATCTCACGCATATTGTATCGTGTACATCAGGATTTCGACAATTCCTTGGCGAAACTGGGAATATGAACCAAATGTGGAACTTGCCGTCCCGAATCCTGTTACAATGGTAACGATGAGCATGCCACGAGCCAAGAGCAAAGGGGGAGCGTTATGACAGGGAAACCCGTCTCCGGGAATACCGTCTGCCCGCGATGTGGTGAAGCGGTCATGCCGGAGGACCAATTCTGCTACCGATGTGGCCGACGGTTGGAATCGGTGGCATCATCGGGCAGCTCCAAACGCTGGATGACCTTGGGGGGACAAATCGCTGCCGCGGCGGTGGTTCTCTTTGTGGTGGCCGACGTGGCCCATCAGCAGCTCCATTGGTTGAGCGGTACCCTCGGGCCGAACGGTTCGACCCGGGTCCGGGCTCATAAATCCTTACCGCCGCTTCACCCCGTCCTAACCACAACTACGATTTATCCGCCGAATTGGCCGACATCGGCTCACCTGACACCGGAAGTCGAAACATACCAAAATGTGACCTTGAGTGTCGCGGTACCGTCGACCATGGCCACGTTGCTGCAAACCTCGGCCAACCAATGGGTTTGGGGGATTCCGCATACCGGTTATCGGGTCGTGTTGGGAGTGGTCTCCGGAAAATCCCCCGCGGCAACGGTTCCCTTAGGCCCGGGTACTTTTGGGACCCCCATCAACAACACCGCCTCGAGTGCCTCTCAAAGTCTCTATATCGAATGGGCCCCGAATCAATGGGCCGAGGTGTTGATGACCGTGCCGCGTTCCGATAGCAGTTGGTTAGAAGCGATTGCCACGCACGTGCGTATCAGTTGACTAAACAGTAGGTAGAGAGGCCGCCCCCCGGAATTGGCGTTAGCGCGATTCGGGTCGAGGTTACCGTCCATCGGTTTTTGAATCGAGGGTTTCACGCGCCGGGTTCGTATGCCATACCCGGAATTGCCGCATGAGCGCGTTCCATTGGCGATTGATCTCGGGGTCGCTTGGGCGAACGTGCCATTGGGCGTGTACCGTTCGTACCTTGTCGGGCAAATTGAGAACGGGGTCGTCCGCCATCCGTATGCATGTCGGGGGAGCCATGGGGTTTGTCGCCGCTTGCCAATGGAACGCTAAAAAGGCCCAGATACCTCCGGAAGACGGGAGGACGTCCACGACGGGCGTAAATTCTTGCCATTGATGCCAAGGTGCGGGGGGGCCCCAGAGGTAACCTTGGCCGGCGTCAAATCCTAAGGCGATGGCCACGGCTGCTGCATCTTGATTTTCGACCCCTTCAAAAATGGTGCGGTAACCCAGTGTTTGGCATAACCGGACGAGTTGCCCGATGACGGGAATCCACCGCCAAGGATCCTGCCAAATACGGGACCACAGATGTCGGTCAAATTTGACCCATGACCACGCGCCTTCCCATAGACGGTCGAGATTGGCAAATCCCGAACCAAAATCGTCGATAGCCCATTCGACGCCCCGAGCCTTTAATCGTTTCATCGTTTGAACGCTCGACCCGTTGAGTCGGCCGGATTCAAGAACCTCTAACACGATGGGGAACGGAAGGATTTGATTGATCCATGTTTCCACCTTTTCATCGGTTAATAGGTCTGGCAGGATATTTAACGTGATACGGGCAGGAGCCAGCCTAGGGGCTACGGTTCTAATCGATTGAAGACCGGCGAGGACAAGATTTCGATGGTCGGTGAGGCCCAGATGGGGCAAAAAATCGGCCGGCGCCCAAAGTCGTCCTTGGATGTCGCGCCAACGGGCAAGAGATTCCCATTTAAGAATATGGCCGGTATGGAACTCGATAATCGGATGGTACCACCATTCCCATTCCCCCTTCGCCAAATTCATCCGGGTGAAGTTCGTTGTTGCCCCCGGTTTCTCGGCGTTCCCGATTTCCGGCCAATGGTGGCGCAGAGCAGTCGATAATAATTGCAATCGGGTCGTGATTTCCTTACCCTCCCATTGGTGAGGATAGTGTCCATAAAGGATTAATACGGCTGCAGGGCGACCTCTTTCGTCGACTAACGGTACATGGGAAGCGGATCGAACACGTTGAGCCAACGCGGTCTTTTTGTCCGGTGTTTGATCGGCCATCGATTGATTGTAATTGATGGTCACAATTCGCTCCTGCCACCAAGCCATTTCCAGATGGGCCCGGTTCTGTAAATCTTGGGAATTCACGTGCTCCCATAAGCTGCCCACGGCTAAAAGAGTGCGCCAACCGGTGGGTTGTGTCGAGTCGGGTACGCAAATTTGCAGGCCTGGAATCCCGGGGACCCGGGTTATGTGCTCGCTCATAACTTGCCAGGCTTTTATCGGATCGCTCAAGGGTAGGGCCAAAGATAAGCTGTCGTAAAGCTCCTGGTTCCATTTATCGCCAACATAGATTAATCCGGTTATTTGGCCCATGACTTCCAACGTCAAGCGATCATCGATGAACGCATCGGCCGCCCACCTTTGACCGGGCATCCACTGCTGGTGATGAATCAAGTCTCGCATGATTTCGCGGTAAATCAATATCGATTCGAGGATATCGGTCGCATTAAGGCCCAAAAGGGCATGAATTTTTCCGGTTTCATGAGCTTGGCGCTCGAGTTCGGACGGGTCCGCGTCCGGATCCATAAGTTCCACTAAGTGCTCCATCTGCTTCGCTTTTAGATGTGTTCGTTCCGCGTCGGTGAGGGTATGAAGGATCTCGCGACTAGTGGAATTCTTGTCTTCTAATGCGGAATAGAAGTGCTCCACGAACGTTTCGGCTCCGGAGTGAAGAATGTGTTGAATCCAAGGGCCCGCCGATAGGTGGCGGGATATCGGCGGCTTATGCTGGTGGCCATAACGGGAATCGTCGGTTACCAGGACGTCCGGTTCCCAGACAATCCAATTGGTGCAGTGATCCGACGCTTGTGTCTTCGCCGTATAGAGGGCTTGATCGGCTTTTTCCAAAGCTTTTGTGAGGGAGCCGTTTGAAAAAGGACCTCGAACAAACCCGAGGGACGCCCTTATGGACAAGGATATTCCGTCTATTCCGAGGTTGACCCGCGTTCTATCCAGAAGTGCTGCAATTTTTTGAGCTATAGGTTCCGTGTCGGAAAACTCAGCCGTCCAGGCTAATAAAAATTCGTCACCTCCCCATCGGACAACCCAATCCGCCGCGGTAAGCAACCGATCGGCGACGGTCTTTAGGACGATATCGCCCGCTTCATGACCCCAAGTATCATTAATGTTTTTAAATTCACGGACGTCCATTAGGGCCATGAATCGGATCGACGATGCCTGGCGGGCCCATTCGAGACTCCATCCCAATCGGTTGAGGAGGCCGGTGAGGGGATCGTGCGTTGCTTGTTCAGATTCCAAGCGGGCACGGGATATGCTATTCTCCTGAATATCCTGATAAAAAACGAGATACGTGGTAACCGGGGGGTCTCCCCATCGCCACGGCATCACGGAGATGTGTTGCCAACGGGGCTCGTCATGAGCTCGCCGGATTTGAACTGGCCCGCCAGCCACCCGCTCACCCTCGTAATGGGGGGAAAAGGACAGGTCGGTATAATGCAGCCAGTGCCAGGTTTGACCAAGCACCGAGGTTTTCGCATAGCCGGTGAGACGGGACAAATATCGGTTAATCCATAAAATGGCATATGGCGGGTCGGCATCAATGACCGCCACACCCATCGGAAGCGTATCGAAAGGCGTCAGCCATTCGATGGGTAGAGCGGAGGGGTACGTCATGGTGATCATCCTTTTCGGATAGTGAGCTATAGAAATTCGATCGGAAAAAAGCCCAGGCAAGAGATTCCCTGGGCTTTTCGCCGCTAGACGAGAGCCGGCTGTTTTTGCTTTTTATTGATGATAGCGGTTAATTGCTGGGCTAACCGGGCTAAATCTTGTGCTTGTTGCGTTTGGTCTTCCGCCGTGGTGCGCACTTGCCCGACGGCCTCCGCGGCCAGTTCGACTTGTTGGTGAAGACGCTCAAACACGTCTTGGGTGGTTTGTACCGCGCTTTCGATGGCTTGAAAGGCGGCCACGACGGCCCGGTTGGATACCGTTTCCTGCTCGATCGTATGGCGTGCCTCGTTCACCGCCTGGTCCAGATCGTCTAAATGTCGGGCGACGGCGGTCACGGTCTCTTCAATGGTGCGGGTCGCGGTATGCGATGCTTCCGAGAGCTTTTTGACTTCGTCGGCGACCACGGCAAACCCTCGCCCCGCGTCGCCGGCTCGAGCCGCTTCAATGGCGGCATTTAGCGCCAGTAAGTTGGTTTGCCGGGCAATATCTTGAATGAGCCGGGTGGCTTGTTGGATAGCCTGGGTTTGGGTTTGGAGAGCTTGTTCGGCTTCTAAGACCGCGTTTAGCGCCGAACCGATGGCCTTCGTGCCTTGATCCAGCGTGTGGACGGCGCGGGTCCCTTCGGTAACGGCGGAGGCGGTTGTTTCCGATTGTCCCAGCGTTTGTTGCATGGATGTGCGGATCGTGTCGTGGGTTTCCGCCAAATGGTGAACGGTGGCTTGCGCTTCTTCCGCACTGGCGGCCAAGCGGGTGGCTTGATCGGTTAACGTGTGTTCGACGGCGGCAATATCCTGCACGGTCGTATCCAAGGCTTCACGCTCGCGGTCAACCCCTTCTTGATAGAGGGTGATGGTCAGGACCATGTCGGCCATTAAGCGCTTGGACACGGCTTGACGGGCCTGTTCCCGGAAGAGGGGATCGTCCGGCCATTGGCGGTCAATCTGCATAAGGGCTGCGGTCCAGATGATGCGATAGGCGCCTAAATACCAATCCGGCGTCAGGTTAATGCGGACATGGGCCGCCGCAATCGCCCGAATGCGTTTTAGGTAGGCGTCGCTGGTCGGCGGGGTACCCAAATGGGACAAATAGTCGCGCATGGTACCGCCCAAGGCGTCATAACTGGAGTGGGTTCGCACCAGTTGATCCAGTCCCGGTACGCGGCGAACCTTGTCATAAAAGCGTGGAGTGACCTCGTCGGCCAGGGCGGACCAGTCGAGGGCCGCCAACGCGTCACCGTCGGCCGGCGTCCATTCTAAAAATGTCAGATAGCCATGCCAGTCATGCATTCGAATCCCTCCTGGTTACGATTACCAAAGTAGCAACTACTAAGTTGTGCTAATTACCATCCCATTTTCAGACATATCTCGACAGGGACATACGGCCCAAAAAAATTAATACCCAAAGGGGTATTAATTTCCATCAAATGGTCATTGACAATTGATGTTATTTAATATATAAGAGGCCGGTTATTGTACTCCGGAAAATCCCGTGACTTCCAGTCCCCGTTCGCGCAAAAGATTGGCAAAAGGTTGGATGCCCGTCAAATCACCGGCCAAGTGTCCGACGACGATGACTTGCCCCATCGCGTCTTGGCGGAGTTTCCATTTGGCTTCCGTCGCCAGGTGGATATAGATAACCGTCCGGACACCATGCCGAAAATACGCGGTAGCGACGGGATAGCCGCCATTCGTGCCGGCCCCGTGTACAACTTTGATGCGGCCGGCCGGACTCTCGGGGGATCCCACGGCAATTTCGACCGCGGTCGGTGCGGTCCGAATTTCGTCAATCGTATTTAATGCCGCCAGCACCGCCGACAGCGGGTCATGCGGCTGAATGGCAGCCACCGCTTTTGTCATGCGCTGACGTCCGTATTCGTCCAGGGGATTATGAATATTCATAAAAGGCATCCGGAGCAGTTTGGCGACGGATACCACATGGTCGTAGTTGGCGCTATGCAGGCGATCCTGCCATCTTTCGGTGAGCTCTTGAATGGCGCCTCGGGCTTCTTCTTCCGGGATCCCTTCACTTCGCA
This sequence comes from Sulfobacillus acidophilus DSM 10332, assembly GCA_000237975.1. Classification (GTDB taxonomy): domain Bacteria; phylum Bacillota; class Sulfobacillia; order Sulfobacillales; family Sulfobacillaceae; genus Sulfobacillus_A; species Sulfobacillus_A acidophilus. The sequence continues at coordinate 3,140,221 of CP003179.1, read as the reverse complement.
TCAGGGCCACATGGCGCTCAAAAATCCGGGGAAAACGTTGTAACGCATCCGCCGGATGATGCGCAATCACTAAATCGACGCCTAATTGTCGAGCCAACAGCAAATCGGCCGGGCCAACGTCAATTCCGAATAATACGCGCCGGATATCGTGCCCCGGCACATAAATGGCGCTATCGGCCGGCACCTCGGTTAATCCGGCCAAGTCTAACGACCACTGCATAATATCATCGGTGCTAATACCGCTCATGCTTTCTCAGCCTCTTTCGTCTAAAGGGTAGGGTCGAGCACGTCCCGGAGTCCATCGCCTAAGCTCGAAAAACCTAGTACCGCTAAGAAAATGGCCGCACCGGGGAAAAACGAAACCCAAGGGGCGATGTTCAGATATTGCGAGCCTTCTTGCAACATGGCCCCCCAGTTAGGGGCGGGGGGAGGGGGACCTAATCCGAGAAAAGAGAGACTCGCGACCGCCAATATGCTGGTACCGAGGTTGAGGGTGGCAATCACAATGAGCGGGGTCATGATATTGGGGAGAATATGGCGGCCCATAATGCGGACGGGGGAGACGCCCAAAGCGACGGCCGCATCAACATATTCCCGCTCACGGATCGTCAATACCTGGCCCCGGGTAATGCGGGCAAATTGGGGAATGGTGACGACGCCGATGGCGATGACGGCATTGACGAGGGAAGGGCCCAGCAGCCATTCGATCGCCAGGGCGAGAACCAGGCTAGGGAAAGCGAGGGCGGCATCGACGACCCGCATGATTACGTCATCGACCCATCCCCCATGATAGCCGGCCACCAATCCCAACGGCACGCCTACAATGACGCCAAGCAACACAATGCCGAGGCCGGCCACGAGAGTGCCTCGGGCTCCCCATAAAATGCGGCTCAAGATGTCTCGCCCCAAGTCATCGGTGCCCAACCAATGTCGACTCGAGGGCGCCGCTAAAGCTTCGGAAAAATGGGTGGCATCGGGGCCGTAGGGGGCTAATGCCGGGCCCCAAATCGCCAAGAGCAAAAGCGCGGTGACGAGGACCAACCCCAGCACGGCTAACGGGTTTTTCGTTAAACGGCGCCAAACCCGTGACGAAGGACGGGAATCGGTGATTACCGAGGGATTTTTTTCGATTGCGCTCATCGGGGGCCGCCTCCCAGTGAATGGTGTTGCCTGGTTTAGTGGTACCGAATACGGGGATCGAGCAGGGCGTAGACCACGTCGACCACCAAATTCGAAATCAGGACGACAAAGGCCATAAATAACACGGTGCCGTCCAATACGGGATAATCTCGTTCAAAGATGGCATTCACCACCAGTTGACCCATACCCGGTAAAGAAAATATGGTTTCGGTGATGACGACGCCGCCTAAGAGCGTGCCCATTTGCAGGCCGACGACGGTGGCGACCGGAATCAACGCGTTACGAAAAGCATGTTTAAGCAAAACGGTCCGTTCAGGAGCGCCTTTGGCCCGGGCAGTCTGAATATAAAGGGCATGGATCACTTCCAGCATTTCTCCCCGTAAAATCCGGGCGGTGATGGCGGCCAGCTGCAACGCCAAGACACCGGCCGGTAAAACCAGATGCCAGAGGTTGGCCCCCAATCCCTGGGATAGGGGAACCCACCCCAGGGAAGGAAACCAATGCCAGGTGACGGAAAAGAGATAGACCAACACGAGGGCCAACCAGAAATTGGGGACAGCCGCCCCAATCAGAGCCAAAATGCGGGACGTCGCGTCGATCCAGCGATTGGGTCGAGCGGCGGATAGAAGCCCGCTGGGTAGCGCGATGAGGAGCGAGCCGACCAGGCCGACGAGGGCCAATTCGCCGGTAACCGGCAGTCGACTGACAATCAGACCGAATACCGGCTGGCCATTGATGAGGGATTGTCCCAGATTTCCGGTGGCGACCTGTTCCAGGTAGTGGACCAATTGCCACCAAATGGGGTGATTTAACCCCAATTTTTGATCTAACAAGGCCACCGACCGCCGACTGGCCTCTTCGCCCAAAATGGTATAGGCAGGGTTCCCCGGCGTCAGGTGAATAAGGCTAAATGTCACCAATAGCACGAGAAAGGCCACCGGAATCAGACTGACCAAGCGTCGGACGACAAAGAGGGTCATACCGTCCGCATCCTTTCGGCGTTAAGATTTGAGCCAGACCTGGGCAAATCGCATCAAGCCGTCCGGGTATACCTGAAAGCCTTCGACGGACGAAGACCAGGCTTGGGCCACCGGCGGATAGGCCAAAAAGATATACGGGGCGTCTTGCAAGACAATTTTGGCCGCCGCGACATAGTCGGCTTTTCGTTGGGCCAGATTAGACGTTTCCCGGGCTTGTAGCAGCAATTGTTCGACCTGGGGGTTGGAGTATCGGGGATCGTTAAAACTGCCTCCCGTGGTATCGAAGGCGTAGGCGTTTTGATCGGGATCCGGACGACCGCTCCAGCCTAACACCACCGCCTGATAATTACCGTTGATGGCATTGGTCAACAAGGTCGTGAAGTCTTCCGGCTCGATGTGTACGGTAATTCCCACTTTCGCCAACTCGGCTTGAATGGCTTGCATTTCCTTAATGGTGACCGGATCGTTGTCCCCTTGTAAGGTAAAGCTGTACCCGGAGGGATCGCCCGCTTGCGCCAATTGTTGCCGGGCTAACGGATCGGAGAAGGGCACCTTAACGGCGGGATCGTAGGCCCAGGAAGAGGGCGAAAATTGGGAATAGGCTGGGATGGCATGACCGAAATAGATCAAATTGACGAGGGCTTGCCGGTTAATTGCGTAATTGATGGCTTCCCGGTTATGCACGTTCGTGAAGGGGGCTACGGTGGTATTCAGTTCGAGATCGGTATATCCGAGTCCGGGCATCGTCTGCGATTGGATGTTCGGTTGACTCGCCAGCGACGAAATGTCTTGTGCGGGTACGCTGTCGATCACGTTCACGGTGCCGGTCGTCAGGGCGTCATATTCCTGGACCGGATTGGTAATCGGCGTGTAGACGATTTTATTCAGGTAGGGGAGCCCTTTTTGCCAGTAATGCGGGTTCCGTTTCAAAATTAGGTGATCGTTGGGAATCCACTGAACAAACTCAAACGGTCCGGTGCCGACGGGATGAAGCCCATACTGACTTCCCCATTTTTGCATGGCGGTGGGGGAGGAAATCATTCCCGTGCGTCCCGCGAGCGCATACAAAAAAGGGGAAAACGGGGCCTTTAAGTGGACAACTACGGTGTACGGATTCGGAGCCGACAGGCTGTCGACCAGGGCCAGGTTCGAACGGCGAGGCGAGGCATTCTGGGGATTCATATCCCATTTCCAGTTGTAGATCACCGCCGCCGCATTGAAGGGGGTACCGTCTTGGAAGGTGACGCCGTGGCGTAAATCCAGCGTATAGGTAAGCCCCCCGTCGGAAATGGTCCAATGGGTTACCAAGTTCGGCTCTAGTTGCATGCGAGGAGACAATTTTAACAGCGGATCAAACACATTGATGTATAGTTGGCGATCAATTAAGGCGGAAGACATGGCCGGGTTTAACGTGACAAAGTCGGAGTCAATCCCGACGTATAAGGTTCCCCCGGAATGGGGACGGCTCGATGACGGCGCCTCGGTGTTATTGGCGGTGTTCGTGCCGCAACCGGCCAAGGCTAAGGCGGCGGCTATCGTAACGGTGGACAATAGGCGAATCGGTGGTTTCATGGAATAATCCTCCTTGGTCATTCCTTGGTCATTCATCCGTGAGGGGACGCTCCAAGCGGGCCAATAGGGATCGGCGGGTTTGATACACGTGATGTTTGGCGGCGGCTTCCGCGCGGTCCGGGTCGTTGGCTAAAATCGCTTCGTAAATTGCCCGATGTTCCTTTAACGCTTCTTGCATACGAGAACGGGGAATCCAACCCACACTGACGCCACGGGTCCGGTAGATACGCAATTCGTTAAGGTATCGAATGAGCGGTTGATTGTGGGACATTTCGGCGATGAGGTCGTGAAAGCGAAGATGTGCCCGGTCAAAGCTCGGGGAAAACGGGTCGACCGCCTCCATGTCGTCGACGGCCCGACAGAGCTCGAGCAGGTCGTGACGGGTCGAACCACAAGCCAAACGGGCAGCCAGTCCTTCTAAGACTTCCCGAACTTGGTAGGCATGGGCCAGAGACTCGAGTGAGAGCCGGGTGACCACCAACCCGCGTTTTCCGTCGGCGCCGACCAAGCCTTCGGCTTGGAGCGCTTTGAGCGCTTCCCGAATGGGTGTACGCGACACGTGAAAGTGATCCGCTAGCATCCGTTCAACCAAGCGCTCTCCCGGCTTGAGCGAACCGTCAAAAATCAGTTGCCGGAGTTGCCGGTAGACCTCTTCGGAAGCCATAGACGGGTCGATCGGCCGAATGATCGGGATTAAAGATGGGGATTCGGTATCCCTCGCCATAAAATGGGTGCTCTCCCTTCAGGGGTCGGGATAGGCGGATAATTCGCCACGGGAAGGGGGAATTCCTGCTAATAGACAGAGTTTTTTGTAATGGTATACCGCATACCAAAAAACTGTTATCAAATTGTGTGACATCACCAAACCACCCGATTAGCGGATCATTCAGATATCAAAAGGCGGGCGTAGCGATTCGTGTCGTCGAGACTTTTGGGCCTTGTCGGCATATAAGGCTTGATCGGCTTGGCGTAACAGATCTTGGGGACGGGTACCGTTATCCGGATAGAAGGCCAGGCCCATACTGGCGTGGACGGTTAACGGCGGAAGTCCCGGGAGTAAAATGGGCTCTTGAATCGCGGAGGCCAACGATTGAACAATGCGGGCGGCAATATCCGGATCCGAAACCCGGTCGAGCAGAATGATAAATTCATCGCCCCCCAGACGGGCCACAAAATCTGAGGTCCGCAACTGATCTTGCAAGCGATGGGCCAGTTCTTGTAACACCCGATCGCCGGCGGCATGTCCCCATCGGTCGTTGACCGGTTTGAAGTCGTCGAGGTCCAGCAAACATACGGCCATAGCGTTCTGTCGACGGCCGGCTTCGTCCAATCGTTGTTCGAGTTCCGTGTCGAGAGCGCGCCGGTTTGGCAGACCGGTTAACGGATCGCGCCAGGCCAGTTGGGCCATTTCGTCGCGTGTCCGTAATTGGTTGAGGGCGACCCGCAGACTTTCCACCAATAACGTGAGAAGTTGCATCAATTCCGGCGTAAAGTCCGAGACCTGGTACGATAGGATGGCGAGCACCGCTTCCGGTTCGGGGCGGCGGGTGCAAAAAATCGGCCAAGCGACAATCCCGCCGAGTCGGCTGAGATCGTCGTCGTGACGGAGCCAATCCCGCAGCGCCGGGTCATCCAACGGGTTAATCGGCCCGATTTCCCGGCGCTCCCGCCAGGCTCGGGCACACAGCAATTGACCCTCCGGGGCTTTTTGGGGATCTTTCGAAGGCTTCAGCCGGGATAGGGCCGCTTTCAGCGCCGGCGTCTTGGCCGCTACGGCGGTCAGGTGAAGCGAATCGAGCCCCGGCGAGTTGGTCACGATATAAGCCCCGGCGCCGTCGGTTTCTTGAACCAGAAGGTTGACCAATCGGGTGTAGAGCGCCTCCGGATTCGGTAACTGCAAGAATTCATGCTGGGCTTTGACGGCAGCTCGCTGGTAGTGATGAAGCCGTTGAATCTGCCGGCGATCCTCATGCTGCCCGAGCGCAATCCCCGTCGATTGCAAAATTTCTCCGATCAGCTCAGAAAGCTCCGGGGTGAAGGTTTCCGGATCTTCGGCGGCAATGGTCACCACCCCCCAGGGTTCGGACGCGCCCGTCCGTACGATAGGCCATCCCCCCACCACACCCAACCGGGACAACGGCGGGTGATGCCAAGGGGCCGGCATCATGGGGTCCTGGTGGGGATGACGAATGATGATGGGGCTTTTTTCCTGCCATACCCGGGTGGGAAGAGGCACCGTCTGATCTTGGGGTAAAATGGCCAGGGGCGGGGTAGGCAGTCTCAACATGGCAGCCGCCAAGGCACCGCCAACCCGAACGCGCCGAAGTCGGGTATGGTCCGGACTGGGAACCAGCACATCCACTCCTTCCGCATCGGTATAATGAACCAGCGTATCAATCAGCCGGGTATAAATCTCGTCGGCCGTGGTGGCGGTTAACAAACGAGTTTGCAAATCCCGGTGCGCTTCGCGATATTGTTCAAGCCGCTGTACCAATTTTAACGTGCGTTGACGATCCATAAAATCTGCGGCTTCTTGGACCAATTGGTGAAACAGGGTCTCTAAATCAGGGGCAAACGGATGCGCCGGATCGCGGTAGACGGATAGCAAGAGGCGTGTACCATCGGCACAGCGAGCGGCTGCGGTGAGGTTGCTTTCCAGTTGATATGCTATCGCCCGTGACCGCCAGGGGGCAAAACTGGCGTCGGTGACGTTGGCGAAGACGGCGCCTAGTTTTCGCAAGGCTTGTCCCGCCGGGCCTTGTCCTTCGGGGCGATCCGCATCGGCGGAGAGGACAAGGCCGTCGACATACGACCGGGCCGGTCCGGCGGCCGCGATGATATGCACGAACGACGTACCCGGATTCACGACGCCCACAAACGCCAACCGAAGCGCCAACAGCTTGACGAGCCGTTGGCACCATTGACCGAATACGCTGGCCGGCGGTTCTGGCTCCTGGTCCCGAAATATTTGACGGGTGTCGGCCAGCGCCTGATAAAGGGTGGCCAAGAGGGCTAACCGGGATTGACTCAGGTACCATTGTTGGCGCGAGTTTTCGGCTTGGCTGATATCGCGTTGAAAACTAATGAAATGAGTAATCTGTCCATCGCGATCGCGCAAGGGACTAATGGACAGTTGGTTCCAAAAGGGAGTCCCCGATTGATGATAGTTCAGAATGCGGCCGAAAAATGGGATACCTTGATCAATGTGCTGCCGGATAGTCCGTCGGGTCTCAGGATCTGTTTGAGGTCCTTGGAGAATACGGGGGGTCTTGCCTAGCAAATCTTCCGGACGATAACCGGTCAACGCTTCGACCGCAGGATTGCTATAAACACAGGCTTCGTGACGGTCGGTCACTATGACCGCTTCCGGTAGCTGGTCGGCAATCGCTTCCAGCCACACCAGCAGCCCCTCGTTCACGCCGATCCTCCTCACTCGAACATGCGCCTTGGATTCCTTTACCATATCAGATGGTAGGATACCATCGCAATCCTTTAGGGGCACTCAGGGATTATCAAAGACTTTCCCAATTTATCGAGAGCCGGTATGATGTGACTAATGCCCGTTCCATCCTCCGTATGACTCAAAAGATTTTTCGGCAGGACCATTCATACGCCCACCGGTTCGTACTGCGGTTTGTCCGGATGTCGCCCGAGCGACGGACGGTATTGAGCAATTGGGATTAAAGAAGCCGGCCCTTGTCCCGGTACCGACGGCATGATAGAGAGAGGAGGCCACTTACGGTGGAGTATGAGGTGCCGTCCGTCAACACGGCGATGAAAATCTTGAAGGTATTGAGCCGATATCGCTATAAAAGCTGTTCTTTGAAAGAGATTGCGGAACTGGTCAATGTCAATAAAACGACCTGTCTTCGGATATTACGGACGTTGGAGCGTCATGATGCGGTAAAGTACGATCCTCAGCGTAAGCAGTATAGTCTAGGCCCCTACCTCGTTCCGTTAGGGCGAAGGGCACTGGATCTTAATTCCCATTTGGCCACGGCGACGGCTGAATTACCGGTCATTGCCCAGCAAACCGGGCTAACCACGGTACTCATCCGGCGGGTGAGTCCGGATCGCGTGATGTATTTGGCCGTCGAAGAACCCCCCGGCGACCATCCGAAACTCTCGGTGGCTGCCGGTCAGCAATTTCCCTTAGCCGCGGTGGCGTTTGGACGGTGTTTTTTGGCCTATGAAGACGAGTCGTCTTGGCAAGATTACATTCACCACGGTCTCGTCCGGTATACGCCGCAGTCGATTGTGGATCCCGAAGAGTTTGTGGCCGTTCTCCGAAAAACTCGCCAGGACGGATATTCGGTATCGCACGGTTCGCTGACCCCGGGTATTTCCGCAGTGGCATCACCCATTTTTAATCATGACGGACAGGTTGAGCTTGTCATCGCGTGTTTAGCCATGACGGCCGAGATGACGGCGGAGCGGGAACAAGCGGTCGTGAGTGTTCTTCAGGCGAGTACCCGGCGTTTGTCGGAGCTCAATGATTACGATGCCGCCCTGACATCTCATTAACCAGAAGAGCCGTCGGGTTTGCCGCCAGCCGGCCGACGGGGAGTGAAGCGCGGTCGATGCGGTGGCTTAAATACCCGGCTTGACCAATTCCCTCTTGTTGGAGGGCTCCATGTCGAAAAATTAGTCAAAACCAGGTATATTTATGGCCATGGCAGTTGTCTTTTGTTTTTGTGGTCAGGATAGTAAAATGAGTTGACTAGGCTCACAGCAACTAGAGGAGGAGACACATGGCTTTCGTAATTACTGACCTCTGCATTGGGGTTAAAGACGCATCGTGTGTGGAGGTCTGCCCCGTTGATTGCATTCATTCCACCGATGACGCGGAACAATATTACATTGATCCCGACGTCTGCATCGATTGTGGGGCATGCCAGCCGGAGTGCCCGGTGAGTGCGATTTATGAAGCGGATGAGGTGCCGGAAGAATACCGTGCCGCCATCGAGCGTAACGCGGCATTTTTCCGTAAGTAAGGATCCATGGATGTCGAGCTGCCTTCGGAGGCCTCGCTTGACGAGGTTTTCACGTTAGCTCAGGGGCTTCTCACCGGCGAAACCAATCGCATTGCGAATTTAGCCAATTTGGCCGCCCTCTTGGGACAATATCTCCCGCGGATTAACTGGGCGGGTTTTTACCTCGCCGAAGCAGGAACCGGAGATTGGGTTCTGGGGCCTTTTTGGGGAAAACCGGCTTGCACGCGTATCCCTTCGGGACAAGGGGTGGTGGGGACGGCACTCGCTTCGGGCACATCGCTGATTGTACCGGATGTTCATGAATTTCCGGGCCATATTGCATGTGATGCGGCGTCGCGTTCGGAGATCGTGGTGCCCATCCGTGATCCATCCCAGGTGGTGGTCGCCGGCATTGATGTCGACAGCCCCTGGCCTGACCGGTTTGGGCCCCCTGAACGCGCGTTTTTGGAAGCCTTGGCCAACCGACTGGGAACTCTTTGGTCCGAATGGCACGGGTACGATGAACGCGTTTAACGGGGAGGGATGCCGATGGCCTATCGCGTACTCTTTCATGTGAATGAGGCGTCGTCGGAAAAACACCAGACAGCGGTGCGGACAGTCCGAAATTTGCTCAAGGAAATGCCCGAAGCCGAAGTAGAAATTGTTGTGCAAGGCGATGCCTTGCCGATGGCATTGGCTCAGGAGTCGACCTTGGTGACCGAGCTCCGTCAATTGGTTGATCAAGGGGTGCGGGTGGCGGTCTGTCACAACACCATGAAAGCACGCGGAGTGTCGGCCGACGCGCTCATTCCGGGGTTAGAAGTGGTCCCCTCCGCGGTTGGAGAGTTGGTTCGTCGACAACAAGAAGGCATGGCGTATATTAAGCCTTAACCGAAGAGGAGGAGGGGAAACCCTCCTCCTTTCGGATTACCGAAGCTGCGAGAGAATGTGATCCCAGGTTTTGGTGTCCATCTCCCAGTTTTGGCTGATGAGCGGTTCGGAGGAAAAACGGGGCAATCGATCTTCATACGGGACGGAGGATTCCCGATAAATGAGTCCGGTGACTAATTCGTCGGTTTCCTCCAGCCGGGCTAAGGCACGCGTTCGATCGGTCGCATGATAGTCCGGATCCTCGTCCAGGTTTACCAAGTGGGCCTTATACCAGTCGTACGTGTTCACTTTGTTGTAGGTCACGCACGGGGAAATGACGTTGATAAAGGCAAACCCCGGGTGCTCGATACCCAGTTGAATCAACCGCGCCAACTGGGGTTGCCAACTGGAAAACCCTTGTGCGACAAACGTGGCTCCCGCGGAAACGGCCAACATTAACGGATGAACGGGATGATCGAGACTTCCCTCCGGCGTGGTTTTCGTAGGAAAACCGCTTTCGGAGGTCGGCGACACTTGCCCTTTGGTGAGTCCATACACGTGGTTATCCATCACGATATAGGTCATGTTGACGTTTCGGCGCAATGCATGCAAAAAGTGCCCCATGCCGATGGCGTACGCGTCTCCGTCGCCTCCTGCGGCCAGCACCAACAAATCCCGATTGGCCAATTTGACGCCCAGCGCCGCGGGAAGGGTCCGGCCGTGGGTCACATGGATGTTGTACGAATTAATATAATTACCCAGCTTGCCGGAGCAGCCGATACCGGCGATAATGGCGGTTTGATGGGGTTCGGCGCCTACCGCAACCAGCGCTTTTTGCATGGCCGCCAGCACGCCGAAATCGCCACAGCCGGGACACCACCAGGCTTTTTCACTGGTCTTAAAATCGGCTAACGTGGCCATGGTTAACGGGTCACCTCCACACGGGCCAGCCAAGGCCGGGCCGCCTCAATAATCTCCTCGGGGAAAAAGGGCACTCCGTCGAATTTCAGCACGCTATGAAACCGGTTCGCTTCCCATACCCCGGCTTCCCGCATAATAAGGCTTAATTGGCCGGTGGCGTTTTGTTCGACCACTAATACCTCCGGTACCCGGGCTAGGCGGGCTTGAAAGTCTGCGATCGGGAAAGGCGAGACATAGCGTAACCAGAGTATGGCTACGTGATGCCCTTCCGCTTGGAGTTGGCGTTCGGCTTCACGAATAGCGCCAACCGTGGAACCGATACCGACGAGCACCAGGTCCGGCGTGTCGGATCCTTCCCAGGCGACGCCGGGCTTTTCTTTCACGAGTCGGGCCAACTTTTTCAGGCGTTTTTCCATCATGCGGTACCGGTTTCCCGGGTCTTCCGACACCTTGCCGCTGGGACCGTGTTCGACCCCCGTGGCTAAAAATTGACCGTGTAGCATACCGGGTAATGCGCGAGGGGAAACGCCCGATTCGGTCAATTGATAGCGTAAAAAGCCTTCCGACAGGATGTCGGGCTTGGCTAACGGTCCCCGGTCGATGCGGACGGCGGTGCCGTCTACCCGTTCTTCGTCAACGCTGGTTGGCCAAAGGGCCAAGGATAAGTCACTGGCGATAATGACCGGGGTTTGAAACCGATCGGCTAAGTTAAAGGCTTCATGGGCATCTTCAAATGCTTCGGCGACTGATCCGGGGGTTAAGACGATGCGTGGGCTATCACCATGTCCGCCATGGATCATGGCCATTAAGTCGGATTGCTCGGGCTTGGTGGGCATTCCGGTCGACGGGCCACCGCGTTGGGTATCCACAATGACCACCGGAATTTCCGCCATCGTCGCGAGACCAATCCCTTCTTGCATTAACGAGAAGCCCGGACCGGAGGTTGCCGTCATGGCCCGCGCCCCCGCATAGCCCGCCCCAATGGCGGCGGTGATGGATCCCAGCTCGTCTTCCATCTGGACTACCGCGCCACCCACGACCGGCAGCCATTGGCTGAGCGCTTCCATAATGTCGGTTGCGGGAGTAATCGGGTAGCCAAACATTAATCGGCATCCACCGGCCAAAGCCCCGAGGGCAATCGCCTCGTTACCGGTTAACATGATGCGTCGTCCGGGTTCCGGCGGATCGAGGGTGACGAGCGGATCGGGTAGGGCCTGCCGCGCTTTCTCATAGCCGGCCCAAAAGGCCCGTTGGTTGGCTTCTACCACCGGGGCGCCTTTTCGATTGAACTTGTCGTCGATTTCCTGTAAAAACGGTTCGGTGGGGAGACCCATCAAGGCGGCCGAGACGCCTACCGATACAATATTGCGCATGAGCACGGAACCCGCTTGACGGGCCAGTTCCGTTAACGGTACGACGAGCAGGCGCGTCTGAGGCTGGTCGGATAAGGTCGGGTGAAATCCTTCATCCGCGACAATCACCCCGTTTACGACTTCGGCTTTATGACGGTCAATCGTTTCTTGATTGAGGGCAATTAAAATATCCGTGTGGGCGACGGGGGCTTCGACAGGCTCTCGCGCAATACGCACCTTGTAGGTGGTGTGGCCCCCTTTAATGCGGGAGGAGAAGGACTTATAACCGTAGATGAAATATCCCATCCGGTTGGCCACGGCGGCCAATAGGTCGCCGGTGGAGTCGATGCCTTCACCCTGTTCCCCCCCAATTTTCCAAGCAATCATCTGTGTAGCCCCCTTTAGTGAGCTGGGAGATAAGGATGCTGGCTTCATTCTAATGGAATTATCGACGAATAGAAATCATGCGAGGGGGGAATTACGCCTGGGGGATTTTGGGGTCGGCAACCCGAGCCCCCGTCCGGGATGGACGAGGGCGGGCGATTAGGATTGCGGTTGGATGACGGATAGGCTGGATCGATATAATGGTACCAGATGGGCTACAGTATTATAGGCTTGCCCAATCAGCTCGGCACTGCGGACGACCGGATCGTCTGAGGGAATCACCACTCCGACGGTAAACCCATGGCTTTTGACTTGGGCGTGCCGGATGATCTCGGGCCATTCATCGGACCCTATCCGAGCTAAGGGTAACGGGTCTTTTCCATGGTCATCCCGGTACCAATAAAGCGGCCGGGGATCCGACAACGCGAGGGCAACGGGACCGTTCTCCTCCAAATAGCGGATGAGGACGCGTTTATCTTCCTCGCCTTCCGGCTTGATGACAAAGCGAATGAAGACATAGTCTAAGGCCACGCCGACTTCAAAATGGGCGTAGCGTTTATATCCCCGCTCCGAGCGGGAAAAGGCCACCCACGTATCGTCGGGAGGGTTGACCCGTCGGCGGGCGTGCGAGGCCGTGTGGGGAAACATCGGATGCCCGGTCAACGTCGCCAGTTGGGGCGCTAAATCTTCCCCCAGCATGGCCAGCTTCGGTCGAATTTGGGTTCGAAGCCGGGACATGCGTTCATGAAATTCAGGAATTAAAAACACTTTGAAATCCTCTTTGGTGAAACCCGGAAACTGATACATGGTTAGATTTCCTTTCCAAAAAACCCCCGCTCGAGCGGGTGAAAATTCGTAAAGGCAGACGCGTTAATGGTAGCATAGAAGACACCTATCGCAAAAGGGCGATGGATGCCGATTTAGGGAAGGGAATGGCGATTTCGTGGGTCTGTGGCAAGATGAGGCATATATCGAATGGCGGCGCGATTTGGCGGCCCGCGCGCCTCAAGCCCCCCAAGCGGTATTGCGGGAGTCGGACGGAGAACAGGCCGAGTGGTGGTTGTCCCGGCTTCTGGTCAAACCGCATCCGGTGGCGGAAGGCATGATGAACTGGCTCAGTCGACTCGACCACCGTCCTTGGTGGGCCGTGCCGGCTCACCGCTGGGACATTTTAGAATCCCCCGAGGGGGTGTTGCTCGGATATCCCGAATATCTCGGGTGGGATCCGCTGGCCATGGCCGCGTCGGCGGTGGTCTGGGCACGTCAACAGCCCGACCGGTGTCAAAAGGTCGCCGAGTGGTTGGGCCCGGCCACGTTATTGGCAGCCTGGTCCGGTCGCGTGCCCGTGACCATGGTCGGATTTTCGGCGTCCGATTATCTGAAAGCCTACCGGGACTTTGAGGAGGCGTGGCATTTATCCGATGTTAGCCAGTGGTACCCGACGACGTCTCATGGCGGTGTCACGTTACGCTGGCCGCAGGTGCCCGCCTATCAGGAATATCTGGACCAGTTACTCTACGGGTTGGTGCCCCATCAGCCGGGCGGAGCCGGGGTGGAGGGCGAGGTGCCGGTGTTATTGGCGTTACACCAGGTGCCCGACAGTGAACGACGGGTCTTGGCCGGTCTCGCGTATAAGGCTTTGGAGGGCCGCTGGTTAATTCACGCATGGGAGAGGATTCGCTAACAATGGTTGTCGGGGAAGCGGAATTATGGGAACGGATGTCGCGGCCAGTGGCGGAACGATTGCTGGTGACGCCGCTCTTGTCACCGGAACAGGTGCGCGGCGGATCGATCGATGTGCGGTTGGGGCAAGAATTTATCCTTATGAAACGGTCGGCTCGCGGTCCCATTGATCCGTTGGTGATGGATGACGACGCGAATGACTATCAAGAACGGGTGCGGGTGCCGATTGGCGGCAAAATGATTTTGCACCCGAATCAGCTGGTATTAGGGGCGACCCTGGAATTTTTGCAGGTACCGAACGATTTGATGGCTTATGTGATCGGTCGGTCGTCTTGGGGGCGCTTGGGGCTCATTGTTGCCACCGCCGTCATGGTCTCGCCAGGCTATCGCGGGAGTCTTACGTTGGAATTGGCCAATTTAGGCGACACGCCGGTGTATCTCTACCCCGGGACGCGCATTGCCCAATTGGTGTTCCACACGGTTACCGGTGCCGGCGTGGCGTATGCGCAGCAAGGAGGAAAATATACGGGCCCGGTAGGGCCCGAATTCTCCAAGCTCTCTCTCGATCGGGATTGGCGGGTGATTCGGGCATTGGCCCGTGAATATCGGCTGGAGGAGTCCCGTCCGATGGATTAGGAGGAGCCGAGGGCGCGTTCGACCAACTGTCGGACGTCTTCGGCTTCATTCAAGTCTAAAGCCGCCTCGGCTAACGGACGTAAGGTCTGCCGGTTTAAACCGGCAATTCGGGCTCGGGCGGGTAATATTTTCCCGGGATTGACCGAAAATTCATCAAGACCGAGACCGAGTAACAGGGGAATGGCGATCGGATCGCTCGCCATCTCCCCACAAAGGCCGACCCATTTTTGGTGGGCATGAGCCCCCTCGATAACGTGACGAATCAACCGTAAAACAGCCGGGTGGTAGGGTTGATAGAGAGCGGCAACGGTGGGATTGAGGCGATCGCAGGCCATCGTATATTGGGTGAGATCATTGGTGCCGATGGAGAAGAAATCCACGTCGGCGGCTAACCGATCCGCCATCAAGGCGGCCGCCGGGGTTTCAATCATGATGCCGACTTGTGGTGGACGGGGTACGGCGACGCCTTTTTTCTTCAAATCGTTTTTTGCGGCCGTTAGGAGGCGGCGAGCTTCCGTGATTTCTCGACGGGTCGTGACCATCGGGAACATGATCCCGATCGGCCCGTGTTGGGCCGCGCGATATAGGGCGCGTAATTGCGTCAAGAAAAGCTCCGGGCGGTCCAGACAGAGCCGTATGGCCCGATAGCCTAAAAACGGATTCGCTTCGGGGGCGAGATGAAGAGCCGGGACCTCTTTATCGCCGCCGATATCGAGGGTGCGAATAATCGTGGGACGGCCTGCCATTTGCTCGACGACGGTACGGTATACCTGATATTGTTCGTCTTCGCTCGGGAGCGTATCGCGATTCATGAACAAGAACTCGGTGCGGAAAAGCCCGATGCCTTCGGCGCCATGCTCCAGGGCCGGTTTGACGTCGTTTAGGGTAGCAATGTTGGCGACTAATTCGACGCGATGGCCGTCTTGTGTGACGGTGGGGCGATGGATGAGGGGTTGCAACCCGGCTTCCCACTGTTGCCGGTCCCGTACTTTTTGTTGATACGGGGCCTCCTCCGACGGTGAGGGGCGGGCGATGACGCGTCCGGTCTCCCCATCGATTATCAAGGTGTCGTGGTCGTGAACCTCCGTCAAAATCTCGGGCGGTAATCCGACCACTGCCGGAATGCCTAACGTTTGAGCAATAATGGCGCTATGAGAGGTCTTTCCCCCCTGGACGGTTACGAAGCCCAGCACGGACTTTTTATCGAATTCTACCGTATCCGACGGTAACAAATCGTCGGCGACGATAACAGCGGGAGGCATGCCCGGGGGGAACGTCGGAAGAGGGTCTCCGACCAGGTGGCGGATGACGCGTTGCCCCATATCACGGACATCAGCCGCCCGCTGACGGAGATACGGGTCGTCCAACCGGGTGAAAAGGGATGCGAGTTCTTCGACGGCTTCTTCTACGGCAACTTCGGCGCTAAGCCCGTGCTCTTCGATGCGCGTCGAAACCAGTGCATGAAAACTCGGATCGTCCAACATGGCTTGATGGGCCTCAAAAATTGCGGCGGTCTCTCCCCCTGCGGCCTCCAGCGCTTTAGTATATAAGCGGGTCAAGTCGTCGCGGCTTTCTTGTAAAGCGGCCTCAAAACGGGCCTTTTCTTCGGCTGGCCGACTCCCTTGGCGACGCGGGCCGACGGTCGGTTTTTTCACCCAGATGCGGGCCGGGCCGATGGCAACCCCGGGAGACGCCGGTATTCCGGACCATGTTATGCTCATGACGAGGCGCCTTCTTTTTGTAAAAATTGGACCAGTGCGTCGACGGCGTCGGAGGCGTCCGGTCCGTCGGCTTCAATTGTCACCGTCGATCCCGGTTCCGCCCCCAGGGACATGACGCCCAAAATGCTTTTGGCGTCTACGGCTCGATCATCTTTAATGATGGTAATCCGGCAAGTATATCGGCTTGCCAGCTTCACCAATTCAGATGCCGGCCGGGCATGGAGCCCTTGGCTGAATTGAACGACGGCCGGTTGACGTACCATTTCCAATCCCCCGTTTCAGTGTACCAAAAAGTGGACGTTATTGGATGAGTTCGCGGTGCAGGATGGCTTCAAGCGCCTCGGGCGATGTCGCTTGGCGAATGTCTTGGACAAATTCCGGGTGCATGAGCTTTCGCGCCAAAATCGCCAACATATGCAAATGCTCTTGGCTGCCGGTATTGGGGACTAATATCAAAAAGACGAATTGGACCGGTTGCCCGTCTAAGGCTTGCCAATCAACCGGGGATGCCAATCGGGCAAAGAGAACCGTCGGTTCTTGAACCGCGTCCGATTTGCCGTGCGGAATAGCAAACCCTTGCCCGAATCCGGTGCTGCCTGCTTGCTCTCGCGCAATCACTTCCTGCACGACCGGCTCAATCGCATGAACCCGGCCGTGGGCGGCGGCAGTCGACACCAGTTGGGTAATTACCTGGTCCCGCGATGTCGCGGGTATCTCCCATTGCACAATAAACGGTGCCATCGTGATCCTCCCCGAAATCTTATGGATTGACGCGCAAATAAGGCGATTGACACGGATTTATTCTAACGAATATAATGAGCGTAATCAAGCACAAACACGCACAAACAACCACAGGCGATAGATAATAAGCAGGTGATCTCGCATGTTTTCGGATGAGCGTCGGTCCAAAATTTTGGCGATGGTCTCACAAAACCTTAGTATCGCCGTGGCTGATTTAGCGCGTGCGTTTGACGTGTCGCCCTCCACCATTCGGCGCGATTTGCAACAACTCGAGGACCAAGGTCTCTTAAAAAGGACTCATGGCGGCGCCTTGGCGCCGGCATTAGCCTCGTTTGAGCCCACTTTGGAGGAGAAGACGGTGCAGTACCCCGAGGCCAAGGCGACGATCGCCCGTCTGGCTTTGGAGTACATCCAACCGGGCGACACCATATTGCTTGATGCCGGTACCACAACCCTGGCGATAGCCCAGGCATTGAACGTTTTTCCGCTGACGGTGATTACCAATAGCTTGGCCATTGCGGCCGAATTGCGACTGAAAAAGGAGATTCAGGTCATTATGCCGGGCGGTGAACTGCGTCCGATAACGGGATCCCTGGTGGGCCCCTTGGCCGAACGTGCCCTTCGGATGTTGCATGCCGACCGGTTGTTTTTAGGAGCCAACGGGGTTGACCTCGTACACGGCATTACGACGCCGAATCTTTGGGAGGCGGAAACCAAACAAGCCATGATTCAGGCCGCTCGTCAGGTGATCGTGGTGGCGGATTATTCCAAGTTGGGTGAAGTCAGTTTGGTGCAGGTGGCCGATTGGCAGGCGATCGACGTGCTTATTTGTGATCAGCCCGTGCCGCCTCAGTGGAATGAGGTGCTCAGGCAAACCGACACCCTGGTCAAAACCCCGCAGGAGAAGGACATATGATGCCAACAGAGGACATTTCGCGTAAAACTTTCCCGGTGGTCACCGTGACGCTTACGCCTGCCGTCGACCTGTCTTTCCGGGTGGACACCATGACGCCCGGGACGCTCCATCGGGTCAAAGACTCCCGGCAAGATCCAGGCGGCAAGGGCATTAATGTGGCCAAGGTGCTGCATGGCTTAGGCGTGCCCGTGCTGGCCAGCGGATTGGCGGGCGGTTCCCGCGGGGCTTGGATTCAAGCCCAACTGAAAGCCCAGGGGATTTCGTGCGACTTCCTGCCGTGTGACGGGGAAACCCGTATTAACGTGAAAATCACGGATGCCGAGGGGCGGCTGACCGAATTTAACGCGGAGGCGTTGGCATCGTCGGCGGAAGAGCTGGCGCGGCTGGCCGAACGTTGCTTCGACCGGGTGGATACCGGGGGCTGGGTCGCCCTTTGTGGGCAATTACCGCCGGGAGCACCATCCGATTGGTATGCCGAGATGATTCAAGAAGCTCGCCGGCGGGGGATTCACACCGTGCTAGACACCAGTCAGGCCGCCTTAGCGGCCGGGATTCAGGCACGACCGGATATTGTCAAGCCGAATCTGATGGAGCTCCAAAACTGGTCAGACCGGCTTTTAGATTCCGAGGCCGCGATTCAACGGGCAGCCCGGGCCATGGTCGAGGACGCGGGAGTCCTTTCTGT
This sequence comes from Sulfobacillus acidophilus DSM 10332, assembly GCA_000237975.1. Taxonomy (GTDB): domain Bacteria; phylum Bacillota; class Sulfobacillia; order Sulfobacillales; family Sulfobacillaceae; genus Sulfobacillus_A; species Sulfobacillus_A acidophilus. Next base: position 3,121,647 of record CP003179.1, on the reverse strand, counting down.
GGTGGTATCACGGGGGCCGGACGGCTTGTTGGTGGTCAGCCGAGACGCCACGTACCAGGTTCGGGTGCCGACGGTACCGGTGCAGTCGTCGGTCGGAGCAGGGGATGCCGTCGTGGCGGGGCTTTTGTCCGGCCACTATTGGCGGTGGTCTTGGACAGACACCATGCGCTGGGCGGCCGCTCTAGGGACTGCGGCCGTAATGCAGGCCGGAACGCGCGTGCCTCCGTTAAATCAAATTCAATCCTTGTTATCGTCTATTACGGTCCATCGAGAGGAGGATGCCGGATGAAAAAACTTGTGGCGGTGACGGCATGTCCTACCGGTATTGCCCACACCTATATGGCCGAAGAAGCCCTATTAAAAGCGGCTCGTGAACTTGGCTACGAAATCCGGGTGGAGACTCATGGGGCCTCCGGGGTCGAGCACGCCTTGACGCCGGCGGATATTGAGGCCGCCGACGCCGTGATTATTGCAGCCGACACCGCGGTCGATTTGACGCCTTTTCGCGGCAAACCGGTTTTGCAAGCCTCCGTGTCCAGCGCCATCCAAGATGCGGCGGGATTAATCCAGTCGGCGTTGGCCCAGCCGGCACCCGCATCCGAATATCTGGAGCGGGTCAGTGAACTGAAGGCCCGGCAAAAAGCCCAGACACCGGCGGTCTATCGTCATTTGATGAACGGTGTGTCGCATATGCTGCCGTTGGTGGTGGCCGGCGGGATATTTATTGCGCTGTCGTTTGCCGTCGACATTCAAACCAAGTCGCCGTTATCGGTCGCTTTTATGAACATCGGCGGCGGCTCGGCCTTTCAACTGTTTGTCCCCATTTTGGCCGCCTATATTGCGCAGTCGATTGCGGACCGACCAGGATTTGCCCCCGGTTTGGTGGGCGGCTGGATTGGCACCCAAGGCGCGATGTACGGCAATCCGCATGCCAGTGCGGGGTATTTAGGAGGGATTTTAGCCGGGTTTTTGGCGGGTTATATTACCAAATTCCTGAATCAAGCAATTCGCTTGCCGAAAACGCTGGCCGGTATTAAACCTATATTAATCTTACCGGTGCTGTCGGTGGGGATTGTCGGGCTCTTAATGATCTTTGTTCTGGGGCGGCCCATCGCGGCGTTGATGGAGTGGATGACCAACGGGTTGGCCCATATGGGTACCACCGGATCGGCCGGGCTGGGCCTTTTGCTGGGCGCGATGATGGCGTTCGATATGGGGGGGCCGGTCAACAAGGTGGCGTATTTCTTTGCTGTGGGCTTATTGGCGTCGCATTCGGTTGAAGGCGAGATTATTATGGCGGCGGTGATGGGTGCCGGTATGGTACCGCCGTTGGGATTGGCCTTGGCCACACTAATTAACCCCGGCAAATTTCTTCCGGAAGAGCGCGATGCCGGCAAAGCGGCCGCTGTACTCGGACTCTGCTTTATTACCGAAGGGGCGATTCCCTTTGCCGCTAATGATCCGTTTCGGGTCATTCCTTCAATCATGGTCGGATCGGCCATCACCGGAATGCTGACGATGTTGTTCCGGGTCACGTCACCGGCACCGCATGGGGGGATTTTCGTGTTCCCGCTGATTGGGCATTGGCCGCTTTACGCCTTAGCCATTGCCATCGGGGCGGTCGTGACCGCGGGGTTGGTCATGCTGTTGAAAAAGAGCGTGAGTCTAGAAGAAAGCGCGGTTGCCTAAGGGGATAGGCATACCGCGCGGCTAATATCTCACCATTACTAGGATACCGAAAAAATCACCAGTCATCAGCTGGTGATTTTTTTCGGCCTGAAGCCGGAGAAGACCTCATAGGTCCGGCTTTTATCGCCCGGTGGATACTTTTAAAGGGGCGTGCGGCCGTCACACGCCCCCACTACGGATTACAATAAGGCGTCATCCGAGATGACGGACGTCACCAAAGATACCATGTCTAACGGCTTATCCTGACGATCGTCGATCGTCATGGTGGTAACGACGCGGTCCGCCCCATGGTAAAACGGGCTTCGGTGCATGGCCTCTACGACGGGGAAAATATTGGCCAGACTGCCTTCTAAAATGGTGGAGGTGGGAGTCAACGTCACATTGACGCCAATCGCCGAATCGGCAATGGCATAACAATCCCGGATGTAGCTAGAAATACTGGCTTCATCGGTTCCGATCGGTAACACTTTAACCTCTACCACCGGCATGTCAACATCCCCCTTAGGACGTGGTGAATTGCTTGTCGTCCCAAGGCTAGCATGAACGAAATGATCGTTCATCACTCAGGGAGAGGGAGGAAACGAGAACGGTTCTTCCCCATGCCGGACGTTGGTGATGCGATTGTCGGGATCGACGTACACGAAATAAGGGCGGTGACCCGAATGGGCCTCGTCGTCCGAAAAAAGCCCGTATGCCATAATGATTACCGGATCGCCGGGATGAAAATGGCGGGCTGCCGTGCCGTTTAGGCAAACGGAGCCTTCGTTTTCCTCGTCTCGGATGACGTATGTTACCCAATGGATGCCGGTATTGATATTGGTAATATGGACAAACTCATGGGGCCAAATGTCGGCGGCTTCACAAAGGGAATAGCCCAGGGTTAAGCTGCCCACATAGTTCAGGTTCGCCTCGGTGACGGTGGCTCGATGGATTTTCGATTTCAACAGCTGTCGTAACACGCTCTTTTGCCTCCCTACCTAGGTTCCGTGCTTCTATCCGGGTCGTATGCGGCTGGGTCGACCAGTCTTTACAAGGTATGCCGAAGATCTGGTATAAAGTGCCTCGGATTGGTACACAACTAGCGATCATCAGGATGGGAGAGAAGGGTGGCAGGCAATGGCACGCGAAGAGCACGAGGAGGGGCACCGAAACGAATCGGTCGCCCCACCGGTTAAACCACATCCGAAGCCGCCGGTTTCCGCGCCAGGTTCGTTGAATGACGCAATCCGGCAAGAGCTGTGGTATCTCGATACCGTCGTGTCGGTGCCGTTTCGGGCAATCCGGCGCACGATTGGACGAGGGCACAATCCCTGGGCCGAAAGTATCGACGAGGCCGTTTGGGCATTAGAAGGGATGACCCGGTTACCCCTAAAAATTTTGCAATCCGCCTTTGGCGAGGCGCTACAGCGGGGAGGACCATCCCCGAGTGCGAACCAACGCACGGAGGAATCGTCGTAGGAGGCCGAAGAAAGCCCGCTTGGCGGGCTTTTTCTCTTGAGGGTCACGTCTAAATTGGGGACGGGCCGCGTATGCCTAGCCGTAGAGGAAGGATTCCAAGCCTCCCATCAAGAACTTCCCAGAGACAACTTGGGGAGGGAATGGGGCGTGACCAAACTTTGGGGGCTTTTTTGGGGGTTTTTTAAAGTCGGGATTTTGGGCTATGGTGGCGGACCCGGATCGATTTCGCTCATTCAGGTGGTGACGGTTGACGGGTATCACTGGATGACCAACGACCAGTTTGCCGAAATCCTCGCTATCGGAAACGCTTTGCCGGGGCCGATCGCGACGAAATTAGCGGCGACTATCGGTTACCAGGTCAATGGGCTCTTAGGCGCCGCCGCGGCCTTATTGGGTGTGGTGTTGCCCTCTTTGGTGCTCATGCTCGGGTTATACCGGATATTGTTGATATATCGGTCGAATCCCTATGTGGCGGGATTAATTCGCGGAGTCAAGCCCATCGTTATCGTGTTATTGGTGCTGTTAGTGTTGGAGCTTATCCCGAGTACGTTTCCGAAAGATCGGTGGCTGGTTCCGGCATTGTTTTTTATTGGAGGCTTTGTGGCCCTGTACTGGTTAAAATGGCCGGCAGTGTGGGTGATTTTGGCATCCATGGCGGGAGGAGCGTGGTTCTTGCGCTGAGGGGGATAAAAAGCTGGCCGATCAGCCGGGATGTGTGGTGGCTGACTTTGGCCCAAGGGCTCTGGGGACTAGGCTTAGGACTTTATGGGATGTTTTTTCCTTTGTATGTTGAAAAGCTGGGAGGCGGTCCGGTCGTGGTCGGGTTTTTGACCACGGTTGCCGGGGTGGCCACCGCCTTGGTGGTTTTTCCGGGCGGATGGTTGGCGGACCGGGTGGATCGCCGAAGTATCTTAGTGTGGGGCTGGGTCGTCGCGGTACCGGTTCCCTGGTTATTTGCTTGGGCTCCGCATTGGCAATGGCTAATACCGGGCGTGTTGCTCTATTTCGGGTCGGCATTTTCGACCCCGGCGTTACAAGCGGTGATTGTGGAAGAAGCCGCACCGGGTCAGCTGGCCTTCAGTTATAACGTCGTGATGAGCGTGTTCGGGGCCGGCATGGTTTTAGGTCCGGCGATCGGCGGATACTTGGCGTCTCGGTTTTCCTACGGGCTCGTGTTTACCCTGAGCGGGTTAATTTATACGGCCTCGACGGTGGCGGTCTGGCAAATCCGTTCGCATCCGGCCCGTCCCCGGCCTAAACGCCCGGCGGCCTGGAAGCCGGCCGCCCGGCCGCGATTTTTCCAATGGATGTTGTTTGCCGCGGCGCTCTCGGTGATTCAAGGGTTCGTTTGGCCGTACGTGGTGCCCTATTGGAAAAGTGTGGGTCACCTCTCGATGGAGACCATCGGGCTTTTAGGCTCGGTCGCGATGGCGGCGGTGACGCTCACCGGTCCCTTGTGGGCGCGGGTGGGGGACCGCGTGGGAATTCCCAAAGCGTTGGGGGCGGGATTGGGCCTTTTGGCCGCCGGTTGGCTATTATTATTATGGATGCCGGAAAGTCTTGGTTGGGGTCTTTTGTCGAGTCTTTTACGGGGCATTGGGGAAGGGTCCCGCGGATTACAGGGGGTTGCGTTGGGCCGGGTGGCCAAACCCGGGGAAATTGGCACGGCATATGGCCTCTTTAATTTGGCGACCGAATTGGCGGGGGCGTTGGCACCTTTGCCGGGGGGGCTGTTATTTGCCCACTGGGTGTATGGTCCCTTGGTATTGGGCATCTTTTTTACCGCAATCATTGGCTGGTGGCTCTTGAACGGATTACCGGGGCGACCGACTCCGGTGCCACCCATTGCGACTTGACGGAAATGAAGGGGTATCTGTGTTTCGGCGGCTAATGATCCTGTTTTTCATCGTACCCATTGTGGAGCTCAGCCTGATATTTTTGCTGGCCCATTGGATAGGCTGGGGATTTACGTTATTGGTGACATTGTTATCGTCGGTCATCGGCGCCTATTTAGCCCGGCGCAGTTGGCATCGATGGTGGGATCAGGTGAAGCGGGAGTGGGCTTTTGAAGGGTTCCCGGTGCATCGGTTGGGAGAAGGGGCGATCCTGGTGGCTGCCATGGCGTTTTTGGTGACGCCGGGTCCCTTGACGGCCGTCACCGGCATTTTATTCACCATTCCCAAGGTTCGCGAGGCGGGATCAAAATGGTTGGTACGTTGGCTCAGTCACCGTGTGGTGGAACGGTGGTGGTGGCGGAGTTAACCGCAGGAATACGGGTCTATCCCGTCCCGTTCGAAGCGCGACGGCTCCCCACGAACGTTCATCGCATAGGCAGGCCATTCTGGGCGGGGATCTTCCAATTTCTGTGTTGGGGGCCTTTATATCATGAATAGAATCCCGATTAGTGATCCAATTCCTGAAAAATCCCCGATCTCTTGTCATAGCCTGAGATGGGCTTCAAGGAGATAACGGATCTAAGTGTATGACCGCGGAATGCGTGGTTTGTCGCCTGACCTACGGACCAATAGGCGCCGCCGTGCGACGACGCCTCCGAATCAGGGGCATTAGGCCCGGACCTCTTTCAATCGACGAGCTAAATTGGTAACCGCACTGGCTTGGGTTGCGGTCAGTTCGGCCGCCGCCGTCAATTGTTCAATGGCGCTGGTTGCCGCTTCGATCCGTTCATGAATGGCTTGCAGGGCCGACACCGCATCCAGCAAGGTGTCTCGAATCGTACCGAACGCTCCCGTCACTTGGCGGGCCAGAGCCGCCTCTTGCGACTGCAAATCTTCGGTCGAGGCGATGGCGTGGCTGAGTTCGGCCAGCCGCGTCTGAATCCCGCTAATCGTATCGCCGATATGTCGGGTTGCTTGTTGAGACCCCTCCGATAGTTTTTTCACTTCTTCGGCCACCACCGAAAATCCACGACCGGCTTCTCCGGCACGGGCGGCTTCGATGGCCGCGTTTAAAGCCAATAGATTGGTTTGGCGGGCAATGTCTTCGATTAGCGAAGTCGACTGCGCAATGACGCGGGTTTCTTCCTCCAATGCGGTACGGGCTTTGACGACGGTGGACATGGTATCGGTCAGCTGATGGCTATTGTCGTCCAGTTGGCGGACGGTGGTGTGACCGGTTTCTGCCGAGGTGCCGGCTTCTTGCATATGATCGCGAATCTGGACACTTTGACGAGCCAATTCTTGAAAGGTTTCTTTTAAGTGTTGAATCGCCGCATGGG